>JAQXAY010000097.1 GCA_029252685.1 Saprospiraceae bacterium | reverse complement strand
AAACATTTCTTTAGCGTAATCCACATCACCATCATAAATACTGTTTAAGTAATCTACATCAAGTGAATTATCGAATTTAAATTCTTCGTTGTTATCTTCCATATAATCTTTTTCCTTCAAGTATTTGATCAAAACTTTTTTTAAGTCTTCTGGGTGTAGTGGTTTTAAGAGAAAATCACACATTCCGGCACGCTCTGTCTCCGTTCTTGTATGTTTCAATCCCGAAGCTGTCAATGCAACCACTGGTGTATCCTGGTTTAAATTATCTGATTTTAAGATTTCACGACTTGCCTGATATCCATCCATCTTTGGCATATTGACATCCATTAAAATCAGGTCAAATTTTTCTTTGCAAGAATATTCAACTGCCAAAAGACCATTCTCTGCTAATTTATAATCAATACCCCATTTTTTCATAAGGGTAGTAATATATCGCTGGTTGAGATAGTTATCCTCAACAATAAGAACAGTAGATTGATTGAGTTGACTAATATCTATTAACCTCTCCTCTTTCTGTTTAATTTGGCTGCTCAATTCGTAAGGAATAGAGACACTGAATATACTTCCTTTTCCAACCTGACTTTTTACTCCTATAACTCCACTTTGCAGCTCTACCAACTTTTTTGTGATAACTAAGCCGAGTCCAGTGCCACTATATTGTTCTTCTTTATTATTAGATCCTTGCTTAAATTTCTGAAATATCAAGTCTTGCTCACTCTTATCAATACCAATACCGGTATCAATGATGTCTATATTAATGACAAGATTGGATTCATCGATCTTTTCAATTAATAATTTACAACTTACGCTTCCTTTTTTAGTGAATTTACAAGCATTGCCGATGAGATTATTCAATATCTGTTTAAAGAGAAGAAGATCTCCATTAACCCACAGGTTATCACTTTCATTATGAACAAATTCAATGTTTACAGGCTGATGCTCCATGCGGATGGAAAATGTTCTAACAATTACATTTAGAACAGAAATAAGGTTAAACGGCTCTTTATTAATCTTAACCTCTCCAGCGTCAATCTTTGAAATATCAAGGATATCAGTAATTAGGGAATGTAACATATTCGAAGAACTATCTAACATCTCCAAGTACTCTGTCTGTTCCTCCGTAAGGTCTGTACCTTTTAAAAGACTTGTCATCCCTAGTATTGCATTCAATGGTGTACGCATTTCGTGACTGACATTGGCTAAGAATTGTTTTTCAGCTTCTTTTGCTGCCTCTGCCTGAAATTTAGCCCGTTTTAATTCCGACATGGACTTCTTACGATTTGTTATATCGTAATGTAGTCCTATTGTTCCTACGATTTCTTGATTTGAATCAAGTATGGGCGCTCCACTTATCAAAACCCAAATTTTCTCTCCACTCTTCTTAATAATTTGAATTTCGTATACATCTGCCTTCCCTATGGCTCTATCTGAGGTCTGCTGCTTTAGGATATGCCTTTGTTCGTGGGGTACCAAAATTTCAAGTGCATCTCTACCCATTAATTCTGATTGAGAATACCCTGTCATCGCACAAAAACGATCATAGGCACGAACGACTATTCCATCGTTATCAACCTCTAAAATTCCAAGTTCCATATTCTCGAGAATACCTCTATATTTTTCTTCGCGCTGAGCCATATTTGACTCTGTCAAACTTTGTATAGTTACATCCTCGAACAACCATACTCTTGAAACCATCTGATTATCTTCTATAACAGGAAAATACTTTACCTGCACAGATAATTCATGGCCTAATTTGAAACGCTTTTTCTTCGTTTGTCTAAGTTTCCGCTTGGAAGTTTCATTCAGTCCCGGAATTTGCTCTAATATCCTTTTACCTAAGTCAGAAGTAAAGGCCGTTTCGATAGATTGACCAATAAGATCTTTTGATGTTTTCTTGAACTTAAAAATGGAAAAAAATAAGTTATTCACAAATTGGATTCCCGAACCACATCGCTCCAAAATTACAGCTTGATCCATGCTGTTTAAAAATCGAACCAATTCCTTATTATCTGCCTTAAGGGCACGCAATAGTCCCTCGTCTCTAGCAACTTCTACTATACTGTTCTTTAATGCATCATTGTCTTTTCCGCCCTCTAGCCTTGATTTGACATCCAAAGTATTCATAATATTTAATACAAAAACAAATAATATATAATTATCATATATAAGTTTATGGCGTTTAGGTTAAAATAAAATGATTTCAAAAAAACCTAATTGACAACCATTTATCGAATAACAATTTTCAATTTAAATATTTTAACTTAAATTTACCTTAATAGGCCTGTCATAAATACTTGACAAGCTTGTTTTCAACATCAACCTTTGGCGAGAGGGATGTTAACTTGGTTTTTTGCGGGTCGAATTTTTTTCGACCTGCGTTTTTTTAATATAGATATAAAAAAGAGTAATATTAAGGAAGTGCATAAAAAAAGCCAACTCCGGTCGTGGAGTTGACTTATTTGAGGTCGGGAGCGGATTTGAACCGCCGTACGAGGTTTTGCAGACCACTGCCTAGCCACTCGGCCACCCGACCATGCTTTAGGAAGCGAGGCAAATATATAAAACATTACATTATTATTCCACAGTACTTTACTTTTTTTGAAAAAAATTAGGCGTTATAGCTGCTACCTTACCAGCGCAACCAATCCAGCATACTCATATTCAACACCTTGTACATCACAGACCTTTATAGCATATTGGTATGATCCCGATGGGAAATAATCTAACCCTCTCTTACCTTTCCAGCCTTCTGAAAATTCAGTGGATTCGAAAAGCTTCTTACCGTAGCGATCATATATCTCCATAATATAAGATTCAACCACCCCGCTAACCAATACAGGTTTAAACTCATTATTTTTGCCACTTGGACTTAATGCGTTTGGAAGAACTATTCTAAGTCTTGGTGTATATTCCACCCTATTTGATACTGACACTATCTCAATTTGGCCAAAAGAACTGGTCTCGACCTTTGAAGTTCTTCGAACCTCAAACTCAAGTCCAGAAGATCGAATATCGTCAGAATCCAATTCATATACTGCAGAAGAAGTCATTGAATCAAAAGTACCTATTAAAACATCACCATCTAAAGTGACTTTATAAAGTAAATATTCTTCTGGAGTAACATAATTCGGATACGAATTATCCCAATTAAATAGTAGCATATCTGTACCTGTAGGCTCCATCTCTAAATAGAGATTACTAAAGAGCTCGGTTCGAAACATAGAGTCACAGGTGTTTCTAAAGTTCATCTCATAAAAAACTAAACCAGCCGAAATTCCCACATCCTCCGTATACCAATTGTCTCCAATAGAGTAAGGTGATAAACCTGTAGATACTAATCCATTCCCTAAATTATCATAGCCTACGAGCTCTGATTGCACCAAAGCCTGTTCATCAAATATTAACCAATCAACTATAGTTGAGTTTTCCGACACAGAAACATTTAAAATCTGATAAGATTCTAACTGAGGAGAAACAATTATAAACTCACAAATTTCATTAGAAGTGGCAATGTCTCCAGAAGGATAGTAGGCAAATAATTCAAAACAATATTCTCCTGATCCATTTAAAACCTCATAAGGAATACCACCTGATACTAAGTCTATAGAAATCAAATCTGAAAACCCACTCTCATGTACAACATTTAATTTTAATGAATCAAGCACAGCTTCAGCATCCTCCATCAAATACCAACTTAGATTGAATGTGTTAATGCAATAATTAAAATCAGCCTTTAAAAACATAGATGATTGTGGTGTATCAAATATCGACAGATTTCCACAATCATCTAAGGCTAAAACATAGTATGATTCAGCTTGAGTAACAGGAGCTATGCTAGTATCAAAATATTCATTTGCATTATATACTGTAGCTATAGGGTTGACACCACTTGGAGTAGATCGATAGATTACATAGCCGTGGTCATTTATATCATTCAAAAGGTCATTCCAGTTTATCGAAATTCCAAATTCATTTACATCTAAGAAACTAATCTCTACCAAATCAGGTGGCAGTGAACTTATAGTATCGGAATCAAGAACAGTACTTATCCCACAATCATAAGTAGATGCCAAATAGAAAAACACCTCCCCCAGAGGAAGATTGATAAAATCAAAAAATTCCTGAGTAGGATCAGTTACTAGACCAGCACTTTGATAGGGTCCGTCGATATCTGAAGAATAAAATATTTCATGCTCAACGAATACACAAGGCATGTTGTCTGCATTTTCCCAATACAACACATCTTCTGCGAAACATTTTATATCGACAGGATCTTGAGCACAACATATGCCCCAGCCCAATAAACCAAAAATTAAAAAATTGTACTTACTCATTATCTACAATCTCGCACTTATGTAAGTAGTATTCAATACGTTGTCCTGATTCTGTAAACTTTTTTACATAAACTAAACCTAGACCCAAAGCATAAACCTCTATGCCTTGCACCCCAAATTCCAAATGACCTACCTCTTCAATATCATACCATTCGTTTACAGAAATTTGTTTTGCAGCATAGCTTTTATCCTGAAAAATAATCGTTGTGTCACCAAGGAACTGACGATCTTTACTTATCGTAGTCTTTTGCCCTTGGTAAATCTTCGATGCAAAAGAAATTTTGCTAGAAACCTTAGAGGAAGTATCCCAATCACCAAACAAGAAAAGGTCATCTGACAATATGTCAAACTCCGTTTTAACCCATTCTAATTGCTGAGTGTCGCGCTCTATAATATTTTGAGATTTCAACACCACCCCGTTTTCTACTAGTAGTTCTTGAGTCTCTGCCAATAGTTCACCATACACATCCAATTGCTGTCCTTGCAGTAAAACCGCTGTTTCGTCACTAATATCAAGGTTATACAACCAATAAAAAGGAGCATCTCCAGTCTCTAAATATCTATATTCCATCAAAAGATCTGAATGCTTTAGCTGATCAATAGGCAAATAGTAATTTTCTTGACCTTGATAATTTATACCGGAATTATTGGAACAAGAAGCCCAAAAAACAAGAAGCCCAAAAACTACAAATAGACGATTTAGCATAATCTAATTTTTATAGAAACCATGACAGCATGGCAATTATTTTATTTTGGAACAATTTATGAATTATAAGTTTTTGACGAGGTAGTTTATTAATACTTAATAATTATTGTGCACGCACAATAATATGTATCTTTACGCTCCCTATGGCTATTTTAGCCCAGTTTATTAAGAATACAAAGCACTTATATATGTTTGGCGTAATTAAAAAAATATTTGGTACCAAGAGTGATCGAGACAGAAAGAAGTTCCAGCCTGTTGTTGAGGAAATAAATATTGAGTTTGCAAAACTTGCAACTCTCAGCAATGATGAACTACGTGAACAGACCAATATTTTCAGATCTCAGATTAAAGAACACCTCAAAGATGTTGAGTCACAAATAGAGGGACTTCGAACACAGGCAATAGAAACTGAGGATATACTAGAGAAGGAAGGGCTTTTCAAAGAAGTTGATGAGCTGATCAAAACAAGAGATCTCTTATTGGAAGAAGTATTGCTAGATATAAGACCAAAAGCCTTTGCTGTAGTAAAAGAAGCAGCTAGAAGATTTACAGAAGATAAGAACTTAAGTGTTACAGCAACAGAACACGACAGAGAGTTAGCTGCAAAAGCAGGTAAGACATATATCAATATCACTGGAGACAAAGCAACATTTTCCAACAAATGGAAAGCCGCTGGAGGAGATATAGAGTGGAATATGATTCACTACGACGTTCAGCTTATTGGAGGTATGGTACTTCACGATGGAATAATCGCTGAGATGCAAACAGGTGAAGGTAAGACGCTAGTTGCAACCTTACCAGCCTATCTAAATGGTCTTTCTGGCTATGGCGTGCATGTTGTAACAGTTAATGATTATCTAGCAAGGAGGGATAGTGAGTGGATAGGACCACTGCTTGAATTCCTTTTCCTAACAGTTGATTGTATTGACAAATATAGACCGCACTCAGCTGAAAGAATAGAAGCATACGGGTGCGATGTGATCTATGGTACAAATAATGAATTTGGATTTGACTACCTAAGAGATAACATGGTGACTTCCATGGCGGAAAAAGTGCAGAAAAAACACCATTTCGCTATGATTGATGAGGTAGATTCCGTTCTAATTGACGACGCAAGAACACCGCTAATCATCTCTGGCCCTGTACCTCAAAACAATGAGATACAAGAATATACTAATCTAAAAGGTTCAGTTGAACGCTTAATCTCTGAGCAAAAGAAACTTGCTGCCCAATACCTTTCAGAGGCTAAAAAACTCTTCAAAGAAGGAGTAGAAGGAGTTGAGGAAGGTCAAATGGGAATGGCAATTCTTAGAGCACACCGTGCACACCCTAAGCATAGGCCACTGATTAAATTCAAAAGTGAAGAGGGCGTTCGTACTATCCTACAAAAAGCGGAGAACCACTACATGGCTGAAAAAGAGAAAAGAATGCATCTTGTTGATGAACCACTTCTTTTCACTATCAGTGAAGCAAACCGAAATGTAGATCTTACTGATAAAGGAATTGAGTTTCTCTCTAAAGGAAATGAAACAACTGATTTCTTTATCATACCAGATTTAGCTGGTGAGATGATGAGCATAGAATCTTTAACAGACTTAGATGATCAGCAAAAAGAAGTTCAAAAAACTGAACTTGCACAAGAATATACGATCAAAACAAGAAGACTTCACGCCATCAACCAATTGGTTAAAGCCTATACACTTTTTGATAAAGGTATAGAATATGATGTGCAAAATTCCGAAGTAAAAATTATTGACGAATCTACAGGTCGTGTAATGGAAGGTCGAAGATATTCTGATGGTCTCCACCAAGCACTGGAGGCTAAGGAGAATGTGAAAATTGGAAATATTACACAGACTTATGCTACCATTACCCTGCAGAATTACTTCAGGATGTACCATAAGCTATCCGGTATGACCGGAACGGCAGAGACAGAAGCAGGAGAGTTCTGGGAAATCTACAAACTAGATGTTGTAGTCATCCCTACAAATAGACCTATTGCTAGAGCTGATAGAAATGATTTGGTATTCAAGACAGAACGTGAAAAGGTCAATGCTGTAATTAATGATATTATAAAATATAGTGAAGCAGGAAGACCCGTGCTTGTAGGTACTACTACTGTGGATATGTCTGAACGCTTAAGTAAACTCCTTAAGCTTAAAGGCCTTAACCATAATGTCCTTAATGCAAGACAACATCAACGAGAAGCTGAAATCATTGCTGAAGCTGGTAACCCAGGGAAGGTAACTATAGCAACAAACATGGCAGGTCGTGGTACAGATATCAAATTAAGTCAAGCGGTTAAAGATGCAGGAGGTTTGGCAATTATTGGTACAGAACGACACGATTCTAGACGTGTGGATAGACAGCTTCGCGGACGTTCAGGACGTCAGGGAGATCCAGGTTCCTCTCAATTCTACGTTGCACTTGAAGATGAGTTAATGCGTAAGTTCCAGTCTGAAAGACTTATAAAATATATGGACTCGCTTGGACATCAAGAAGGTGATGTACTGGAACACAGTATGGTTACTAGATCAATTGAAAAAGCCCAAAAGCGAGTAGAAGAGAACAACTTCGGTATTCGTAAAAGATTACTTGAATACGATGATGTAATGAATATTCAGCGTTCGGCAATATATTCAAAACGTAACAACGCACTTTCTGGTGAGCGTTTAGCAATTGACCTGAACAATATGTTTAACTCGATATCATCAAATATCGTTGAAATTCATAAAGGCCAAAATAATTATATAGATTTCAAACAATCGGCATTGACCTTTATGGGTTTTACGCCAGATATCAGTGAAGAAACATTTACAAATAGTTCAACAGACGAACTGATTGAAGAATTTGATAGTCAATTTAGTGCTTTCTTAGAAAGGAAAGAGCAGATGATTGTAGATGCTGTATACCCACAAGCCAAAAGTGTTTTTGAGGCTCAAGGAAACAGATACAAGCGTATTGCTATTCCGTTTACAGACGGAAGCAACAAAAAAATACAAGTATCTGCTGATTTAGAATCAGCAGTTGACACAGGTGGAAAGTCCATTGTAAAAGATATTGAGAAGACTATTACCCTTTCAATACTGGACAATAAATGGAAAGAGCACTTGCGCTCTATGGATGAATTAAAAGAAACATCAAGGGCTGCATCTTTTGCACAAAAAGATCCTTTAGTAGAATATAAATTAGGTGCTTATAAGCAATTTGAGAACCTTATTCTTTCTATTAATGAAGATGTTACTTCTTATCTTTCGAAAGGTACAATCCTTTTTGCCGATGGCTCCAAATTAACGGAAGCTAAGCAAGAAAGAGTTAATATGGGCGAGACTAATAAAAGTCCTGAAGAGATTGCTCAAAGGCGAGCTGCAATGTCTGCCGGACAAAGACAATCTAAACCAGCCACCGTCAAGCGAGAGGATAAAAAAGTAGGTCGGAATGAACCATGTCCATGTGGAAGTGGCAAAAAATATAAACAATGTCATGGCTAATAGATGACATAAGTCTTTTAAAAAGAGGGGAATATCAATTTTCCCTCTTTTTTGTATTTATTACTTCCTTAATTGGCAATAAGCTATAGATACCGAACTACAAACATTTTATTTGTGTTTGACTAATAATGAATAATTTTCTTGAACAAATATATGGACTTAATAAACTACTTAGATCATACTTTACTTAGCCCTACTGCATCTACCGATGACATAAAAACGCTATGTGAACAAGCTATTGAAAATCAGTTTGCTGCTGTTTGTGTAAGTCCTTACTTCACCTCCTTTGCATCCAAATTACTCAATGATTCTGCTGTTAAACTCGCCATTGCAATTGGCTATCCTTACGGATTTCATCCAACCGTTTCAAAGGCTGCTGAAATCAAATGGGCTATTGATCATGGAGCTGACGAAATAGATGCCGTTATCAATTTATCAGCACTTAAGTCAAAAGATTACTCTTTTGTCCGAAATGACATTGAAACAATGGCAAGAAGCGTTAGTATGAGAGGAAAGAGCATCAAACTTATCATTGAAGAGAGCTTACTAACTGAAGAAGAGTTGGCAAGAATATGCGACTATTGTATCGAAAGTGAAGTAAACTTCGTAAAAAACTCTACCGGCGTTTTAGGTACTGGTGCAAATCCAGAAATTATTCAACGCTTAAGAAGCCTTCTACCTAAGGAAATAAAAATCAAAGCTTCTGGAGGGATTAAAAATAAACAAGATGCATTTGCTTTAATTGAGGCAGGTGCTGAAAGAATAGGCTCATCATCATGTCTTAAGCTTATATAAATAGAATATTACTTAAAATATATTGGGGGACTATTTCTATAAAATTAGTCCCCTTTGTTATATATTTAATAGTCCTAAGCTAAACCAGTTTAAGGACATAAATATTTTAAAAGATGTTAAATACTAACGCTGCTATTGTCGCCCTAATACTAGTCCTGAGTGGACAAAATCTTATTGCTCAAAGCAATAGCAAAGTGGATTACACCATCAAATACGAACCTAAAGTAGAAGCTTTCCTTGCAGATGTTCTAGATATTAATCAACGAACTGAAATCCAACGAGGCTGGCAAATACAATTACTTTCGACAGTAGATCGAACAGAATTGGAGTATCAGATGAATAAGTTTGAAAGTTTATTCCCGTCTCTTGACTCTGATTGGGTTCACGAAAGGCCGTATTATAAAATCAACGTTGGTGCTTTCCTTAAAAGAGAAGATGCTGTGCGCGTGCTACATATGGTACAAGAAGAATTTCCGTCGGCAATCTGCAAAAAATCGAGTAATCTAAAGAAAACTACATTTCTCAACTAAATTTTAGTCAAAGTAAATATGGCTAATGCTATAGGAAAAAAGATCGACTTGATAAGCGTTTCGCTTTACTTTGGATTAGTCCTAATAGGCTGGCTTATGATCCTGTCTGTTGAAGCTGACCAGATTGATCTAAATTCCTTTTCGAATATATTTAGTAACAAAATCGTTCGATCTCAAAGTATTTGGATCCTTATAAGTTCAGCAATCTTTTTTGTCTGCGCTGCATTAGATCGAAAATTTTGGATTAATCTTGCGTATCCTTTATATGCTTTAGGTATTATTCTCTTAATAGGCGTACTCGTTTTTGGAGTAGAGATAAAAGGAGCTACATCGTGGTATAGGATTGCTTCCTTCTCTCTACAACCCTCGGAGTTAGCAAAAGTATTTACAAATCTTGCCCTGGCTGGCTACTTAGGATCATATTCTATATCCTTAAAAAATGTAAAAACTCAAGCAATATCTATTGGTCTCTTCTTATTGCCTATGTTGATCATATTGCTACAGCCAGATGCAGGCTCTGCACTAGTTTTCTTTGCTTTTTTCATCGTTTTATATAGAGAGGGATTCCCTGCCAATTATTTAATCACAGGCCTCATAACACTAATATTACTTATTCTTGGCCTACGATTTGAAGCAATCAGCATCATTGCTATAATCTCAATAGTGGGCTCCTTTTTCCTAGCCAGCCAGCAAAACAAAAGGAATATATGGTTCCTCCTTATAATAGCTATCCTCGCATTTGTTTATTTTCTCTTTAACAATCAAATGGTATTCTATTTATATGGCATGGTGTTCGCATTTCTTGTACTAAGCCTTGCTCATTTCAGCAAGAAAGGTATTCGACTTCCGCTCATTACTCTTTTTGCTGGAGTCATTGCATCCTGCGTTGTTTATTTAGCAGACTTTTCTTTCGAGAATCTAAAGCCACACCAAAAAGATCGAATTAATGTTTGGCTTAATCCTTCTCAATGCGATCCCCAAGGCTCACTTTACAATCTTAATCAATCCAAATTGGCAATAGGTTCTGGAGGTGTAAAGGGTAAAGGTATTTTTCATGGTGATCTTACCGCTGGCAATCATGTGCCAGAACAAAGTACAGACTTTATTTTTTGTACCATAGGAGAGGAGCAAGGCTTTATTGGTTCTTCAGGTATCATAATATTATTCATTCTTCTAATCTTGAGAATTATCAAACTAGCAGAAAGACAGAAAAATTCATTTTCAAGAGTCTTTGCCTACGGAGTTGCCTGCATACTCTTTATTCACTTCTTTATCAACATTGGAATGACCATGGGACTTGCTCCAGTCATAGGGATTCCTCTACCTTTTATAAGTAAAGGAGGTTCTTCTTTATTAGGCTTTTCTATGCTCATGGGTATACTTATGAACCTAGACAGGCACCGGAATCGTGTTTAAATTAGGTCTCTCCTAGTGAAATATTCTTTTATTCAATTCTTTATTACCTTTGTAATCCTTTTAAACTAAAACTAAAAGTTCTGGATTTCAAGCTAATTTCAAAAGACGAGAAGAGTAGTGCACGTGCAGGAGTCGTAAAGACAGATCATGGTGAAATAGAAACTCCTATTTTCATGCCCGTTGGTACTATAGGAACAGTCAAAACTGTTCAACAAAGAGACCTAAAAGAGCAGATCGAAGCACAGATCATTTTAGGGAATACATATCACCTATATTTAAAACCGGGAACAAAGATTCTGGAAAATGCAGGCGGTCTCCATAAGTTTATAAACTGGGATAGACCAATACTTACTGATAGTGGTGGTTTCCAAGTATACTCCCTTAGCCAACGACGAAAAATTACTGAAGAGGGTGTTACCTTCCGCTCACATATCGATGGATCAAAGCACTTCTTTACGCCAGAAATCGCTATGGATATCCAGCGCAGTATTGGAGCTGATATTATAATGGCCTTCGATGAATGTACACCGTATCCATGTACCTACGAATATGCCAGAAAGTCTATGGAGATGACTCACCGTTGGTTAAAAAGATGTGTGGATCATGTGAATAACACCAAACCCATATATGATTATGAACAAACGCTATTCCCAATAGTACAAGGTTCTGTATTTAAAGATCTTCGTGCAAAATCTGCAGAATTTATAGCATCTATGGATCAACAGGCAAATGCAATTGGTGGATTAAGTGTGGGGGAACCTGCAGAAGAAATGTACGAAATGACCGATCATGTTTGTCAGATTCTTCCAAAAGATAAGCCTAGATATCTAATGGGAGTTGGAACTCCAGCCAATATCCTAGAGTGTATTGGCCTAGGTATTGATATGTTTGATTGTGTCCTTCCTACAAGAAATGCAAGACATGGCTTACTATATACTTCTGAAGGTATACTCAATATAAAGAATGCTAAATGGAAGGACGTACATGAACCATTAGATCCGAATAGTACTTCTGACACGTCCAGAGCCCATACAAAAGCTTATGTGCGTCATTTATTCGCTGCAAAAGAGAGCCTTGGCGCTCAAATTGCATCTATGCATAATCTTTCATTCTATCTTTGGTTGGTTAAAGAAGCAAGAAAACATATTTTAGAGGGTACCTTTAGCGTATGGAAAGATGCAATAATGCCTAAGATTACGAGAAGATTGTAACGCATGCCAATTAAAAAACTAGACTTGTATATAGGTAAGAAATTTGTGCAAACGTTCTTTTTCGTTTGCCTCATTTTTACCTTGATAGCTATGTCGATAGATTATATCAACAAGGTTGACAAGTTTATTGAGCATGATCTTTCTGCCACCGTTATATTCTCTGAATATTATATAAATTTTGTATTCTGGATCAACATGCTCCTTTGGCCCATGTTCCTGCTGATTGCAATTATTTTCTTCACATCAAGAATGGCTTATCAGTCTGAGATTATTTCCATTCTAAACGCAGGCGTCCCTTTTAGAAGATTTCTTTCAAGCTATCTCGTCGTAGCAGGTGTTTTCACCGCCCTACACTTATTTGCTAATCACTATGCACTTCCTCTGTCCAATCAAACACGCTTGAACTTTGAGAACAACTATATATACGAGCAGAATGACAAAGGAAAAACGAGAGACATTCAAATGTACACGAGTCCCGATGAAAAAATATACATCAGAAATTACAACAAACGAGACTCTACGGGAAGGACATTCAGACTTACACGATATGAAGACTTGCAACTAACCTATTTACTCCAAGCTAAAAAAGTTAGTTTTCTCGAGGATCCTAATCGCTGGAAAATTCACGACTATGTGATTCATACGTTCAACGGAAACAATGAGGCTATAGAATTCGGCAGAGGTCGATCAATGGACACAATAATCAATATGCATCCATCTGATTTTGTGCGCTATATCAATCAGAAAGAAATGGTTACAACACCTGACATGAATAACTTCATTGAACGTGAAAAAAATCGGGGACTTGGCGGTTCAAAAGCCTACTTGGTTGAACGCACAAGACGTACAGCCGAGTCAGTAAGTATGCTACTGTTGTGTATTCTTGGAGTATCCATTGCCTCCCGAAAAGTGCGCGGTGGTACCGGACTGCACCTTGCACTTGGAATTTCTATAGGTGCTGCAATGATATTGATGTCTAAATTCTCGGTTACCTTTGCTAATAGCGAAAATGTTCCTTCTACGCTCGGGGTTTGGATACCAAACATCATATTCAGTATTATCGCTTATCTTACAGTGCGAAAAGCACAGAAATAAATTATTTCCATCCGGTATATATAAGTATGTCAAAGGATTTTAGCACTAAATTATTAAGGTGGCAGGAAGATAACCCCCGTCCCTTAGCATGGAAGGGAAGCAAAAATCCCTATCATATCTGGTTATCTGAAATTATACTTCAACAAACACGGGTTGAACAAGGAACCCCTTATTATATCAAATTCACAAGTAATTATCCCACGATTGCTGATCTTGCAAATGCACCCGAAAATAAAATCATGAAAGACTGGGAAGGATTGGGCTATTATTCAAGAGCCCGAAATCTTCATGCCTCAGCTAAATACATTCATGAAACACTAGGCGGTAAATTTCCTGAAACCTATGAAGAGATTCTGAAATTAAAAGGAGTGGGAACATATACTGCAGCAGCTATTGCCTCCTTCGCCTATGATCTCCCCTACGCTGTGGTGGACGGCAATGTTTACAGAGTCCTTTCCAGGATATTTGGAATACACTTACCCATAGACTCTACAACTGGAAAAAAATACTTTCAAGAGGAGGTAAATAAACTTTTACCTAGAGAAAAAGCAGCAGCTTTCAACCAAGCTATTATGAATTTTGGAGCAAAGCATTGCACTCCAAAACTACCAGCTTGTACCTCATGTCCCTTTTCCGAAGACTGTGTAGCAAAAAAAGATGACCTAATTGGGGACTTACCTCGAAAAAAAAATAAACTCTCAAAAAAAGCAAGGTACTTCAACTATCTTATACTTACTGATTCGGCATCTGTACAGATTGTAGAAAGAATATCTAAGGATATTTGGCAAAACTTGTTTGAGTTTCCTTTACTAGAAACTCAACAGGAAACAAAGCTGAATCAAATGGAATTACTGCTTGAAGAACAAGACCAGTTTAAAGATAAGTTTGAGATATCCTTTATTGGTGGCGGCAAACAAACTTTAAGTCATCAAATCATTCATGCAAAGTTCTACAAAATAGAACTAAAAGGCTCGAATTCTCCTTTTACTATAGAAGGCGGTCAGTTCGTGTCCTTCAAAGATTTGGCTAACTTTGCTTTCCCCGTGGTTATTAGGGACTTTATTTCTAAGAACATCTATCAAAGCAGTTTCCTTCTTTAACCAATTTTAAAAAATCTAAACATCAAATGTTATGGTAAATCGCGTAATACTTATAGGAAACTTAGGGGCAGACCCAGAAATAAAATCACTCGAGAGCGGTGTAAGTGTCGCAAGGTTAAGAATTGCTACCTCGGAAAACTATAAAGACAAAAACACCAACGAATGGAAAGAAGTAACTGAATGGCATACAGTTACTATGTGGAGAAGTTTAGCCGATAGGGCTGAAAAATCACTTAGAAAAGGTATGCAAATCTATATTGAAGGAAAACTAACTACTCGAAAGTGGACTGATCAAGAAGGAAAAGAAAGATATTCTACTGATGTCGTTGCCAATTACTTAAGAATTGTAAACAAAAGAGATGCAACAGAAATGGGCAGCAACCCAGGAATGCAAGAATCTTCCGCTGGTGCAATAAGTAATGCGCCACAAACTGAAAACTCACCCTCTAATGAAGAAATGAGTGACGATTTACCATTCTAAACAAAAAAGGGCAGCTTCACAGCTGCCCTTTTTTGTATACAGTTGGCATTTTTCATATAATTATCTAGCTATTCAACAGTTTCATTCTTAATTTTATACCTATATTGAACTTATCATTCTTAATTAAAGATATTCTTCTTGGACTTAGACCTTCCTTCCAGTTGCTTTTTCAATAAATTTTGCTTCCTCTTTTATCAAAGTGGGCAAGACATTCAGAATGTCGATAGTTCACTCCTAATAATGTATATCGCACTATTAATTGTGTTGATCATTGGTTCTGCGCTAGTTTCTGGCTCAGAAGTTGCCTTTTTTTCCTTAGGACATAATGAATTTGCCCTTCTCGAAAATGAAGAATCTAGACAGGCAAAAGCAATCCTAAAATTAAAAGAGGCCCCTAGATCCTTGCTTGCTACTATACTAATAGCAAACAATTTTATCAACATTGCAATTGTACTAATATCTGACCTCATCGTAGAAATGAGTCTGGGCAATAATGCATTTTTCAATTCGGCACAACTACTGAATGAACGACTGGGGCTAATGGAGGTTTCTAGCTATCAAAGCCTTCTATCAAACTCCGTAACTGTTCTAGGAGTTACCTTTATCCTAGTACTCTTCGGGGAGATTACTCCAAAAGTATATGCACAGGTCAATAAAATGAAATTGGCAAAGTTTATGGCTCGACCGCTTATCCTGATGTTAAGAGCCTTTAAACCACTTGCTTCCTTCCTTGTAAAAGGATCAAACCTAATCGAGCGAAGACTAGAAAGAAAAACAGACTCTAACTCTCCATCAAGAGCAGAAATAGGGCAAGCCATAGAACTTACGGTAGTTGATGACACTACAGAAAATTCCGAGATAGATATTCTTAAACGTATTGTATCGTTTGGAGATGTAATGGTTAAACAGATCATGACAGCTCGGGTAGATGTCATAGCGATTGACAAAGAAATGGACTTTAGTGAAATACTAACAATTGTAAAAGATAGTGGCTACTCCCGTATGCCTGTATTTGAAGAAGATTTTGACAGAATCACAGGCATCCTTTACGCTAAAGATCTTCTTCCATACTTGAATGAAACTAAGGCTTTCGATTGGCAAAATCTTATTCGAGACAATATCATTTTTGCGCCTGAGGCAAAGAAGATAAATGTCATGTTAAAGGAGTTTCAAAGTTCAAGAATGCACCTTGCTGTAGTAGTAGACGAATACGGTGGTACACTAGGTATAGTTACCTTAGAGGATATCCTTGAGGAAGTTATTGGAGACATAAAAGATGAATTTGACGATGAGGTAGAATTAGTTTACCAACGCCTAGATAAAGATAATTTTATCTTTGAAGGGAAAACATTGTTGAATGATATCTACAAGATATTAGACATCGAAAGCAATTACTTTGAAGCGATTCGTGGAGAGGCAGACTCAATAGCAGGGCTACTTTTAGAAATAGCAAAGTCAATTCCAACTATCAATACGGAATTCCGATTCAAGTCGTTCATATTTAAAGTTATATCCGTAGACAAGAAAAGAATTAAAGAAGTAAAAATCACCAGAACATAATGAGAAATAGTTTCTTCGGAATCCTAACAATTTGTACCCTGCTCTTTGCATGTACCGATAGTACGATCTATAATCCAAAACCTAGATCTTACCCTAAAATCAATTATCCAGATAGGGCTTTCACTGACTTCAATACTTCATACTGTAACTTTTCGTTTAGAATGCCCGCATATTTTGAAGTTCAGCAAGACACTAGTTACTTTGATCTCAAGCCAGATAATGAATGCTGGTTTAATCTCTACTTGAAAGAATTTGATTGCACAATTTATTGCAACTATGTAGAGGTCGGAAAATCAAAATCCTTTAAAGAACTTAAAGAAGATGCCTTTAAGATCACATCCCAACATAACAAAAGGGCCACATACATTGATGAGATTCTTCTTCAGAACGATTATGGAGCCCGTGGTATCGCTTTTGAGGTAGAAGGCCCTGTTGCATCCCATTATCAGTTCTATCTGACTGATGAGGCACAGAACCATTTTTTCAGAGGTTCACTCTACTTCGATTCACAGTCTAAACCAGATTCACTAAGGCCTATGCTAGACTTTGTAAAGCAGGACCTAGATTCCTTGTTTTATACCTTTAAATGGGAATAAAAAAAAGGGGCAAATTAGTTTGCCCCTTTTTTTTATCGAATTAACATTAACTCGCCCCTAAATGCTCGGTTCTTATTTACTGAGGGACAAAACACAACTAAATCGTAATAATAAACATCCATAGGAGCAGGAGCAATCCCTCCGTTCCTTAGGTTTATATTTCCGTCCCAAACTCCACGATCAGTATCTGCAAATCCTGTCTCAAATACAAGCTCACCCCAACGATTATAAATGCTCATTCTTTCTAACTTCTGGGCACTCTTAAAATAAATAGGCCCAAACGTTTTATTGGCATCATCTACAACACTATTCGGCCTAAAAGCATTAGGAACAGAAACACGATCTAAAAAACAATCTGAATCTCGTTCTGAAACATAGGTACCTGAAAGGCTTTGTAAACAACCATTTGCATCCAAAAAATCAACCGAATATTCCATTGTATCCAAGCCTTGAAAACTAGTCGCAAAACAGGTATCACAATCAAACCAAGACGATTCATACCAATTTATTGAACTTGCAGAACTTAGCGTATCTCCACCTGAATCCAATAAAACACAGTCAATAGATTCACCAAAACAAACAGTTGTGTCTGATGGGCTTACCAAATACCCACCTAAACTCGACTCAACCAACTCTAGAATATACAAGGTATCCATATCGGCAGGACCCTCTTGAAAGACTTCATAGATGCCAGGTTCTGAAAATGTTTCACCGAAAATTATAAGTGTGTCGTCACAAAGAAACAACAGGGAATCAACCTCAGTAGTATCTAAACTCATGCTATAGTTGTTTACCAGATTTATAGATTTTAAATCGGTAACATTAAAGAATAATACTGCAAGGACAGTTCCGATTTTCAAAAATCGGCAAATCAGGTAACTCATAGTGTGTCAAGTCTTTTGATTGTACTATCTGCAAAATTATCTTATAAATTCAAATAACATTGTAATTGACTAAACAGATTTAAAAAAAACTTGCCCTATTGATTCTTTTTTACAAATCGGAGAGAAGACTCTTCATCCATTTTCCGAATAATTACTTCCGTTCTACGATTATATTGGTGTTCGAGATCTGTACACTTGACTCCATCAAAACATGAATTCCTAAGTACTTCCTCCCCCTTACCTATTGCTCGCACCCTATTATCTTGAATCCCTTTAGCAATGAGATAATTCTTTGCCGAAACAGCTCGTTCCTCTGAAAGAAAGAGATTATAATCCTTCTTCCCCCTCGAATCCGTATGAGCAATTAGATCGATTTCTATACTAGGATATGCTTTTAAAATAGTAGCTAGAGCATCTAGCTCAAGGGCATCACCTGTGCGAATTGCAGACTTATCAAAATCGTAATAGATATTCTCAAGTACAATAGTAACCCCTTCTTTAAGGGACTCTGTAAGCAATTCATTATTAGACTTTTCCAACTCAAAAAGGATATCCAGCTTTGCGATATCAGATTCCTCTGAACTCAAGGGAGCCAATGACATCTCAGCTGTATTATAATCTGCAGCAAGTGTTTTCAAACTATACTTATATAATTTTTTAAGACACAATTCTACCCTTCCCTCGGCATCAGAGTATACTATTTTCTTCTTGCGTTCTGTTTCATCCGTCACTTCAACTTGTATACCCTCAAGGACCCGTCCACTTTGCTTATCCTTTACATAAGCTGCAACAGATAAGCAATCTGTCTTTTTCATTGGAACAACGATCTCCCGTTGGACATTCTTACGAACAAACAAGTCCTCTATAGGTATTTCGACAGGATCATATCCTTCCGCCATTACACTTATAATATAATCTTTACTTTGCACCAAGGGTAAATATGCTTTTCCATCTTTTCCTGTGAATTCATCAGGTTCTCCCACAGAAAAAAGCTCCTTTTTGAGTAGCTCGAAATTAAGTTTTTCGTCTGCAGAATTATCAAGAGCAACCTCGTAGACTGCTGCATCCTCAAATCCCCCATCTGATTTCAACAAAAAGGATCGTATCTCGGCATTGTTGATAAAAGATTTATCTTCAACATCAAACACTAGCACCACAGATGGAACCTCCACTTTTTCTTTGATAAACGGTATACCGCCTTCAAAAGAAAAACTGTAAATGTCATCCTTGCCCATACTTTCACTTCTATTCGAGGTAAAGAACCCAAAATCTCCCTCCTCACTAATGAGCATTCCAAAATCATCCATTGAAGAATTGAATGGCGTTCCTAGGGCAATAGATTTCCAACTATCCTCGCTTTCGAGATCGACCATGAAATTGTCCAACCCTCCCATACTTTTTTTATTATCCGATGCATAAAAAAGAAAGCCAGAATCATGGGTAAAAGGAAAAGCTTCGTTGAATTTTGTGTTGACCTCTGGTCCAAGATTTACAGGAGACGACCAACCATTTCTTGTCCATTCGACAAAATACAGATCGTAACCTCCTTTACCTCCTGGCATATTTGAAGAAAAATATAAGCGTTTACCGTCTGAAGATAAACTTGGATGCTGACAGGAATATTCATCTGAATTAAATGCCAATTCTTCAATATTCTCCCAATCGTACTCGCCCTTTCTCGCTCTATATATCTTAGTACCAACTTTTCCAGAAGTATCTGTATACTGTTTTCCGTCCTTATAATTATTTCGTGTAAAAAACATCACATCCCCGGTAATGTTGAAAGAACAAGGGCCTTCATGCAAGTCTGTATTTATTGTTCTGGAGAAGTTTGTAGGCTCGATCGGACGATTTAGACCATCCAAATCACTGTAGTAAAGGTCAAAAAATGTTTCATCAATAGATCGATCGACATCCCCCCATTTCTTCCTTGAAGACACAAATACAATTCCGTTCTTGTAAAAGGCTGGAGAAAATTCTATCCGCTCAGAATTTATAGCAGCAGTATTATCAAGCTTAACTTGATTCCAATGACTGGGTTTGTCGTATTTATCCTCAGAAGTCTTAGATTTTACTTTATTTTCCTGAGCGTAAATATTCACACTCAAAAGAATCAACATACCTAGGCTTATCCCAAATCTATAGATTTTGAAATTTTTTTTCATTAAGATTTATTTTGAACTTCACTGATTACTATAATATAGTTATATATAATTTTATATAACGCAACAAATCACAATTGAAATACAAAAAACAAAAAAAAATTTGTTGACCTAGAGATTATATCTACATATACCTTGGATTACCTATGCGTTTACTTCCTTTTTTGAGTGCTCGATATTTAATCATAACCTCAAAAGAACCTGCACTATAGGTACTTATAGAACTAAGAGTAATGTCGTAACTGAAAGCCAATAAAGTTTTTGGCGAGAGATGTGTCCCAATGATCACGCTAGCAGATTCAAAAACACCAAAGCTTATTCCTCCATTTCTATAAGTCGCTCCTAAATAAAGTTTGTCTTCAATATTGTACATTAGATTAAATTCCAAGTTCAAGTAAGACTCCGATACGTAGCGTATCAAAAGGTTAGGCTGTAGAATATTTCCCTTCTTTAGTTCAATATCGCCACCTCCCATAAAATAAAAATGCCTCACGCCAATACTTTGGCCGTTCTCCTCTGGAACAAACTCAATGTTTTCCTCTATCATTCCAGGGATTGAGAATCCCATATAGAATTTTTCAGAACTAAAATAGGCCCCCAAACCTACATTAAAAAGAAATTTACTTTGAAACCCATTGATAATACTTGGGTCGTCCTCTATATTATGAATAAACTTCAATCGCTCATCGCTATAGTCAACACCATAAGAATTCAAATCCACATTCATCCCCATCAACATTGAACTTCCTCTTCCAAAACGCAATCGGTACCCATAAATAGCACTAACTGTTTGTTCCGAAGTAATCCCTGCTGTGAAATTACTTATCGTTAGACCTCCACCAACTCTGTTATTCAAAAAAGGCATAGAAAAACTAGCTTTCTGAAGATTAGGTGCTCCGTCTACCCCCAGCCATTGTGACCGAACCTGAGCAACTAAGACAGGAGACTTTTCTTCAACTACAAAGCCTGGATTGTAAAACAATTTATTCATCATAAAATTTGATGTTAGAACCTCCTGCTGTGCAAAGGATCCAAAGCAAATCAAACAAAAAACTGCTGTAAGTATCTTTTTCATAGGTTCTAGCATTAACGTTGAATATGTAAAAATCCTATAAGCTCTTTGGTATTCGGCGAAAACTTCACGACATAGTAATAAGTCCCTGTAGGTAGTGAACCTCCATCCCATTCGTTATCATAAGGTGTTTGTTCAAACACCTTATCCCCCCATATATTGAAAATCTGAACGTTACTGTCCGGATACTTCGGATTACATGGAATCATAAATGTATCATTGAAGCCATCCTCGTTTGGAGTAATTATATTTGGTATATAATCACAATTCGCATTTTCACCTATATTGATGTAAACCGTTGCGATGCTGCTGCTTCCACATAGATTACTTTGCAATTCATATTTAAAGGAATCTAGGCCCACATAATTTTGATCCGAAAAATAACGAGCCGCATTCTGGTCTAAACTAATCGATCCATGCTCTGGTTCCGTCACAATGGTAAATTGATCAAAATCCAAATCAGAATTAAAATCATTGAGTAATACATCAATTAAAACACTAGTGCCAGGGAAGTCGATAGCCACAATATCATTTATAGCTTCCGGTAAAAACGTATAATTTACAAGCAACTCTTCTCTATAGTCCAATCCACAAACTCCATTCAAAAATTCAAAATAGAAAACATTAGCTCCTTCCACTAAATTACTAACATTAGTGTTGTGTAAATTAACATCCTGGAAAACAATGTTTTGATCGGGTGAACTCCATACTCCCTCGTAATCTATAGGTTCAATTCCATTCAATTGGAATGTGCCATCACCACAAACATCTACCACAGCATCCTCAATCATCGGAAATTCATTTAAAAGACGAACATTTAAAGTATCTGAAGAAGCACCACATCCATAATCGGGTAGATTCCAATAGAACTCATACTCAGTTTGAGTATTTGGATTCAAGTCTATAAAAGTGCTTGTATTTCCTGGTATAGTTACTATTGATTGCTGACCTAATGGCTGTGTCCAAAAGCCAAGCGCTGGAATATTTACCGAAGATTGAGCACTTACAAAAATACTTTCTTGCAAGCAGGTATCAATATCAAGACCCACAAATGCTTGTTCTTGAACAGCAATATAAAGTGAAGCCGTATCACGGCTGTAATCTTCACAAGCACCATAAGTTAAACTCCATTCGAAATCATAATATACTTTAGGGTCAAGACCGTCCACTTTAGTGATTGCTTCCTGTGGGCTTATAAATATTGGATCACTTGAACCAATGGAAGACCAAATAGTCTGAATTTCAGCTGGAGGCAAATCTGCTATCAACTCAAAAAAGTCATCGTTCTCACAGAGCCTAAATGTATCCATACTTATAAAAGCTAGGTTATCAGGCTGGCTAAATATGGTGACCTCTATCGAGGCAGTATCCTCAGAAACACAAGAACCTAACATACCCACTACTTCAAATTCTATCAATTGCTCGCTCATACTTGGAATCAATGTATTTTGAAGCTCCCAGTTTGCGGGCCCAACCATACTATCAAAACCAAATAACACAACTCCATCCTTGATAAGTGCATAGTCTACTCCAGGTTCTGGATTTTCCAAGAACAATTCAATAGGCTTGGCTAGATCTAAACAAAGTGAATCGAACGGTGTAGCCAAATCAACTAACGTAGGTAGTGAATTTACCGTAATATCAAAACTGTAAATATCTGATTCACAACCTAATTCCTCATACATAAAGCTATAGGTATATGTGTTGCTTACACTTTGCTGATCATTAATTTGACAAGCATCTTCAATAACTGTGTTACCTGGCAGCTCCCAGTCTATTGATCCATCAATTCCTATACAATTCAACACACTTATGTCGATACTTTCATTTGCACAAACAGAGGACTCATATGCTACATCCAATTCAGGAAGTACCAATATTTCGTAGATCGTACTATTTGAAAGCTCAGAAAGGCAATTATCTTCTGTCAGGTATTGAACCTGTATCATATCGAAATCATAATCATTGATATTTGATAGTAACAATTCTGGCACCATAGTTTCAATAGAATCTGCACCTTGGTCAAAAATCCAAAAATACAATGAGTCATTAGACATGGAATTCGTCTGAAACAAGACGGCTTCGTTTTCACAAAATATATAATCATCAGCCTGCACGCTTGGGGAATCCAAGACCGGCAGTTCTTCAGGTATATCTAGGATTATAGAAATTGAATCCGAAGAACAATTTGTAATTGTATCAAGAAGAACTAGGGTGTAGCTCCCCGAATTAATGGACCCAGGGTTGCTAATATTTAGTAATGAATCAATGCCTATAAGATCGTCTTCAAATATCCATTGCTCGGCTAAAAGCATATCTGAATCAGATTCATAAGACAATTCCATAACAAAATCTGGCCCCAAATAACAATCTGGAACATTGTTCTCTAATGAGAGAATTTCAGGATTATTAGAAACAGTTAGAATTAGGGTGTCGGAGCTTTGACAACCTGGATATCCATTATCTACATCGAGATAATATATACCAGATACTGGATTATTGATAGTATACTTAAACCCATTTTCCATTTCACCTCCTGGCAAGGTCCAAGCATATATAAGATCTGTTTGAAAACTTGCCTCTAGGTCATAACTACTTTCAGAAGAACATATCTCCTCTTCTGAAATTATCTCAGAAACAGGAATAGGTATGACATCTAGCGCCACCAAATTTGAAGTATCTGAAGTACAACCATTTCCGGCGGTAACAACACGATAATCTGTTTGATCTGTTAATTGAATATCAATAAAAGTAAATTCGGGATCAGCTGAACCAAAAACTTCATCTCCAATAAAAAAATATGCCGTAACCCCTGTGAAATCGCCACTCGCCGTAAATGTAACTTCGGCACCTTCACATACCAACTCACTATCCAAAGCTAAACTAGGCGTAGACGGTTTTTCCAATACTTCGACTTGAATTTCTAAAGGTATAATCGCACAAGAAGGCAGAATCGCATCAAATACCTCCAGGTAGATTGTGAAAAGGCCTGACATGTTGGGATTATAAGCCTCTACCAAGGCTGTTTGACCTGATGTTCCAACAGGTATACCAGGGCCGGACCATTCATAAACCCAATCTGGGTTATTCGATTGGGAAACAGATAATTCCAGATCATCAAAACGACAAATGCTAATCATTGTATTATCAAGTACTGCTACAGGTTGTTCGACAATTTCCACACAGTAACTCAATAAAGAAAATGCAGAACAACAATCCTTAAATACCTCGACAGCATAACAATGAGTTCCAGCAGCCAATCCATTTCCTAAATTAAAATTAGGTGTATTTGTCGTCGCTATTATTTGCTGCTGTCCAAATGCGTCAACCTTATACCAATTATATTCTGCATCAGCAATGCCAGCATAATTAGAAATACTTAAATCCACATTCGTACCAGCACAAATCAGCCCTGTAACAGACCCTTGAATCTCTGGCTCTGGCAAATCAGAGGTACTAACCGTAAAAGTGCTGGTTTTGGTACAGGAATTTGGACCATCGACTACAAGCGTATAAACACCGCTGTAATCCACCCCATTGATTATGGGAATAGCAGGATTAGAGCTACTCGCAATTTCAACATTATCTGGATTATACCATTTGTAAGACAACAAATCAGGAAAGGAACTCGAAACATTTGAGAATAGGAATAAGCTATCACTTAAACAGACATTTACAAAATTAAGCAAGGTATCTCCCTCACAAATAGCTGCATAAACAGGATTCAATGCTGTTTCTTGTATTACAAGTTCACTGGTACAACTGGATTGATTTCCTGAGTCATCAATACCGATCAGGGTAACGATCACAGAACCATTATTTGCATCCGTACAATCAATTTCTGTTGGAGATGTAAAAAGGCTACTCAAGCCACAATTGTCAAAACTTCCAATATCAAGTTGATTAACTTCTATTTGCACTGGATCTAGGTCCAAACTATTAAAGTCTATGCTTGTAAAAGGAACACAGATCATACTAGGACTAATAGTATCCTTTAAATTGATAGTGTAAGAACACGTATCTGAATTGCCAGCAGCATCAGTTCCAATAAAAAATATATCATGTTCACCTTTCGCTAATAATTCTGAATAATTAGCTGAAATATCTGTTATTGGAACCGTCCCTAAAAATGGAGTTTCGTCTAAATAATATTCAAGATCCCATGTATTATACATCAATGATGCGGACACTCCCGAAACCGAATCAATCTTAACACCGTTCAACTCAATTAAGTCATCACACGGATTAATTCCGTTTTCATCTATTCCAGGTGAAAAGGGATTGTTTGCAATTAAAATAACTTCTAAATTTCCATTAACTACGTTGCTCTCTATTAAAGCCTGATCTAATGTCAAATTAATAATAGATATTTCTGAACAAGAACCAGAAGTAACGTCACTTCCACCAATCTCTGTGTTTCCTATCAGAGTCCCGTCTACAAAAAATATCGAGTAGTATTCTCCAGACTGATCAATATCTCCCTGCAAGTTTATCTGCAAATTTGCATCACCGACTTGGTTAGAAGAAATTCCAGTAAAATTGAACCAAACAGTATCAGCTACTGATAAGCCCAAGTTAGCGTTCAGGGCGAACGGCAAGTATTGGTTAGCTAAATCAATTTGATTCAACAAGCCCGGATTACAATTATCTTCAATGAGCGATGGAAGAGTTAACAGAACATCAAGTTGACAACTATCTTCCGTTAAGAATACCTCAACCGTGGAAGAACAACTAAGCGAAGGTGCTTCCTCGTCTACAACCTCTATTATATTTGAACAAGTCGTCGAATTTGATCCACAATCCAATACTCTGAATGTAATATTATAAACCCCAACATCAAGAAATTCACTTACTAAACCGTTAGATCCAAGTGGTTCAAAAGCACCTCCATTTAAAGCATAAAAGTAAGATAAGCCGTCACTTGAAATGGCATCATATGATAAATCAATTGTCGCTGTACCACTTACTCCACAAATAGGATTAATACCATTACCTATACCTGAAGACGGTATATTTGGTTCTAGTTCGATTTGGATAATTCCATCGACTGCCCAATCCATAAATAAGGCTAGAGGAATAGAAAATTGAGTCTGAGATACCCCACATTGCATATCAGAAGGTGAAGTTATACCAAGCTGAACCCCATCTTCCCCATAGATATACATAAACTCTTCTGAGCCTTCTGCATCGACATTGTTTAAGGTGAGAGTCATACAAAAATCGCTAGTAGGACTTATGGATGTATTAGGAACCGGAATCAAAAACTCAAGTCCAAAAACAATAGTTTGATTATCTGAAGAGGCTTGCAAGATCTCCGTCTGTGAAATATTAACAACAGTATCTTTGCTCATACAATTGTCTATTGCAAAAGGAGCAGGTATATCTAAATTTGCACCACAAAGGCCATCCTCTGCAGATATATTAATATCTGATCCGCAATAACTTATTATTGGAGCAGAAGTATCAATCACTTCAAAACTCTGGGTAAACTTATCTTGGTTTCCACAATCGTCCTCTACTACAAAATCAAAAGATTGATTCAAGAGGATTCCAGGACCCAAATCACAAGACAAATCATCTAATAAGGCAGGATCATTTGTTCCTACGTTCAACACAGTCCAATTAAGCTCAGCAACTGCAGTACATGCGTCTACAGCCATTGCACCGGCATAATTAGTTATCCATATTGAAAAAAGTGAATCTAAATTTATATTCGACGAACAGGCAATAATGAAGTCTGAGCCTGAGACAGTAAACACTGGAGGAATAGAATCAATAACAAATATATTTTGCCTGACGCTGTCTACATTAGAGCAAGCATCTTCAATATAATAGGTACGTTCAATTTCATAGGTATTTGTGCAACTCTGATTGATAATGACATCTGTTGTGTCAATCATAAAGCTAGAACAAGCATCGACAATTCCCGATGGTCCCATGATTGTATCCAAAGCAGCGAGTTGGTCACATAACAAAAATATACTGTCTGAAGGCGGTCCCGTAAATACTGGCGGGATGCTATCTATAATCTGAATCTCTTGAGTATCTATTGCGATATTCATGCAACTATCTGAGACAGACCATATTCTTGTCAAAAGCTGCTCACTAGGGCAAGATAAGGTATCAAAAACATCTTGATAAGTCACTTCAAATATTCCTGAACACTCGTCGACAAGGGCAGTTGGTGTTCCAAGAAATGATGGATCAAGATTTTCGCCACAAGAAACAACCGTATCAGACGGCACCGTAAAAACAGGTGCTAAGTCATCAAGCACTGTTATCATTTGGGAATCAATAGATACATTTCCACACGAATCTGTCAAGGTCCAAAACCGTTTGTAAACAAAATCTCCAGAACAAGCTCCAGCAACAATCAGGAAGGAAGAATCCACAGATGATAAATCAGATCCAC
Organism: Saprospiraceae bacterium; assembly: GCA_029252685.1. GTDB lineage: Bacteria > Bacteroidota > Bacteroidia > Chitinophagales > Saprospiraceae > AM-2324. The sequence continues at coordinate 17,063 of JAQXAY010000097.1, read as the reverse complement.
AATTATCAAAACCATCAATCAATCCATTTGATAAGATGACATTAAGGTCATCAACACAGTTAATAGTTGTGTCGTTTGGAACAATGGCAGTAGGGCCTATTGTATCTGGCTCCATGTAAACAGTCTGAAACAAAGTATCCTTATTGCCATAAAAGTCTTCTGCCACAATCATATTAGTAACCTCTATAATAGTAGGTCCACAGTTATAATCTGGAAGATCCTGAAGCGGAAAATTATTCAAAGAAACGCCCCCAGCCACATCACAATTATCATCAACTAGATATATTGCTAAACTTGGAAGTTCACCTGGGCATGTCAAATATATTGTATCAACCTCTAACTCTAACTGAGGTGCAATAGTATCTTCAAAACTAATCTCGAATACAAACAAACTGTCATTTCCCTGATCGTCTTCATACCTAAAGTAAACATCAAATTGATCCTCACCTAATATCATTTGATCAAACTCATAACCTGTCAGAATAGCATCCAATGAGTCTATTGTAATTGCCGCCCCAGGTATATCTGAAGTCACAACTGGCAGCACTCCGTTTAGGTTAAATACAGCACTACAATCTTCATCAAGAAAAAAACTTGTTTCGCCAGCATAGGAAATGTTGAACTGAGCTTTCAGTTCATAAGAATTCATACTCAATAGTATGAACAAAAGGTACGAAATGCGATTTCGGATACTCATGTATATAAATATGTCTGAAGGGCTTTCACTAAAGAGTGAAAGCTTAATTTTTCCAAGTTATTATCAACGTAAAACCAATATGCCGTTTGGGATTCAAAAAGCAAAAAAAATTTGGCTTATTAAATGCCTCGAGTTTTACAAATTAGGTTGCAATGGTATCCTCAGTAAAAATCGTTTGCCGACTTTTGACTAGGAAAATCTGGTGAGATAGAAGGATGTGACTTACAGTATTGATTTATTTCTTTTTAGCATATGGGTCCTTACGACCTACTAGCTTTTTATCTTCAACATTATCATTCAGATAGGTATTGAGCTGATCGATTTCCTGATTAAGCTCTACCTGCCCAAATTTATTAATACGAATTTGAAAACCTGATGATTTCTTCTCATTTTCTTTAATATCGTCCTTTTTCATATTGGGAGTTTTTCTTGGCAAAAAATATTTTTTAAGCACCTTTAATACCATCAAAGGCAGTATAGGCAGCTGTCATACGTTCATTAACTTCATTTTTTCCTAGAAGTTCCATCATCTCAAATACTCCAGGACCTTTCATAGTCCCTGCCATCCCAATTCTTAAGAAAGGAAGTACATTACCGAAACCTAATCCATGCTCTTCCATAAAAGCTTTGATAGTGTTTTCGATTGAAGCCGCATCAAAATTCTCAAGTGCTACCATGTCAGCCAAAAGCTTCTCGAAGATGGCCTTCTGCTCTGGTTTCCACTTCTTTCGAATTGGTTTCTCTTCATAATTACGAACTTTTTCAAACAAATAATAACCTACTTCAAGAAAATCGGGTAAAAACTGCACTCTTTCTTTCATCAAATCAATGCATTGACTAAGATAAGCATCCGAAAATTCTATACCCTTTGCCACTGCCAAAGGCTTTACAAGCTCCAACAAGTCTGCATTTGAGCTGTTGATTATATATTGTTGATTGAACCATTTTGCCTTATCAAAATCAAATCGAGCACCTCCTTTGCTTACTTTGTTCAAATCAAAGGCACCGACCAATTCCTCTAGTCTAAAGAATTCCTCCTCAGTCCCTGGGTTCCACCCTAAGAAGGCAAGAAAATTCAAAACAGCTTCTGGTAGGAATCCAAAATCTCTAAATCCTTTAAATGAATCTTCAGGATTATCAGAATTCCAGGATAATGGAAATACAGGAATTCCCAATTTTGCACCATCCCGTTTACTTAATTTCCCGTTACCTGTAGGTTTAAGGATAAGTGGAAGATGCGCAAATTCTGGCATGGATTCTTCCCATCCCAAATACTTATATAATAACACGTGATGCGCCGTAGATGGCAACCATTCTTCGCCTCGAATCACATGAGTAATCTTCATTAGGTAATCATCTACAACATTTGCAAGATGGTAGGTTGGCATACCATCTGCTTTCAGCATAACCTTATCATCGAGTTCATTAGAACTAAACTGAACATCTGACCTAATATTATCATTGAAAGCCACTCGCTCATCCGTTGGAACCATAAGTCGAATAGTGTAGGGCGTTCCTGCATCAAGCATACTTTTTACCTCATCTTCAGAAATGGTAAGACTATTGCGCATTTGATCCCTAACAGAATGATCATACTTGAAGCTATGGTTACCCTTAGCTTTCTCCTCATTTCTTCGAGCATCTAGCTCTTCTGGAGTGTCAAAGGCATAATATGCATGTCCATTTTCCACCAACTTCAAAGCATACTCCTTGTACATAGATTTACGCTCAGACTGCCTATAAGGACCATAATCACCCCCAACGCTAGGTCCTTCGTCCGGAGTTATGCCTAACCAAGCTAATGCTTCCATGATGTAATCCTCTGCACCGGGAACGTATCGAGTCTGATCCGTATCCTCAATCCTTAAGATAAAGGTACCACCCAATTTTTTTGCTAACAAATAGTTATACAAAGCAGTACGAACACCTCCTATATGCAATGCTCCTGTTGGGCTGGGAGCAAAACGAACTCTACAATTTTCCATTATCTTATTATTATTCCAAAGCTAAGCAGCGAATTTTCACTAAATTGCGTTATTAAAGTATAGCACAAAATTAATTGCTTTTTTGGGCTTAAAAAATTTAATTCAATTATACTCCTACTATAAATAAATGTATCTAGTAAAAACACCCAGATTAATTCAGAATTTATTCCCAAATTTTAAGTGGTCAATTCCAGTAACTGAGAAAAAGGTTTACTTGACATTTGATGATGGGCCTATTCCTGAGGTAACTCCATGGGTTCTAGATTTATTAAAAGAATACGATTTCAAAGCTACTTTCTTTTGTGTTGGTGAAAACGCATTGAAATATCCGGAGATTCTGGAGCGGATAGTTGCCGAAGGTCATACCGTTGGAAATCACACATTCAACCATGTGAATGGGTGGGTTACGGAAAACATAAAATACTTTCACAACATAAGAAGATGTGCTCATCTAATAAATAGTAACTTATTTCGACCTCCATATGGAAGATTAAAGCCTAAGCAAGCACAATTCATTCAAAGACATTATGATATAATCATGTGGTCTTTATTGAGTGGAGATTTCGATCCAGCACTAAGTAGGGAGATGTGTTTAGAAAATGTTGTTTCCAATATTAATCCTGGTGCTATTATCGTTTTCCATGATAGCCTGAAAGCCCTTGATAAACTAAAATATGTGCTACCAAAAACCTTGGATCACCTAAAGCTTTTAGGATTTAGCTCAGATTGTATTCAGCCAAGCCAAAGAAATCAATCAATCATTAAGACGGCATAAAAAAAGGGATGAAATTCATCCCTTTTTTTTATGCCAATAACTCTTTAACTATTCTACTAAGCACAGCTCCGTCTGCCTGCCCCGCCAGTTCTTTAGAACAAGCACCCATTACCTTGCCCATGTCGCGCATAGAACTTGCTCCTAAAGCCTCTATCTTTGCTCTGACAAACGCCTTAAGATCATCCTCCGTCATTTGCTTAGGCAAATAGTTCATAATCACATCTACCTCTTCCTGCTCAGCATCGGCAAGATCATCTCTAGATTGTTCTCTGAATATTTTGATAGACTCGTTACGCTGCTTGACAAGCTTTTGCATCATCTTGATTTCATCAGTGGCAGTTATCTCACTACCCGATCCATCAGTCTTTGCCAACAAAAAAGCTTGTTTTATAGCCCTTAAACCTCTTAATGCTGCTTTATCTTTTGCTTTCATTGCAGCTTTTAAGTCTGTCATTATTTTTTCTTCTAGTCCCATATCAACATTAACGATTAATTATTTTCAAGAATTAATTTAGTCAGATCGGAAAATTCTTCAACGCTTAACATCTCAGGTCTTTTTGAAAAAACCGGATCCGACAGGATTTCTTTATTCTTCACTGTTCCTTTGAGCGTATTTCTCAGCATTTTACGTCGCTGACTGAAAGATAACTTAACTATCGATCGAAAAGTTTTATAACTAACATCTATTCTCGGGGTTTCACGACGTTTTAGCCTGATAACCGCTGATTCAACCTTAGGTGGTGGATCAAACGATTCCTTATTTACCCTAAACAACAACTCTACATCATACAATGCCTGAGTCAATACACTAATTACCCCATAGGTTCTTGACCCCTCTTTCGTTGCAACACGTTCTGCCATCTCCAATTGAAACATCCCAACCATCTCGGGAATGATATCCATATGTTCAATAGTTTTGAAAATGATCTGCGAACTTATGTTGTATGGAAAATTTCCGATCAGACAGAATGGTTCACCTTTGAACACATTTGCTAGATCTACTTTCATAAAATCTTCAAATATAATGTGGTCCTCCAATTGAGGATAATGCTCAGTAATATAAGATACCATATCCCTATCTGCCTCAACAACCTTCATATCATAGTCCTTTTCTAATAAGAACTTAGTAAGCATACCCATACCTGGTCCAATCTCCAATACTTTACCTGTCTCGGCACTAAGTGTCAAACTATCTGCAATATCGGATGCAATCGAATCCTGTACTAAAAAATGTTGCCCAAATGATTTCTTCGCCTTCAAACTCATCTTTTTAAATATTAAATCCTCACAAAGGTATAATTACTTGCAATATAAATTAAGTATATTGTTCATGAGGTCAAGAAATTCCTAATGGTTAAATTCAGTTGAAGGAATTTTTTTTATTTTATTATACTTAACAATAATATATTGTTCAATTACAAATTGTGTAAGAATGAAAAAAGTCAAGGTTGGAATAACGATCGGAGATATAAATGGAGTAGGGCTAGAGGTTATTTTAAAAACCCTCTGCAACCCTATGGTCTCGAAAAATATAACACCTGTTATTTACGGTTCTACGAAAGTCGTTTCCTACCATAAGAATATTATCAACGATATAAATATTTCATACCAGTCCGTCAACTCCACAAGCCGCCTCTACGAGGATAAAATCAACATCTTCAATTGTTGGGAGGAAAACGTAAATATTAATTTAGGAACACTAAATGAAGACGGAGGAAAATATGCAATGCTCTCGCTAGAGCAAGCTGTAAAAGATATTAAAGAGGGTAACATCGATGTTATCGTCACCGCACCAATCAATAAAAAGGCAATGCAATTAGCTGGCTTCCAATACCCAGGCCACACAGAATATTTCGCGGATCAATTCAAGGGTAGTCAACAATTGATGCTGATGACCTCAGAAGACCTTAAAGTAGGTCTAGTCACAAACCATTTGCCCTTAAACGAAGTTGTTGATAGCATTACAAAAGAGAACATTCTAAAAAAACTAAAAATCTTAAACAATAGTCTAAAAATGGATTTTGGTCTAGAAAGGCCTACCATCGCAGTATTAGGACTCAATCCGCATGCTGGAGATGAAGGAAGCATAGGAAAAGAAGAAATCGAAATTATAAGACCGGCGATTGTTGAGGCTAAGAAAAACAACATGCTTGTCATGGGACCTTTCCCTGCAGATGGCTTCTTCGGTTCTGGAAAGTTCAGCAAATTTGATGGAATATTAGCAATGTATCATGACCAAGGTCTAGTACCTTTCAAAACACTTAGCTTTAACAGTAGTACCAATTTCACAGCAGGACTGCCAATAATAAGAACCTCGCCTGACCATGGAACAGGCTTTGATATCGCAGGTAAGGATATGGCGGATCCAAAATCATTTCGATATGCAATATTTAAAGCTATAGATATTTACCGCTCGAGAACACAATACCAAAAAGACGGTGCTAATCCGCTTAAAAAAGCATCAATCAAAGTAGATCGAGAAAACAAAAATGAACTAAAAGATCTACCTCAAAACTAGGCCTTGCAAAACAAAAACGCTTCATTCGTTTTTTATAACCTGCAAATCGACTAATTTTCTTATATTTGTCGATATTTTATTTTGTAACATCCTATTTAAACACCTCTCCTGTAAATGGAAAAAACAAGATATACAGACCAAGAATTGGCTGAGTTCGAAGCTTTGATAGATAGTAAACTAGAAGAAGCCTATAAATTATTGAACTTTTATAAAGGCCAGCTGCAGGATAAAAGCCTTAGCGGAGATGCAAAACTAAGAGGTTACGACAATAGTGCCGAGACCTTTGAAACAGAGAATATCAACATGCTCGCAGCAAGGCAATCGAAGTACATCAAACATCTTGAGAATGCTAAGCAAAGGATTATCAATAAAGTTTATGGTATATGCAGAGAGTCCGGAAAACTTATTTCCAAAGAACGACTAAAAGCAGTTCCGCATGCTACACTAAGCATTGAAGCTAAAAAATCACACTAACTAATTATTGTAATTAATAACTTTTTACATTATTTGCTTAATTTGGAACTTCTTAAGAATTCCAAATTTACCGGTATTCCGTTTTCTTTATCTGGATGTTGGTAGTTTCAAAACAGATTTGATGAATAGCATTACAAAAAAGTCATTGATCCTGATTTTTATAGTCCTCTTGATAGATCAATTACTTAAGATCTACATAAAAACGAATTACACATACAATCAAATAACTTTTCTTTTTGGATTAGATTGGGCCAGAATTCATTTTGTTGAAAATAAAGGAATGGCCTTTGGATGGGAAATCGATTGGACCTATGGAAAATTGCTCCTAAGTCTATTTAGAATTGTTGCCATAAGCCTGCTTGTTGTTTATATTAAACAACTAATCAAGGAAGGTTTTGGATTTAGTCTCATATCCTGTTTTGTTCTAATACTAGCCGGAGCCATAGGGAATATGATAGACTCTGCAGTCTATGGTCTCATATTCAATGAATCTCTTTTCTCTGAGCCAGCTCAGTGGACGATCAATAATCCAGACATTAAGGGATATGCGGATTTTCTCCACGGAAGAGTCGTGGATATGTTTCATTTTCCAATAATTAACGGAACAGCTCCCGAGTGGATGCCAGTAATCGGCGGAAAGCATGTAGAATTTTTCAAACCTATTTTTAATGTTGCAGATGCTGCAATATCCATAGGTGTATTTAACCTTATTCTTTTTAACTTCTCCTACTTCAAGTCAAATGAAGTACCAAAAGGAACAGAGGAGACACAATCTTCAAAAGAAGATGTCTCCGAATGATTCCTATTGACTTTTAATTTATTCAGCAAGAAAACGATCAATTGATTCAATTGATTGATTTACTCGGTCATAATTTATCTCGTAATAGATAAATTTTCCATCTCTTTGAGTATCTACTACTCCAGCCTTTCTTAGAATCCTAAGATGCTGTGATGTAATTGATTGCTCTAGATTTAGGGTATTATAAATCTTGTTTACATTTATTTTTTCATTCTGATCAATAAATTCAAGAATTCGCATTCTTAATTTATGATTGATGGCGCGAAGTATTTCTGCAGCATCCTGTAGTTTATCGTTGTCAATATTTACTGTTGACTTTCTCATGGGCGTCTCCTTTTTGAATTTCTATGAATAGTACGTATTAAATATCTAATAATGTTGATTTATTATATAAATGGTAATAAATCACCGTTGTAGATATGTTAACAAATTGATAATGGTGGGTTATGTAGAATCGCAAAAAGACTTTCAGGGAACTAAGAACAAATGCCCTAGATATGTAATGGATTAATTCTGATTAGTCGTTAAGATCGTCAACAAAAGATGAAATCTGTGCTAAACGCTCTTTGTCTAATGAATAATAAATGAACTTGCCGTTACGGTCTGTAACCACTACTTGTGCTCTCCTAAGGATTGCCAAGTGCTGTGAAGCAACAGATTGTTCCAGTCTTAGTTTAATGTAAATATCAGTTACGGTCATTTTATCATTCTCTTCCAACAACTGAATAATTTGTTGTCTCCTGTCATGATTGATAGCCCTAAGGACTAATACCGCTTTTCTAACTTCGGTGTAGTCTATGGGAATTTCTTTCTTCCCTTTTTTCAAGACTACGAAATCGTCTTTCTGTTTTCCCATAATAGTTGTGTTTATAGTATTCTCATTAAAAAATTTAGCACTGATAATAAATTATTCTTATGCGAATAAATTTGCTATCGTTTTTTAAGCTATAAACAAAATAATAATTTTTTTACCTTAAATGTTGGCTTTAATTAATATTATTTTTTCATATTGTATTGTATTTTGCCATTTTTAGAGGTAAAAAATTTACTAGGTCGGGTACAATGCAAATATTAAGGAAAGAAATATTTGTGTTTACTAGAAATACTTCTTTTTTGATTTTACAATGTTGGGTGGTTTTAGATAAAAAGGTATAGTATACGCGACATTTTCCAAGTCTGAAGACTGGTATTTATCCCAACTTAAGGAAGCCATCATAGGGGCCATAATAGCTACCTCTTTGAAGCTAAATTCCTCCCCTTTTAGGTAGTTTCTAGACTTCTCTGCTGCATCCCCAATTATAAGTATATTTTTTTTTGTCCCAATTGTTGTTTTTAGAGCTTCTTCATCTAAAATAAAAGATTGAGCATCAATAATTTCCGACCCGATTTCATCATATGCAATCATGTAAACCTCATCTCTTCGGGCATCAACCACCGGAACGATACAATCCAGCGAAGAAAATTGATCCATCAGCTTTGCTTGACTATTTAAAATTTCAAAAGACGAATGCGCCAGCATCTTCAAATCCGCACCAAAACACAATCCCTTGGCAACAGAATACCCAACACGTAAGGCAGTATAAGACCCAGGACCCGCATTTACTGCAACTGCATCTATATCATTAATCTTCAAGTCATTTGCTTTCAACAGATCATCTATGAGCGTTGTTAACTCTTTTGCATGTGTGAAAGTACCCTCAGCTGTTAGAGAAGCAATTACTTTGTCCCGCTTACTCAAAGCAACAGAACAGGTTTTTGAGGAGGTTTCTATATTAAGAATGTTCGCCATTATTTTTAGTATTCTACTTTTACAAAGGCCTAACCTTAAATGATAAATCTTATATTTGCCATGCTTTTTGTCTGAAAGCCACAAATTTAATGGACAAAATCCTAAAAATTAGCTTAATATGCTCGATAAATTAGAGGAAATATATTCACGGTTCCTAAACTTGGAAGAACAAATGTCTGATCCTGAGATTATAGCGGATATGACGAAGTACAAAAAAATCAGCCAGTCTTACAAGGAATTAAAAGAAATCGTAGAAGCATATAAAATCTACAAAGAGACCGTGGAAGGAATTGAAGCAGCGCATGAGATGCTCAAAGAGAATGATCCTGAAATGCAGGAGATGGCCAAAGAGGAACTTTCCACACTAAAGAAAAAAGAGGTTGAGCTTAATGAAGAGATAAAATATCTGCTCATTCCAAAGGACCCAGAGGATTCAAAAGATGTGATCATCGAAATAAGATCTGGAACGGGAGGGGACGAAGCAAGTATTTTTGCAGGGGATCTATATAGAATGTATTCCAAGTACTTCGAGAATAGAGGTTTCAAAACAGAAGTTGTAAGTATAAATGAAGGATCTGTTGGAGGCTATTCTAAGATTGTCCTAGAAATAAGCGGCGAAAATGTATTCGGTACCCTGAAGTTTGAATCTGGTGCCCACCGCGTACAACGCGTTCCTAAAACTGAATCTCAAGGAAGAGTTCATACGTCTGCAGCAACCGTAGTAGTCATGCCTAAGCTTGAAATGGAAGATATCAACATTAATAAAGCCGACCTAAAAGTTGATACCTTCAGATCTAGTGGGGCAGGAGGTCAGCACGTAAACAAGACAGAATCAGGTGTTCGATTCACACACCTTCCTACAGGAATAGTATCTGAAAGCACGGACGGGCGTTCACAAATAAAGAACAGAGAGATAGCGATCCAGCGTTTATATTCCAAAATATATGACGCACAACGCGAAAAACATAATAACGAAGTAGCAAGCAAACGTAGGTCTTTGGTTGGATCAGGGGACCGTTCAGGTAAAATTAGAACTTATAATTATCCGCAAAATAGAGTTACAGATCACAGAATAAACCTAACGCTATATAGTCTTGACAAAATCATAGAAGGAAACTTATCCGATGTGATTGAAGCACTGCAGGTTGCAGAAAATACAGAAAAGTTAAAGGCACAAGAAGAAAGTTAGGCTGCCTCTATTCTGTTTCCATTATAAAAAGGGATTTTTCTATATTTAACTAAAAATATATGAAATCCCTTTTTTTATTCGTCCTACTCTCTATTAGTATCCTAACCTTCGGACAATCTCCCGAACAAATGTCTGTATTCGGGTTTCATGAATTAAAGACCTACGAAAAAAATATCCTTACTGTAGCCATTGACAAAAGAGCGGAAGATTCTCCTTTTGTAAGCTTCGCCATCAAATCAAAAGTGAACAGCATTGATAAAATTCAGTATAGACTCAAAAGCAAAACAGAAATAACAGACTGGTTTACGCTCAAAAATGACAGTCACAATATGAATCCAGAAAGGGATATCAGTAGCCTAATCTTCCTCCCAAATTCTACTAAACATATTGAACTTCGCCTAATGAACTACTATCCTGAACAGGGCGATGAAGTTCACTTATTTTATCCCAACAACTCCATAAGTGGTCTTTCTCTAGTAAGAGGACAAGAAACAGCAGATTGTCCATGCCCTCAGCCCGCTTTTAAAGGCAGAGACCAATGGTGCCAAAGCTCTAATTGTCCGGTTGACATAACACCTATCATTACTGAGGTTAGTCACCTTATCATCCACCACACGGCAGGCGCAAATACATCCTCCGACTGGTCAGCAGTTGTATATTCAATATGGAATTACCACGTAAATACAAACGGGTGGGATGATATTGGCTATAATTGGCTTATAGATCCTAATGGGGTTGTCTACGAAGGTCGTGCTAACAATATTCAAGGTGCACACTTCTGTGGTAAAAATGGTAATACGATGGGTATTTGTATTTTAGGTACTTACACAGATGTAGCGCCAACAACAGCGTCTATGGAATCCCTAAAAAGGCTTTTTGCCTGGAAATCCTGCCAAGAAGACATAGACCCAGTCGGCCTTTCTTACCATCCACCATCAGATGAAGAAATATTTGTTGTATCTGGACATAGAGATGGATGTGCAACAGCCTGCCCAGGAGATATGCTCTATGAGTTAATTCCTAACCTAAGAGATAGTATAGCCCAAGAGATAAATACCACTTGCAATAATATACTTCCTCCCATCCAATTAACAGCAGCCGAAGTGAATGACGGAAGCGTAGAACTTAATTGGACCGATCAATCAAACAATGAATCCAATTTTGTCATTGAGCGAAAAATAGAAGCAAGTTCTTATTTCTATCCCATAGGCACCACAGAGTCAAATACCACCACCTTTGTTGATCTAACTCAACTTGATGATCAAACTCTTGAATACAGAGTACTGGCGGCAAACCCTCAGGACACCTCTATTTATTCAAATATTGCTCAAGTACAGATTACCTCTGAAACCATTACTCCAGCTTATTTGGATCGAGTAGAAGTCTATCCTACCGTATTCAAGCGTACAATAAACGTAGAATATCCTGGGAAAGACCCACTATATATGCGTATTTTAGATCAAACAGGAAAGCTAGTCCATACTTCCAATCATGTTAATGAGTCTTCCACAACAATCAATGGCCAAGACTGGCCAGCAGGTATTTACTTTGTACATTTAAAAACAGACTCTTTTGAGAAAAGTATCAAAATTATTAAAGTCAATGAATAAAATCAAAATAGGTTTCTTGATAAGTCTATTTGGACTTAGTGCGCTATCCTGCAAAGAGGAGCAAGACGCTAAGCTAAAAGATGATGTATTCAATCCCTTGAACTTTGTGGATAATCTCCGTAAATCGGTATGCCCAGATAAACGGGTTTGTGTATTTGATGTACAACAAGATAGTTCTACCGGCTTCTGGCAAGGAGAACTATCCAATGCTGTTGCTCACAAAACAATACTTGAAATCTTTTCGGAAAACAATATCGAGCACCAAATTAAATTACTCCCCGACGAATCTATACTTGAGCCTTACGGATTGATCCGAGTTTCCACAGCGCAACTAAGGGGAGCAGCAAAACATTCCTCGGAGTTAGTAAGTCAAGGGCTTTTAGGTCAACCTGTGAGCATCTTAAAAAAAGAAGGCGACTGGTTTTATGTCCAACTTGTAGACGGATACCTTGGATGGATGGAATCCCTATCAATTACAAGCTATTCTGAAGCGGATTTAGATGTATGGAATAGCTCCGAGAGGGCCTTTGTCCTAAACAAGAATCTAGACGTTTATAATGAGCAAGGCCAGATCATCACGGAATTGGTAGCAGCAAATATTATTAGTCTTATAGATGAGCCTATTAATAAGCAACAGAAAATTAAGTTGCCTGACGGGCAAATTGGTTTCGCTTACGATTTACAAATTTTAAGGTCTAGTGATTGGAAAAATATGCTGCCAAACTCTGAATCTATAATTGGAATTGCTAAAACTTACATGGGCATACCATATGTTTGGGGAGGCACTTCGACAAAAGGATTTGATTGTAGTGGATTCACTAAAAATATTTTTCTACTAAACGGTATGCAACTACCTAGGGACGCATCTCAACAGGTACAATGCGGCGAAACTATTGATACGAGCAATGGTTTTGAAAACCTTAAACAAGGTGATCTTCTTTTCTTTGGTAAAAAGGCCAGTAATAATAAAAAAGAACGGATTACACATGTAGCCATCTATCTTAATAATGCCTCATTTATTCACGCCTCTGGGGAAGTGAAAATTCAAAGTCTTGATCCATCAAGTGAAATATTTGCCCCTGATAGACTTGAAACCTTTATTCGAGCAAAGCGAATAAATAATGATTGTATTGGTACTTATGCACATAAATTATAAAAAAAGCCCTGATCAAAAATGATCAGGGCTTTTTTTATCTCTTGGAATAAGTTCTTATTCTTCCAGTTTGGCAGCTTTAACAAAACCAACCTTACCGTCAAAAATAACCTTCCACCAATATTTGGTTGTTTTTTCTACCAGTTCAACTTCATCTCCAGATACAAATCTAAGCATCACAGCAGATGAAGATGTTGGCTCTGAACGTAAACTGGTTTTCTCAATCAAGAAATAATAACTTCCAGTTCCACTTTCAGAGGATGTAGTGTAATTCCTAACTGGCTGATCTACCGTCTCTGATGCATTGATTTGTTGCTCAGATTCAATTAAATAAGAAGCCTTCACATAGCCTTCCTTACCATTTAAATTCACTTTCCACCAGTATTTATTCGTTTCTTCCAGCACCTCCATAATTGTACCTTCTGAAATACGTTCTAACACAATTGAAGTTGAGCTTGCTTCAGACCTAAGACTCGTCCTTGCTGTTAACTCGAACGCACTAACCATTGCAACCGACTCTTCTTCTTCTACAACCATCCTTTCCATAGGAATTAAAGAAATCGTTTCTCTTATTTCTGGCTTATCACCAACATCATCAGGGAATATAAATAATTCACCGTCCTCAAATCCAGCTTTCTTTACCACAATTCGTTGAATTGTTTCACGCTCAAATTGCTTCAGGAAGGCACCAGAATTATAAGGCCTATTTGATGACATTACTTCCGCACCACCAATCTCCTTCTTATATACCTCAACAATGAATCCCGTCAATTCAAGTTCAGTATCTGCATCAATAACCTCACAGAAGAGTTCATAGAATGTTTCAACCTCTGGCTCTTCTACCTCTGCAGGAAGATCTACTGGAGGTAGATCACCAAAACCAAGATCTTCAACACTGTCAGTCTCCTCCGTTTCTGAGACCATAATAGGAGCAACATCGTCGCCCTTAAGTTCTACAGGTTTAGGGTTTCTGCTTCCAAGTGCTATGTTTATCCCCAAACGGGCATGCACATTCTGTGTATTAGATATATTAAGGCCTAAGATATTATCTGTGATGGCATAGATCTGCACAAATCCTTTATCCCACATCATACCGAACCCAACATTATTGTAAGATTTATCTGTAACTGTATATGATGCTACTGCTGACAAGGATGGCAATACCTGATAATTAGCGGATACTGATGCTCCGTATTTGGTCACGGGACCATAAAATTGCCCCTGCAATAAAAGACCAAGGTTTAATTTATTATTGATAGAATAATTTCCACCTATTAATACTCTTGGATGTAGTCGTGTATTATAAGTAGATGTTGAATCCATTTGTCCGTTTATGGAATCAATAGCACTTTCGTATACATCTGTAAAAAGACTACCAATATCAGTCGAATCATTCAAACTAAAAACATCAACTCCGTCAAAGTCTATACTGAAATCATCGGTCGAAACAATCATATTATCATTAGACCAATTGATAAAGCCTAAATCCGTAATTGAAGCAGAAAGATTCAATTGATCATTAACTTGATAGCTAGCGCCAAGATCTAAGCCAAAACCTCTATTTCCTTTTCCCATAAGCAGATCCTCAAAGTCCATCACATTTGTAACACCAGAAGTATTTAATGTATAAGATCCTGTAATGTCCCAGCTATAATCCAACTCACTCGTTGTCCATCCAAAATGACTTTTAGAGAAAGATACATTCTCCATCCCGCTGAGGATTTTGAAACGACCACCAAAGCTTAGTTTTTGATTTACTATCTGACTATATGAGAACCCAAATTCTCTATAATGACTAAAATCTGGTCCTAGTCCATTTACTGAAATAGTCTGACCAAGATTTGCTCCGCCATTTCCATTTTGGATCAGTTCAAATAAACTCTTTGGAAAAACAATCATGGCGTTTACCTTCTCTGTGACATTAAAGCCAAAACTATGTTTTCCTTTATTGATCTTAAGGTGGAATAAATCCACCTGAAAATTAGTCATTAGATAATTCCTATCTGTCAAATTACTAGTGATACTTCCTGGATCTAAAAGCGCATCAACAAATTCATTAGCACTCGGCATATTATTCAATAGACCATTAACACTTAGGTCAAGATCGGAAGAGAATACATCGTTAGCCTGAAATGCATTATTGTTGTAAGCAAAGTAAAATGAAGAGATTCCCGGAATCCCAATAGACACTTTTGAATCCCCACTAAATGCAGGATTTAGATAAGAACTCTGATTCAAGCTTCTTAATTGGTACAAGATCATGTCCTGTTGTCCAAATAGGGCTAATTGGGCAAGCAAAAATATACTTGCCAGTATATATTTAAAGTTTTTCATTTTAATGATATTGGGTGTTAAAAGTCAATTTTTCCAGTAGCCTGAAAACCAACCTTTGCATTTATATAATAATCCTCAAAAATCTTCACATTAGCCTCATCGTCGAAGTTGGCAGATTCGAAGGAATATTTTAACACGATATATTTACTCTCAACAATATTGGTAATAGTTGAAGGAATAACATTTGCCTCTTTGGTAGTAAGCAATGCTTCATCACTCAAAGGCCTACCATCAGCACCTAATTCAGGCGCTGCGATCAAGGGAAGATCAATTCCTCCCGAGTATAAAGAGTCCGTAAGGCTATAATTCTCATCTAAGAAATAAACCTGCAGATAAGCATTTGCAGGAAAATAACTTTCCATATTTGTCTTAATGGTTAAGCTATCGATTTGAGATAAATTAGAACCCAAATCAAACTCCAGGGTATCATTAAAATTGATGTTACCAACACGACCGTAAAGAGGAATCTCTACATCCAAATTTGCTGCTATTCCAAAATCTCTATGGATGAAACTTTGCTCTCCGTTTGAATTATTATTGATCACTGCAAAAATTTCGTAGACCAAATCCTTTTCTGTAGGAGATAGTAATTCAGATATATAACCATCTTCATTGGTTAGTTTTCGGAAAGTCGTTACAGTCTCACCTACCACTGTCGGAGCAGTAAGTGTAGGTTGTACAGATGTTGGATTAAACAAGATTTCATTCTCGTTACCATCTGTGTCAATATAAACTAACTGCTGCACGAAGGAATTCATGTTTTGCAAACCAATTCCACTAGTAATTTCCAAGGTTAGCGTAGGATCTGCTAAGTAAAAATCAGCATCACCAAATTCCTCAAACGGATTAAATTCTATAGTATCCTTTCCAAGTGGAAAGTTACCAGAACCGAAATCACCATAAGCAAGTTCAAAGTTCATATCAGCAATTTCAACTGTAAAGTCTAAGCTTGCATCGTCTTCAATATCATAATTAGGAATAGTATTCATAATCACAACAGATACGTCTATATCGAATCTATTGTATATGGTGTCACTTTCTTCAGACTTCGTCATGTCAAGAAAATATCCATCAAGATCAAAAATCTTAGCATCTGTTATAGCTTCATCTGGACTTTCACTCCACTCAATAGATTCGTCAAAGTGATTTCCCTCTGAATCAAATAAATGGGGTATTTCAATATCAATTCTTCCCGCATGACCGAAATCACTAGAAAAATTGAATATCATTGCACTCTCATATAAGTATAACGAATCGATTTTTACCTCAAAATTACTACCATCCTCATTTTGAACTTCCGGATTGAATGCAAAAACACTCGTAGGCAATGCAAGTTGATGTTCACCATTTTGATTGATCAACATCTCTAAGGCTGGTGTATTTTCTATTGCTCCAATTATTGGACTTGCTCCGTAATCGAAGTTTAAAACATCCGTAGGCTTATAATCAAAAAGTTCTGATTGGAAATTTAATGACAATAAACCTGTCGCATTTACATCAAATATTGAATCCATAGTCAATTGCTCCAAAAGATCAGAGACAGACATTGTTGAATTCACAAGAGGTGCAGCGATAATAGGGGACCAGTCTTCATCATTGTCCTGTTGACATGAAGAGAAGGTTAGTAAAGGGATACAACATCCAATTGCAAACAGCAATTGGAAAATCCCTCTAGAATTGAGACGGTTTTGGACTTTCATCTTTTAGTGTAGTTTTAAATGGATATAACTTATATTTAAA
>JAQXAY010000080.1 GCA_029252685.1 Saprospiraceae bacterium | reverse complement strand
AAACACCTTCATGATTATGCTTTAAGAACAAGGCGCTATCTTCTTTTAAGCCATTAGCTCTACAATCAGCGTTGAACTCGTCCGCTAATTCAGAGGCTTTGAAAGAATTAGTAGCCACAGCTACTAGCCCTCGATTATCTTTAGCAGGCCTAAACAAGGAATATATACCATATGTCTTGGCTTTTTCTGCGAAGGAAGCTTCAAAAGTATCTAAAGATAAGTTTTCAAGATTAAAATTCGCCTCACTAAATGCAAGAAATAAGTCTAAATTTGACTTATACAAGATTAAAGCCAATTGAGTGGTCAGATTTATCAGAGTATCGACACTCCGAGGCTCTACGGGCAATTTAGAATCTAAGGGTTTCTTTGGTCCTACACACAAAACAGAAGAAAAGCCTTGAGGGAAACTTATTCTCTGATATTCCTTAATGGAAGAACCATTATACCCAACTATCATACCACCGATTAAAGAACAAGCTAAACTATTGTAAGTTCTACCATCCAACTTGTCACCGAGGCAATTTCTTGTATAATCAAATAAATCTCTTTGCTCCAATGATCGTTTATTGAATACATTGAAAGCAACAACAACCGCTGCTAACACAGGGCCCACCACATTTATATCGGTATCCGATGGAATTTTATTATAAACCTCTAACCTAAACGAGACTTTCAGGCCAGACCTCCAAGGAAAACCCTCCCAAAGCGTAATGATCCAGGCATTTAAATCAGATTTCTCTGAGGGGTTTTTAAACCCGTAAAACACCAGCTCGTTCTCACCACTATCTTTCGGAGTATGCACGATATCAGTTCCTATCGATTCAACTGCATAAGATAGGGCAGAGGTGGCAAAACCAAAATTGGAGATAGAAGCGGGAGAAAAGTACTTAGTGCCAGCATTCATAGGTGTAGATGTTTGATATGATGCCAAAAATAATAAAATGGGAAGAAAATAATACCTAAACAGGCTTATAAAGACAAAGGCTTTTATCTTCTTGCCTACGCATGAGCTCAGACTCTTGTTTCGTCTTATCTGGATACCCAATTAAGTGTAATAATCCATGAACTAAAACTCGCCTTAACTCAATATTAAAATCGACATTAAGGGCAATCGCATTTTCTTTTACTCTATCAATAGAAATATATATATCGCCATTGATATAAGCATCTTCGGCATTACCAAGATCAAATGTAATTATATCCGTGAGTGTGTCATGATTCAGAAAATCAAGATTAATTTTGTGAAGAAACACATCTGAGCAAAATATATAATTTAATTCTATAATTTGATTGTTCTCTAACTCTGCGACTGCGTTAAGCCATTTAGAGATATTCTCTTGATTTATGTCACTAAAAACAAAGTCTATTTCCTCCACATGGTAAGAAATAGACTGATTATTATCTTCTAAAGCAGAAAGATCAGGAAAGTCCACTTATTTTAATTTTCGTTTAAATATCAAACTCTAATTCAACAGTACGGCCACTGTCGGAGTAATTTAACTCATCTGCTAAAGCTTTCATAATATGAACACCCCTTCCTCCGCAAGTAAGTATATTTTCTGGAGAAGTCGGGTCAGGAACAGCATCATAATCGAATCCATTACCTTCATCGCTTACCCGAAAATACAAACGACTTTCGTCTCCGACAAACTCTACAGCTACATGTTTTGAAGCATCAAATTTATTACCATGGCGCACAGCATTAGTAATAGCTTCAGTTAAGCTTACTAGAATTTCTCCAAACTTTTCTTGGTTTAAATTAAAAGGTTTGATAAGATTACGTAGATCCCCTTCAATAGTATTGAAAGAATCTTGGTTAGATTCCAGCTGAAAGTTGCTAGCACTTTTACTGGAATTCAAAGAATCCTTTGAATTAGAAAGCAACATGTATAAGAGTTAAAGATTTTAAGTAGACTAAGACTTAAGCAATTTGTAAAAAATTCTGGAATTTGTCAAGTCCTTGTCATCAATATAGATAACATGTATTTAACTTTTTTCTTTAACATACTCATCTGTTAGCATCCTGTAAAACGGCTTAAGGTTTGGTGAAGTGGACTTATACAAATTCAATGACTTTTCTTTTGCTTTTAAATACTCTTCTAAGGCTGGAGGTAATTGGTTTTTATACTGCTCTGCTGACTTAGATTTACGTTGTTCGTCGTATTCTTGCTCTCGCTCTGCCTTTTCGTGTTCAAGTAATCTGGTTAGAATATCCTCTTGGCGCTTCATCATTTCATTTGTAAGTCGCTTATTGACCAGTTGCTTTTCTTGCTCATTCATTTGATCAATAATTTGCTGAAGCTCCTGACTTCCTTTTCCCTGTTCCCGCATTTTCTTTTGCTTCGCCTCTAATGCTTTTCGCAAAGCAGCTTGTCTGGCAGCCATCTCTGCAAAGTCCTTAGCATTCATGCCTTCACCTTCCTGCCCTTCTCCTTCTTTACTTTCCTTCCCGTCTTTCATTTGCTTGTTAAGCCCTTTCTGTCCTTCCGAAATCTTATCTGAAGGTTTCATTCCTTTACCACCTGGATTATCGCACATTTGTGCGCCCGGCATCATTGAGGACATGTCTTGTTGCATTTGCTTCATAACATCACTAAGCATAACTGCAAGGTCATTGAGGTTCTTCATAACCGTTTGCTGGGCGACTGCTGCTTCACCAATCTTTCGTTCCTCTAAATCACCAATAGACCCCTCAATATTGTTATTAATAAGACCAACTTTCTCCACAATAAAGGTTTCTATCTGAAACAAGCGTTTGCTTAAAGCCATAAGGCTATCCTCTACAATCTGAAAATCCTTTTCTATCTTAAATTGGTCTTGAACAAGCTCAACATATCTAGGTGTATTGATTGTTGTGCTTCCAAACAAATCTAAAAGATCTTCTTGTTGAAAGGACAACCCTACAATGTTCTCCAAAAGCTGTCTTAGGGCATCCATATCCTCGGACATCTGCTCTTGTTGCTGAGACTGCATACTCATAGACATAGATGCTGCTTTTTCGCGCATCTTTTCAGCTGCACTTTTTTGCTTTTCAGCTGCTTCCTTGTTTTGCTCCTGATTAAGTTGTTCTTGACTCTCCTGCATGTCTTGCTTTATGGATTCATTCCCTTCATCAAGCATGTCCATATCCATAGGCTTTTCAAGCTCTTTGTTCTTTTCTTTTATATCCTCTAAAGATTTCTCTAGTTCTTCGAATTCTTTCTGTAGCTCTTCTTGTTTTTTGCCCAATTCTTCGTTGGAAGATTCTTCCTTATTTGTCTCTTCTGCTAAGGCCTCTTCTTTCTCGGCAAGTTCTTCAAGCTTATCAACAGCTTGCTCCATTTCGTACTCTAACTCAAGTTGTTTAAAAAGTTCGAGCATCCGCTCCATCTCTTTTTCCATATCTTCATCAGAGTTCTCAAAATCCTCAAGCTTCTCTAATGCTTCGTCCTTCTCCAGTTTCTCCATTAACTCTTGAATATCATCCATAAGCTTTTGCATCTCCTCATCGAGTAACTCTTCAAACATCTCCTCCAACTTCTCCTGTTTCTCTTCTATTTCCTCCGAAGGCTCATTGAATTCTTCTTGGTTCTCTCTGTTCTCTTCAAAAGCGTCTTTGGCTTCATTTATCTTTTCCTCGATCTTTTTCTGTTCTTCAAGTAGCTTCTGTAACTCCTTTTTATCTTGCCAATCTGCTTCTTTTTTCTGAAGGAGCTTCTCTTTAAGATCTTTTGCTTTTTTCTGTATTCGCTTACTATCTTTTATAGCTTCCTCTAATTTGTCTTTGATTAGTTCCTCTTTCTCGTCTTCCTGTTTTTTAAACTCATCAACACTAGGCATTTTATAGATCATATTTCTCGTACGAGTAGATTTTGATCCATTGATAGCATCGTTGTCCCATATCTCGAAATAATAAACTACCTGCTCTCCTGGAAGAAGCTTAGCATCAGAAACACTCCAGTTATAACTATAACTAGCCGACCTACCAGAAACTCCACCTATAACCTCTCGGTTAAGGGACTTTTGAACGCCCTTTTGATCTAATACCTGATTAACAAACTCTATACGTTTAATACCATAATCATCCGTTCCTTCCCCAATAAAGTATTTTTGCTTGGTGTTCACAGAGTCCACAAAAATCTCAAGATCTATCTGTGGATACTTATCTTTTACAACATTTATAAAATAACTAAGTGAATCTGCTATACCTAAATCTTCGCTACCAAGAAAAACCTCATAAACAATTGATTTATAGGACTTTATGCTTGTTGAAAAGTAATTTTCTCCTTTCCTATCTGCTTTCACGAGTTCCTCTTTATTGAAGGAAAAGAATACTTCGTTACTGTTTTCAGTATCGAAATCCCAACGTATTGATGTTCCAACAGGAACAAAGAGATCTCCCACTGCAGATATTTTTTCATCTTTTTGTTTGGTATATGCAGGGTAGTCAAGGTATACGTCAAAATTAGCAATGCTAGGCTTTAGTAAAACGTCCAGATCAAATGACTTAGAGCGCACCTCACCAGACACAAATTTGAATTGCTTACCTTTTTGGACATTCTTGATCGTAAAAGCAAACTCACCTTGTCCAGTTCTATCCATCTTGTAAGAAAAATCGTCTACAACTACATAAACCTCCGAAGGGACCGATGTTCCAACCGCTTTTACTTGTAAAGAATAATCTTCAAACTGAACAACATCAAGGGATTTGTTCAATAAGTAAAAGTTAAACGGCATTGGTTTTTCATACTCCTTATTGGGATTAACCAATCTTGTTGTTGAGTCTGCTATCAAAGACGGGTCTGCAAATAATAGGATTAACAAAAACAGAAATGGAGGAAGGGCATATTTTAAGTACTTCCTATTTTTATTTAAGTCAATAGCCTTTGGAAAGGAGATAAGTTTTATTTCATCAGACTTTTGCTCTACACCTGCTAGAAGTAAAGAGTTATCATTTTGTGCACTGGCCTGATCTCTAAGCTGAAGAATATTTAGCAACTTATCCTGAACCGACACAAAGTGCTCACCAACGATAGACGCTGCTTGCTCATGAGAAATCAACTTTCCAAGCTTAAAATATTTAGTAAGCGGTACCACTACCCAAACAGCCAAAGTTGTCAAGATGCTCAGCGCTAAAAATACTAGTAATCCTAAACGGATCCCGTTGCTGAAATAAAACTTATACTCTAAAAAATTGATCAGCAAATAGAACGGTATAGCAAAAGCAAGAAAAAACAAACTTCCTTTGATAACCTTATTCAGATAAAATTTCCGAATAAATTTGTCTAAATTTTCTATTAGATTATTATATGCTGACATATTTGCTTGATTATTCTATTTAATTGAAAACCGGAAATTGAGAATAATAATCTTGTAAAACTGGATCTTTCTCTTTCTCTTTAATCTCCAACATTTTCAATTTTAATTCAGCTCCCATTGAGGCAGCGTCTTTTGGACTTAAATCTGGATTATCGGTTTTACCTAAGCCGAACAAATTAAAATACAAATTATTAAGGGCATAGGTTGAGGCTATCTTACTAAGAAAATCAGAATTATCATCTAAAGATATTTTCAACAGAACGCCGGCACCCGCTTCAATCTGATCAGAGCTACCCAATATTAACAAATTTGTATATACCTGCATGAAATCTACAAGCTCATAAGAGCTAAATCGGTCCATGGCCTGCATGAAAAAATTTAACTTGTCTGTAGTCTCATTTTTTAGGTAAATATTCCCTACTGACAACAACAACCTATCGCTATCGCTATTCTCTAAAGATGCCGCTATTTCAGCAGACCTTGAGCTATTTGTAAAAGATAAATAATCTATTGCCGCAGAGATTACATTGTATGACTTATCATTTTTGATTATATACTCCGCCAAATCAACACTATTCTTGTTGTTCATCCTTATAAGTGCTGATAAAGCCGCAGATCTAACCTCAGAATGTGGGTCGTTCTTGGCCATCTCATTAACAATAGACAATAAAGCATTATCCTCCAACTGCTCTAAAGCAAGCTTCCTAGTAACCCAAACCCTATCATTGAAGGCAAGATTAATTGCCTCAGCTTTGTAGTTTTCTGATTTTATAAGTTTTTGAAAAGCTATAAACCTATGCTCAAAAGATGAAGCATGTTTTAACTGAAACAGATATTCTTCATCTTTTTTATCAAAGTGTTTTATGGCAAGCAGCGTATTCTCTGGGTCAAATATTACTAAAGCTGGTTTAGCCTTCAAGTTGAACACAAAAAGGTCTTCACGTTTATTCAAAAATCTTTTAAAAACCTCTTTGCTCCCGTCTTTGTAAACAATTTCGAAATCTACCGGCAATTGAAAAATAGAGGGCATCTCCTCATTCGAATGTGTTTGTCGAAGCTTTACTGTTAATTCATTATTTGCAGAATCAAAGCTTTTGTTAATATTTAATGTTGGTTGCCCAGAGCTTAAAAACCATTGATCAAAGAACCAGTTTAGGTCTTTTCCTGTAACGTTTTCAAAAGCTAAACGCAGTTCATCGATCTCAACCTCTGTATATGCATTATCTTCCAAATACCTCTTACAAGAAGCAAAAAACGCCTCATCACCAACAAGATACCGCAGCATGTGAAGCACTAAGCCTCCTTTATTATAACTATGTGCATCAAACATGTCCTCTTTATCATTATAACCATAATGAATAAGCGGGTGCATATTGTACGTTAGGGAAGATAAGTATGATTCTTTCTCGTTTAATTTATGAAAATCTGCTAGCTCCTTACCATACTTGTGTTCTGTCCACATGTATTCAGAATAATTAGCAAAGCCTTCGTTTAGCGTCAGATTTGACCAGCTTTCACAAGTAACTAAGTCCCCAAACCAATGATGCATCATTTCGTGAGCAACAATCTTCTCGTTTACATCAACATCAATAAGGTCACGATCTGTCCCGTTCATAAATTCTCCGAAAATAACAGCAGATGTATTTTCCATAGCACCAGAAACGTAATCCCTAACAACTATTTGAGCATACTTATCCCAAGGATAGTCAACACCTAAGGTTGTGGAGAAGAACTCCAACATTTCAACAGTGTAGGGAAAAATGTCTCTTGCGTAGTCCTCAAACATAGGTTCTACATAGTAATCCACATCAATATCTCTCCATTTATCCTGGACCTTTGAAAAGGATCCAACTACAACAGCAAATAGATAAGGAGCGTGGCTTTTTTCTTGAAGCCAATGATCTGTGCGCATGCCGTTTCCGTTATCCTTTGAATCTATCAACAATCCATTAGATAGGGTAACAAACTTATCTTCAACCGTAAGCTTTACCTCTTGGCTAGTACGTGCGTTTGGTTTATCAATAGTAGGAAACCACTTAGAATTATGCTCAGTTTCCCCTTGTGTCCATATTTGCTGAGGTTTGTCACCAATGCCTGTTGGATTAATAAAGAATAAGCCTCTATCTGAGCTTATGGCGGCGCTACCTCCTGTTTTGGATGGAAAAGCTATATAGTCTATCTCTATCCGAAGTGTATCATCGCGTGTATAATCTTTATCTAGAGAAATAACAAGATCTGACCTATCTATGTAATCATAAGATAACATAAAACCAGTGTTTAGATCTTTCACACTATTAACCTTAAAGTTTACAGCATCTAAGCTCAATGTTGAGCTAGTATAAAAACGAGGTTTTAATGTCAACTGGGCCGTGCCAATTACGCTTTCCTTTTGCCAATTGAATGAAAGATCTAACATTGTATGAATCAAATCAAACGATTGGTCTGAAGCTGGATTATACGGATCTAACTCTAAGGGCTCCTCAGAGTCTGGTGAGTAATCTGTTATTTCAACTGGGGACAACTCTACTTCCTCTATTTGTGCCTCTTGTTCACTAGTGGTTTTGCGCTGTAGATCAGGAAAGAGGGCAGCAAACTTAGAATTACATGAGACCGTAAAAAAAACAAGTAAAAAGATCAGATACTTTGCCTTAGTCATTGAGAATTATTTTTCTATCAAAAAGTACAAGTGGGTTTATTTAATTTTTTCATATGAAAAACTATCACAAAATAAACCCTTTTTGGACTTATTCGCGCAGTGAAAGAATAGGAATTACAATTTTAACTATTGGTGTACTCTTCAATGCATTTTTCAAGTGGAAAAACAATAGACTTCTTGAGTCAAAAATAATGTCTTTGAATAAGGAAATTATATACCATAAGTCACAAATTGACAGTACCAAACCGCTAGAAATTAAAGCCGAGTCAAAACAAGAGAGAACAGTAAAAAAAGAAAGTAACTTAAGTCATAAAAAAAAGAATTCTAAAATTAATCTCGCTGAAGCAAAAATAGATGACTTACTAGGACTTCAAATAGACTCTACAACTGCGGCTGCTATCATAAAAAAGAAACATTCCTACACTGAATGGAGATCAGTATGTAATAACAATCCAGCCTGTTCAAAACTATTAGAAAGTAAAAAAATCTACTATTGGACTGACTACTCTAAGTTGATAATTAGTATAAATAAAGCTGACAGTACTCAATTAAAACAATTAAAAGGAATTGGATCTGTACTGTCTACCAGAATAATAAAATACAGAAACAGCCTAGGGGGCTTTGTCTACAAAGAACAACTCCTTGAGGTTTGGGGATTAACGGCCGAAACTTACGATAAAATAAACCCTCACATCAAAATAGACTCCGTTCCTACTAAATTATCTATTAATCAATCTGCAGATCAATTTTTTAATCACCCCTACACGCCTTACTCCATAAGGAATCAACTGTCTAATTATTTAGAATTCAACATTGAGAAAGTTGATAGTATCAATAAAATGGATTTGCCATATCTAAAAGACAGTGTAAAAAACAAGCTCTCTTATTATTTTGAATAATCATCCCTTCATAAAACTAACTCCTTTTGTTGCTAGCGGAATACTATTGGCTGATTTTATCAATTATAGTGCTAGCCACCATTACATCTTTCTATTACTAATTATAGGTGCATTGCTACTGGTGCTAAAATATAAAAAGCCAAAAACAGTATTAATTCTTGTAATAATCCAACTAATAGGAATAGGATTATTTATCCGAGGAATTGAAATAAAGGAATTTAAAACTCCTGATCATCTTACTCCTGGTGACTATAATATTATTGGCCTTGTAGGTGAAGTAAAGGCAACAGAAGATAGGGTAAGAATACTCATTGTAACAAAGTCTATCCAAAAACAAACCACACTAAAGACAAAGTTTAATATACTAGTATATGGCAATTGTGAACAACTTAGACAAATAACAAAAGGACAGGAGTTAATGCTTAAAAACATAAGGCTAAAAGATATTAACAAATCCTTAAACCCTGGATATATATCTTGGTTAGAGCAAAAGAAAGTAAAAAAGGTTGTTCACTTAGCTAAGTGTTCTCATATCTCTCAAATCAACACAGCAAGTACTGATAATTTTCAAAAAAAGAACAAACAAATAAAAAACATCCTACAGAAATTATATCCAGAACCTACAATAAGGGGAATAATGGAAGCCTTGATTTTAGGAGATAAGAGCAATATAAATAATGAAACTAAAGAGGCTTATATAAAAACTGGAGCCATACATATTCTTGCTATTTCAGGATTACATGTTGGTTTAATATTTAGTGTTCCCTTCTTTTTGATTCGATTGTTTACTAATAACAGATTTATAGTTTATTCGGGATCTATGTTAGTAATTGTATTATTCACAATACTAACAGGTGCCGGTCCTAGTGTAGCGAGAGCATCGTGTATGTTAGGTCTGTTTTCAATTGGTAAGATGTGTAGGAAAAATATGAACGTGTTGAATATTCTATTCACTACGGCAATGATATTGAGTGTTATAAGGCCATCTATTATTTATCAGATAGGGTTTCAATTATCCTTTTTCGCCGTGTTTGGTATTATAAATTATCAACACCATTTAAAATCAATATGGAGGCCTAAGTTTAAACTAACTGATTATCTCTGGCAACTAAATGTAATTTCTATCGCTGCACAAATTGGCACATTAGGACTAAGCCTATATCATTTTGCTGCATTCTCTCTGTTATTCCCTTTTTCAGGACCTATAATAATTCCTTTAGCACCAATTATACTCATTGTAGGTATGTCAAGTGTAGGGCTTTATCCCATCAATCCTTCAATGGCGGAATTGCTCGCAAATTTTAACACCCGAATTATATCTTTTCAGAATCATTTACTTACAGAAATAAGCCAGTTTGATGGTTTATACTTAAGAGAGCTTCATATTGGCATATTAGAAGTAATTACGTACTACTCTTTTATAATTTGTTTTGCCTTTTCTCACAAAAAACTAACCTGGCTAAAAATATTACTAGCACTTCTTTTTATGATATGCTTCAGTGTAAGCGAAAAAAAAGCCTTCAGTGTAATCTGAAGGCTTTCCTTATATATGTTCTTCCAAAAATTCAGAAAGACTTTCATTGAATTTATCACTCCGCTCCATCATAGGGGCGTGACCACACTTATCAACACCTATTAACACTGAACCATTGATTAACTCATTAAACTTTTCACCCACAAAATATGGAGTTACTTTATCCTCTTTACCCCATATAATAAGGGTTGGAGAAGTTATTTTTCCTAAATCGTCACCTACATTATGTCTTATAGCTGATTTTGCTGTAGCTAATATTCTAATAACCTTACCATTATCGTTTACTGTTTCGTAAACCTCATCAATAAGCTCCTTTGTAGCAACAGCAGGATCGAAGAAAGTATCTTGCGTCTTCTGTTTTATGTATTCATAATTTCCTCGCTTTGGAAAAGTTGACCCCATTGCAGATTCAAATAAACCAGAACTTCCTGTTATAGTCAATGAATTCACCTTCTCTTGGTTCGATAGAACATATAGTAAAGCGACGTGTCCCCCTAGTGAATTACCTAAAATATTAATATCAGAATATCCCTTGTGGATAACAAAACGCTCCACATACTCAACAAAACCTTTTACAGATACTTTACGGATAGGTAATTCAAATATTGGTAACAATGGAACTACAACATTGTATTTATCACCAAAACCTTTAATTATCCCATCAAAGTTACTTAGAGCTCCCATTAAACCGTGTAAAAGCATAAGAACTGGCTTACCCGGATTAGTCTCTATATACTTGAACTCATCAACTTCGTGCAATTTCAAATCCATCTTTATAATTTGGTTATAGTTTTATAACGATTAACAAAAGCAAGCAAAAATACCACAATTTAGTTATTCACCAAACACCATATTTTAGATAAAAAATTAAATAGTAGAAATAATCACGTCTAGATGTCCGAAATTTTTAATTATTCTCTTTTAATTTCATCGCAGACATTTTAAATAAGCGATCCCCTCCTTAAATTCAATCCATTTTTAACTATCAAACTTGGTTCCATTATTCCTAATGAAATTACTAACATTTCTGTGGAAAACCTGTTGATTAACCCTTAATCCTTTGATTTATAGTCAATCATTTTTTTTTAACAACCAATTGTTAATATCATCGTTCTTTGGGTTTTACACTCATAAACCCTTGATAACAAACGATTTACGATATACTTAAAAGAAAGATCCTTTAATGCAACTTAGTTACAGAAAGTTACTAACGCTTTATTAACATTATTTGTTGGTTTGCAATAAATAATGGTCAAATCGAAGTAAAGACATCAATAAAATAAGGGCAACCGCCTGATGCGCAGCTCCGTAAAAAACGGGTACTGATCCAAAACAATTCACAATAGTCAACACACCTAACAGGAACTGAATAGAAAGAACAACTAGAAATGTTTTGCTATATCTGTTGAGTAAATTCCTTTTATTCAAATAAAACCCATAAACAACTGATATAATCAACAGCAAATATGCCATGGATCTATGGAATATCTGAACAATGGCTTTAATTGAAGAAGATGGCTCGTAGTTAACTATTTCTGTTTCCAAGGACTGATTCATAGCATCCAGAGCCAAAAGGAATCTATCAAAGTTCACAAAAACAGGAAAATGTGGATGTAACAAGCCAGCTCGCATACCTGCCATCAGCCCACCAAGGAGTATTTGAATAAACAGAATAAAAAGAACTACACGACCAAATTTTATACTTCCTAGTATATCCTTATTGGTAATCGACGAATTTATAGCTGGAAAAAACTTAAAGCTCTTCTCTGCCTCATCGTTAAGACTAATCAAGTAAGTCTTGTATAAATAAGCTATTAGCGTCGTCGCAATACCTAGGTGTATAATTAGCTTATAGGCACTTACCCAGGTCCTGCTGTCATCATTAAGCCCCGAGGCGACCATAATCCAACCAAAGGTGGCTGCACATATTGCTAGGAGTATAACCACCCCTAGACGGCCTATAATTCGCTTCTTAAGCCTTTTCTTGGAAAGGAAGAACAGGAATGGTAAAAGAAAGGCAAAGCCCATCATACGCGCCCATAGGCGGTGAAAATACTCCCAAAAGAAAATTACCTTGAAAGAAGATAAATCCATATCAGCATGTAAACTTAAATACTGCTTACTGGCATGAACTTTATACTTTTCAAATGCATCATTCCATTCTACTTCATTGAACGGAGGCAAGGTTCCTTGTATTACGGACCATTCTGTGATAGAAAGACCTGAGTCTGTAAGCCGGGTAACTCCTCCAATCACAACTTGAAAGAACACTAAAACTACTCCTAAGAATAACCAATTAGAAACACTTCTATCTGATTTAGCCATTTATCTGTTTTTTTCTTCTGCAAAGATAATAAAGCGATTTTTACGAATTTTCATTTTTTAGTAATTGTAATAAATACTCTTAATTAAAAATTTATAAAATCCCTTATTATTATTAGTACTGTTAGTTTGGTGTAAATCTTTTTTGTCATCTGCTTTACTTTTTCAAATGTGCCTAGTTATATTTATTTGCACACATTTTACAAACAGCTTAAAGTCCTGATAATTATAAACTTTTGTAGTTTATTAACTCTATGTTGGGGACTTATTCCGTTAGTAAATTGTTCTATTAACAGCTATTTATAACTTGAGTTTAATTGTGAGGAAAGTAGTTGGTTTCCACAAAAAAGTAGTAGAATGATACTATGTTAAAAAGAGCTGTCTATAAATTGGGGAAAACTGTTAATAAACACCCCACTTATTAATAGGTTTTCCAACGTTGTATGTTGGCAATAAAATCAACTAAAATGCTGATATATAGGTTATTATTAAAAACAGTTTTTTTTAACTTGTTAATTAGCTGTAAATCAATGAAGTAATCTGGACGACAATTATCAACCACATCAAAGTCCAGATTAATTTATATTAGTTTAGATAAAGAAAAACATATGTGTGGGAGAATTTCATTTGCGCCATCAGAACGAAAAATTAAAAAATTATTTCCGCAACTAGGTAAGCAAGACCAGTTGAAGATATCCTATAATATTGCACCATCTCAACATACCTATATAATAAAGGATTTGGATGATCCTTCTCTTCATCATTGTTTATGGGGTCTAATCCCGTCTTGGGCAAAGGATACAAAAAAGAATGGATTGAATTTCAATGCAAGAGTAGAAGGTATTTTGTCAAAACCTACCTTTAGAGTTCCTTTTCGAAAACAACGGTGCTTAGTACCTGTTGATAGTTTTTATGAGTGGCGAAAAGTTGATAAAGAAAAATTTCCATATCGATTTAAACCAGCAAAAGGAGAGATTATGTATTTGGCAGGGATTTGGGATCAATGGGTTTCTTCAAATGGATACCCTGTACAAAGTTTTTCCATATTGACAGTGCCAGCAAATAACTTTGTATCAAAGCTACATGATAGAATGCCGTATATTCTTGAAAATGAAGAAATGATAAAAACTTGGATGGATAAAGGAACCACCATGGAGACATTAGGCGAACTTATTCAATCAGCTTCAGAAGAGTTTTTAACTTGTTACAGAGTAAGTAAAGCTTTGAATTATCTGAATAATGATACTGTAGAACTCCATAAACAAGAACCTGAGATTCTAGATCTTTTTTCGCAATTCTAATTAAGATTCAAAACTCAATAAAGAGTCTTGAATTGCTTTGTTGAACAATGAAGCATCGTTCTCTAAAAATTCAACTTCAATAGGTAATACAAAAACAGGTAAGTTGTTTTTTACCAAAAACTCTTTGTGTTCGTTTAAACGCATTGCATCTTTCTCAGTAGTAATGATAACCTTCTTTTGTTTGTGCATTCTATTGAAGTATGTTAGCATGTTTCCTATATCATTAGGCGTAAAATCATAATGATCTGGAAATTCCATCTGAACAATTTCTGATACTTTCGGTTCTAGGTATTGAATAAGGTAATCTGTGTTTGCAATAGCAGACAATAGAAGGACCTGAAAATCAGAGTTTATATTAAAAATGTATTTAGGATCAAACAGATAATAAGGTTTGGCATATTTAAATTTTGAAAAAAAGACTTGTTGGCCTTGATGTGGGTCTATCTTTTTGATTATTTCCTCACGTTCGATTGGTGTTATGAGTTCAGGGCATTTAGTAACAACTATGAGATCAGCCCTTTTAT
>JAQXAY010000073.1 GCA_029252685.1 Saprospiraceae bacterium | reverse complement strand
GTATTTATAATACGTTTTATTCCCCTTCAAGACATTTTTTTAGTTCTTTTTGTGACTGCTCTGTATTGTTCTACCATCGCCAAAAGAAAACAAAATGTATTTTCTATCTAATACGATCCATACGCTTGATATGAGGTGATTTTCACAAGAGCTACAACTGGATGTGAATATGATCATCGTGTCTGGTTGCCTTACAACCCTGGAATCTAACCTTATTGTGATTCAAACGCAGCCTTTGTTTAAGATGAGGTTCTATAAAAAGCTTTCCGATATCGCTAGAGGTAAGTTTATTGATCAGAATCTTAGTCCCTTTTTCTGAAAAGATTAATTGCTCATTTACCATTCCTAATTTGATATATTTAGCTAGGTCATAATAGGTATTCCCTTTTTCAAAACAAATTTCATATTGCTTGATTTCTGTCTCCTTGGGAGACTCAAAAACACCATAACCACTTCTTGACATTACGGCATGACTATACTGCCCATCCGAAGTTTCATAGACTAAACTTATATCTACTTTACGTCCATCATTGTGGCTGCGATGTGGTAATAAGGGAAAACCATCGATAAAGGGGAAATTAGCATCGAGAATATTTAATTGAATTTTTTCATCAGCCAAGTCTTTCCCTAACTCTTGAAGTAAATCATGTAATTCTGGAACAACATAATTTCTATTGCAAAGCGCATATAGATTACTTACCAAGTTAAGCTGATCATTTTCCTGAATCTTAACTCGACCAAATTTAGGAGCTACAAAAGGAATCAAAAAGAAAGTCACAACTAGATATAAACTACTAAAAACTAAGGATGTCTTTAGCAGAACATATTTCTTAAAAAAAAGTCCAATCAATAAAGCGATTAATAGAATAACCCCGCCGACCTGAGTAAGAATAGTTAATATGAGAACGAGCACTATCAAACACAAAACAGATATCAAAGGGAAAATTCTCATTGATTAGTTTTTTCTAAAATATAATATTATAAAAAAAGCCCGGTTAAACCGAGCTTTTATATTTACTTTATAAATTCTATTGCTAAAGGGTATTTAAAGACCTTTCCGTTACTGGCATTTACAGCACCCATGATAGTGAATATAAAACTACATATCACTAGGGCAATAATCATAAGAATACCGACACCTACAAGGATTAAAACACAACTTGCTATTGCAAAAATAAACGAACTGATCATCCAGTTCATGATATTCTTACCGTGCTCATCAATCAGAGCACTTTTATCCTTATTTGTCAACCACATCAATAGTGGTAATGCAATACCGCCCATTGGAACGATCATACCTGCAAAGACAGAAAGGTGCATTAAAATTGTATATGAACGTAGGTCCATATTCCAAGGTCTAAAATCCGATTCTTCATCAGCCATTTCAAAAGAATCCTCTAAATACTCATTTGCTTTCATCAATTCAATTATTTGTTATGCTTACAAATTGAATAAAAAATATTATTCAGAAAATTCTTAACGACAAATACAGATAAATAATCGTCTAACAGATATTTACATAAAAAAACAGCCTAATCCAGCTCAATTCAGCATAAAATTCCGAATAATACCTTTAAGCGATATTTTTAATTTCATCTAACAGTGCTTTGAGGGCTTGGTCCTGCAAATCAATTTTAGAAGCTGGAGCCTCTGTTTCTAGCTTTTTAAACTTCTTATAATAGAAACTAAATCCTTTCTCAAGTGGATGCTTTGAACTTGCAAACGAATATACACGGCCTCCCGAACGACACCAGAAGCTTGCACTATGTCGATTAGTAAGCACAGAACCTGACACGGCGATCAAAAACAGGTCTGTCTTGTCCGCAAAAGAAGGAAAATGCAATTCATCATCTGTTGACCATGCCTGAAGAATAGAACCCAAGGAAAGCTGTACGGCACCCATATAAGGATCCAAACTCTGAAGCATCTCTGGCTTTAAAAGAAAATACTCAGCATCAGTGAGCACCAAAGTACCATTCGCAAATATCTGAGCTGCAACTTTATTGAACATCAAATTAAATTCCACGCCTACACTAGAAAGTGTACTTTCGACAAACAACTTATTATAAAGACCTGCTGGTAAATCGATAAACTCCCCAACAACTCTCAATTCATTAGAATCAAATAAGGTTTTACTTAAATCTGCTTTCCATCCATTCTTATTTGTGATCGCGTAATGATTCTCTAACTCAGCGAAAATCGAACAGCGTCGATCTGTCGCTATATTCCAGCGTTCTACATCCAGAGACAAAGTGCTAGTTTTATCAATTTTTATTTTCATTGGTTGAGGTATAAAGGTGATATAATTATTAAACTCTGTTAAATACTTAGGAAGGACTATTCAATCGTTAATTGGACAATCTGGGTTCCAAGGCACAATCTTCAAACCTCGGCACATAAAACGGATAGGTCTAGCTGTAAATAGAAACAACAGGAACAAGCTGTTTGGCACCCTATCTATCAAATAAGGATAGTAAGAGAACCCAAATAAAAAATCTTTTTGTTTAATTTTCATCGCATAATTTTTTTTAAAAAATCATGCACCAAGCAGCAAATAATAAAGGAAAGTCATTTTTTTTGACAGACTGTCCGCATACTGAACCACCGTGGCTCTAAATGCTCGGTTGGCACGCAATCTAGCGTTCCTGATGCTTTGTACTACAAATATAAATATCTTTAAATTAAATAGTCAAGTTTCTAAACTTAATTTAACGGGCTTTAACTATCGATTGAGTATCTGAATATCACAGAATTCATTTCTAGAGTGGACTGATATATCCATATACGACCACTCCTGAGTATCGATATTTTTTACAATTAGATATTCAGACAAACCACGCATAAATAGATCTTCAATAGAATATACCTCAACTTTAAGATCATGATGCTCAAACATAAGCGCACAATCATTATCAATACAAAATGGGCTCTTCAATACAGGAATAAATGATACGTTTTGAAATTCAGGATAGATCAAATCACTAGCTGCAAATCTACCAAAGAGCGCTTTCTCCTTTGCATACAAATCAAGCATATTTTGTTTACAAGAAAATAAAAACAGCATCAAAATAAACCAATAAAATTTAGGCATAGTGGTATAGTTTTTCTTAAAATAATATAGCCCACTTCCCATTTCAAACCACAAATTCCAAATTTCAAGGATTCTGATCTTTTTCCAACTGTCGTTCAAAACAAAGTAAAAACCCTTCTTTTACAGCAGTACCTATACCTTTCCATTCCATTCGATCTCCTTGCATTCGTATCATCCATGCACCATTATCATAATCAACAGTACTACGCAATTTCAATATCGATCCACTTTCTGAAATAGTCCAGTCCCCTGAATTACAACTAAAAGGCCGACCATCACTTTGAAAACTGCCCTGAGGTGAAAATCGAATATACCGCTCATCAAATGGATCATGTGTATCAGTAACATTTATAGAATCCTTAAAAACAGATACTAATGTCCAAGTTCCTATTAACTGCTCATCCGTTTTTTCATCTCTAAAATTCAAAAACAACACACCAAAAAGACAAAAGCAAAGCAAGTATTTCATATTACTTTTTAATAAAAGATGCTTTATTGTATTGAATTGACGTGCTAGGTGATTTTGAAAACATAAACTAGTTTAAATACTCCAAGTGAAAGACATACCTATAATCAGAATAATTAATGTACAAATGAGATGTATCGTTCTTAAACATTTGGACCGTAATCCCACAGCTATTTCCAAACGAATCAAAACATTCAAAATCGGTTTCTACAATTATATCTTCAGAAGGATTAGAAACACTTTCTGTACTTATCACATCAAAATAAAGATCCTTGGTCCCTGTTATAACGACCCGCCCAGTCTTTGAATTCATGATCACAAACTCATTTACATCCACCCATTCCCCCCATTCATTTCCTGTTTCAGCGCTCAATGTTGCCATAGCCGTGGCTTTGAATTTAAACACAGGACTTTCTTGAGCAAAAAGTAAAGTGGGTAAGATAGCAAGAGAGATAGCGACTAGTAACTTAACGCGCATAGGTAAAGGATTATATTGAGTTAATAATCCTCAAATTAAACCGGGAATACGAAGCCAATTTGCATACTTAGAAAAACTGCTTGAGATGAGAGCTAGGCCACGGCTATTTCTGCAATAGTAAAACAGCCCATAAAAGCCTCTAGGTGCTCGAATAACAAGTGTCCCACCAATTTCTTTGGACCTCGACACATAAGCTGATGAAATGATTTGACTTACTTGCTTTTATTCTTTTTTTTCAAGGTCCTTTTTAATGATGATTCTTCTAGGACTTTTGCATAGTGGGCATAAAAGGCATTCACAAAACTTAAGATTATACCAATACCTATAATCACATAGAACATAGTAAATATCTTACCACCAGTAGTCTGTGGGGAAAAATCCCCATATCCAACAGTGGATAATGTAATAACAGAAAAATAAGCAGAGTCAAACCAGGACAATCCCTCTAGATAATGATAGGATACCGTACCCATTCCAATAATCACTGCTGATGTAAAAATCAAATCCCGATATTGCTTATCCTTAAAAAAAGTAAGTACCGTGCGAATAAAGAACATAAATCTTTTTTTGAAACAAGACTCTAGTTATAAAAAAATGCATAGGCGTTTAACGAGGTTGCTATACAAAGCCATATCACATAGGGAGATAACAAAAGAACTGCCCATTTCATTGCTCGCCAGTAATAAATTGTGATAAAAGCCATCAAGATCGTCAATAGAATTATCTCAAAAAGTGCAAGACCACTCCAATGCATATAAAAAAACAAAGGGTTCCAGAGTATATTGAGGATCCATTGAATACTATATAATCGAACTAAAACTTTTCTTTCCTTTACCTTTCCCCAAGCTAAGCTCATAAATACAGCAAACAGAAGCATTATTGTAGTCCAAGCTGCTCCAAATACCCAACCCGGTGGCTCCCAAGGTGCTCTTGCAAGATTGACATACCATTCAGAAGGAACGCCCTTTCCAGTAAATAATCCTCCCACCGCAAGTGCTAAAAAATTAAGAATTAAGAATGCTACAAATCGGATAGCAAACTTACCCATGGATGCTTTAGATTCTATCATGTTGACTTTTTTACTTGAAGAACAAAAAATAACTACTATGCTAATAGCTTAGGTCCATGAAAGTTTACAAAAGGACGTGAATATTCTTTCCGGCTCAAGATGTTGGAGACCTATTTCATTATTAAAACTATTAGAAGGTGCTGATACTGGCTCAATAGCAACATAGTCCTGACCTGGAACAGAAAAAAGCTGAATGTAATCCATCCCATCCATTTCTAAATTGTAATTAGACCCCTTCGAATCCCACTGCACTATTGAATCATTTAGTAAGAAGCAATCATCAATATTCTTTGTCCAATCCAATACAGGATTCGAATCTTGAAGAACCATGGATCGAGTAATCCCCGATTCATCAATTAGTGCTTTAGAAACTCCTGAAAATCGAATGGTATTCTTACTAGTCGCATCCAATCTAAAATAAGGATGCCAGCCAAAAGTAAACGGAAAAGATTGATGGCCAGTATTAAGGAATTGTAACTCAATTTTCACATAAGAAGGCCCCAGCAGATAGACAAGCTTGAATTCAAATAAAAAGGGGAAACCAAGATCTTTTCCAGAACTTGTATAACTAAATTCTAGCCTGGCTTCATTATCCTTTTGTTCAAACTTCTCCATTGTGAAAACCGACTTAGCAACTAAGCCATGTATAGCATGCCCAGTTTCTCCTTCATTAGCGGTCAAATGATAAGTTTCCCCATTATAGCTGTAGGTCGCATTTTCAATCCTATTTGCGAAGGGAAAAAGCAAGGCAGATGCATAGCAGCTATCATAGGCCCATAAGTCCGGTAAGCCTATGACTTCTTTGCCAGCAACACTAAGATACTGCAGCGATGCTCCAGCGTCTGGATAAATCAAAGCTTCTATTCCTAGGACTGGATTTATTAGACGTAGCAACTTTTGACCTTCTGAATTGACTTCTTCCAATTTATACATATAGGAAGTTACAAAGCGAGCAATAAATAATTAAAACTATTTGAAATTATTTATCAGCTTTAAAATCCAAACTTGTAATTGAAACCTCTACCCTCCGATTCTGCCTTTGCTCAATTGAATTCTTGGGATTCGGATATTTCATAAACCAATTCGAATACCCCTTGTAACTTAGGCGAGCAGGGTTTATGCCATTTTTAATTAATTCACCATATACTTTAAGCGCTCTTCTGTGGGCTAGCTTACCCTCAAAAGAATTATCTGGTTTCTGCTTTCCCGGAGCATTGACATGTCCACCGATATGCACAGAAATAGACTCATTGAGTTTCAAAAAATCTATTAAATCATATAGCCTGCTGTAATGATAAGGTAAAATCACTGGCTGACCACCCAAAAAATTCAACTCATTCACATCGCCTTTTAGTCCAAGTTCTAATTCTTGCAACAGAACCGCTTCCACTAGAGTATCTGTGGCTCGAACTTCTAATTCTTCCCCAGCAAAAAAATAATCTTTCCGCAAATAAAACAAACTTATGTACTCCCCCACAGGAGCATAAAATTCAATGTATCCAGTAGCATCCGCGAATAAAGTGTCCGATCGATAACTCGTTTGCAATCTAAGCTCCGCCTGCAGCCCCTGCTCCTCTTTTTCTGATGCCACAACCTGCCTTTTAACCAAGGCCAAATCACGCAGTTTATAGATATCTATTCTTACCCTTCTGTTCCGTTGCCTACTTCCTTCATCTTTATTTTTAACTGCTGGATTGCGCTCGCCATAAATCGAAACATTAATAGAATCAATATCCAAAGACAAAGCCTCTACTAAGTTTCGCACACTTTCAGCCCTTGCCTTAGCTAAGTTCTCGTTATATTCAAAAGAGCCAATATCATCCGTATATGCTGATATCTGCACTAGGAGCTCCTTTTGTCCCCTAAGTTTCGCTTTTTCAACGCTCAACACTGAATCTGACCTCATGTCTGGAACTATTGAATCTGACTCAAAATAAAGTGTGCTTGATCGTAAAAGTTCAAGCTCTGACTTTATATTTTGGGCTTTGATTGTAATATTCAAGGTAAATATCCAAATGAATAGAGTGAATAAAAAACGCATAAGTTTTATATTAAAAGCTGTTCAAATAATTTGTACTGAGCGGTACAATCTAATTTAGCACTTACCTACACAAAACACACGCTACTTACTTGCTTTCATTTTAGTCTCGAATGTTTTGCGAAATTTGACTAGCTTAGGTTCAATCACACGCTGACAGTAAGGTTTTTCTGGGTTTGATCCATAATAATCCTGATGATACGGTTCAGCAAGAAAAAAGGATTCGAAAGCTTTCAACTCGGTCACAATCATATCCTCAAATAATTCTTGCATCTCTCCAAGTATCTTAATCCCGGCACTTTGTTCTTCTGCATTCCTAAAAAGAATAATAGATCGATATTGAGTACCTCTATCAGCACCTTGCTTATTTATTGTTGTCGGATTATGTGTAGAAAGATGTATCCTAAGAAGGTCCTCGAAACTAATCTCGCTTTTATCGTATGTAATATTGACTACCTCTGCATGCCCAGTAAGTCCACTAGAAACCTCTCGATAAGTTGGGTTTGCCCCACGACCACCAGCATAGCCACTTTCTACTTCCAAAACACCCTTCACAGATTCAAATATAGCCTCAGTACACCAAAAACAGCCTCCACCAATTGTAAGCTTCCTAAGGTCACTCTCTACCTTTTTCAATGCAATACCATTGATGCAAAACCGCAAAAAAGACGGTTCTGGTCCATCCTGAAACACATGCCCCAAATGCGCATCACAAACATTACAGATAGTTTCTATCCTATACATCCCATGTCCTCTATCTTTGTGATAAGCAATCAGATCGTTGGATAAAGGCTGAGTGAAAGATGGCCAACCAGAGCCACTATCAAATTTCTCCTCTGCATCAAAAAGCGCAGTTCCACAAGAAGAACATTCATATCGTCCAGCTTCAAATAGGCTACACATTTCAGATGCATACGGTTTCTCTGTTCCCTTTTCTCTCGTAATCCTGTAAGTCTCCTCATCAAGAACTTCTTTCCACTCCTCTGCCGAACGTTCAACTCTGCTCGGAGGCTCAGGATTTCCATTATTAGCATATTTCAATATATCAAGCCAACGAAGCATAGTATTAAAGTTTTAATTTCACTTCATTTAGAACATACTCTAGGCGAAGCAAAGCGTTGTTTGGATCGGAGCCAAAAATAGAATATTGAACGACTCCAAATTGATCAACAAGAATCCAATGTGGAGTGCCTCCTGCACCGTAATTCAAAAAAGTAGTATCGTAATTATAATCTCTAAAAAATGGAAAACGAATAAACAGTTCATCCTTTGCATCTTGAAATTTTTGCTCTGAAAAATCCATCCCATTAAAATTAGAATGAATCCCAATGACATCTAACCAATCCTTGTTCTCAAAAACCATTCTATTCGCATAAGGAATTGCACGACCCAGACAACCAGGACAACCTAAGCTAAAAAACAAGATCAACATTGGTTTACCCTGCTGTTCTAACAAATCAGGAGGAGTCATCCCCAGAAGTGGTTCAAGAGACCAATCAGGTAATTGTTGACCTACTGTTACTTGACTCAACTGCAATCTATTATTTCGTAGAAAACCCTGGTTATCCTGATTCACAAAAAGAGGTTTATACGTTCAAAAAACACTTGAATTTATTTTTTTGAATCGCTGTATATAGAATAAAGAAATTGATTCCGTAAAAAGAATACATAAAACAAGAATCCCAATAGATAGAAAGGGAAATCATACCAATCAAAAACAAACCTAGAATTGATTCTAGGAAAACCAAACTCAAATAAAGCGATAAAAATCAGGGTCAAGGTAGTTAGCTCAGGCAGAGCAAGTCGCCCACGCTCGGGGTAATATCGTTTCCATTCATATTCTAGGATAGGCAATAGAACTGGAAAGCAAAGTAGCGGGTCCAAAAATGAATCTAATAGTCCTAAAGAGACATCTAGAATACGCTCAAAGAACTGATGTAAGATGAATACAACATACAAGCCTACCAATATTTTATTATCCTTTATTATCATAGAATCATAAGGCTACTAAAATCGCTATAACTAATATAATCAATACAATTGGAGAAAGTGCTAGCATAAAAAGGATCCCAATAACCCTAGCCAATAATTTCACTAAAAATATAGGGATTGAATCGGTATCATTAAAGGCAACTAGATTATTAAAATCACTATATTTTTCGCTTACCCCTCCAAGCACTTTCTGGGCAGCACTATCTCCTTCCTGATCAGATTCGTCAAGACGCACCTTCATTATCTATATATTTTCGTTACTCTATTCCAAAGATAAGTAATCTCGATATTAGTCTAAAAGATTCATTGAGAAGAATTTAATTTATGAGATTACTATTATCAGAAATTAACTGATTATTAGAAGCACAAAAAATCAAGCTAAAAGCCTTTGTGATTTTAAAAGCATATTATTCGAACAGCTACTCATTTCCTACCTCGAAAATTGCTTCGTTCAAAAAATCATTAAAAGGCTTTTGTACCGCATAAACTGAAGTTATATGCTCAAGAAAAGCATCTTCATCAAAGATATCCTCGAACTTATTTACTACAAAATAACTCTTGTTCTTAATCAAATCAATATTTGGATCATCCTTGGAAAAGCCTTTGGGTGCTAATTTTAATCGTTCCCCATAAATCTCTGAAAACACCCCTTGAAAAGCTTTATCGTTTATGAGCTCCAAATATTTTTTAGGCTCAGCGATTATTTTACTTCGAATTGATTTTAAGTAGGCAGGCATGGGTTTATAAATCCCACCGCCAATACTGCAATTACCCGGTTCTAAATGCAGGTAATAGCCTGCATGAGGACTTTTTCTTCCTCCTGGGGATATGAAAGCTCCAAGATGCATCTTATACGGATCCTTATTCTTAGAAAAGCGGGCATCCCGATATATTCTATATACACAGTCCTTAGGCAGTAAAAAGCTTAAAGCCTCTTCATCACTAGCAAGTTGTTCAATGAGTTTACTGATTATACCATCAAACCTTGTTTTGACTTCTAAATAAGTTGACTTATTCGCATTGAACCAATCCCTATTGTTATTAAATCTAAGTTCGCCTAAGAATGAAAATATACTTTCCATTATCTATTAAAATTTGGTCAATGAATCAAAAACTTTTATAAATAACAAAAAGACAAATTAAGGGTTTAGGGGACATGTACTTATCTACTCATTTTGTACCAATTACATTTAAGGTCTTCGTAATAAAAGTGTTCTTGCCATTCAAAGCCAATCTTCTCAAGAATATGAATAGAACCAGCATTATCGACATGAGAAGAAGCATATATATCCTTTGCATTAAGCGTTTTAAAGGCATAATCTCTGCTAAAGATTGCAGTTTCAAGACCTATGCCTTTTCTCCAATATTCTGGCCTGAGGCGATATCCAAGATCAATAAATTCTTGTAATGGACCAAAGTCAGACTCGTACTTCAGACCTGTCCATCCAACAAACTCTCCATTAGTTTTCCATTCTATAGCCCATCGACCAATCCCCTTAGCTTCATATTGATCCATAACCTTCCTAATCTGCTGAAGGGCCTCTTCTTTTCTAGATATAGTTTTCTTTCCCAAATACTTATGTACACGAACATCTGAATCTAGCAATAGCATGCCCTCTGCGTCCCCTTCGTGCATTTCTCGAACGACAAATCGCTCTGTCTCTGTGATGATTTCCATAAGGTCCAAAATACTATTTACAAACAAGTTTTATATAGAAAACATAACTTTATTCAACTAATTCAACAGGTTCTCTCAATACTTTTGAACGAACAAACAAGGCTACAATTGCGCTTGTTAGCACCCCAGACACCAATGCCCATATTGTACTTTGTACAGCGTAATTTTTATAGCTAAAGTAAGCTTCAGCAGCTTCTCTATTATCATAATACCCTGTCTCCAGTGCGTATTCAATCACATTTGGAAAGAACTCTGGTGTAATCAGATTTGAAATCACCCATTGTGTAAGTGGACTTAATATTGTAATTACAATTGAAATTAGAAATCCAGACATAAAACCTTGCTTAAAGTTCATCTGACCTCCAAGGTCTTTATTCTTTTTATCTCTAAGTGCAAGTATATATACAGCAAATGCTGGGATCATAAAAAACATAGTCACTACCGGATGGTACTCTAAGTTTGTACTATGCAGCCCTGCAATTCGTTCGCCTAACATCCATAGAAGCATAACAGCTATAAATATTCCCGCCCATTTGAATTCAGTTTTAAATTTTTCCATATTAAGTCCATT
Source organism: Saprospiraceae bacterium (assembly GCA_029252685.1). Lineage (GTDB taxonomy): Bacteria > Bacteroidota > Bacteroidia > Chitinophagales > Saprospiraceae > AM-2324. The sequence goes on along the minus strand of JAQXAY010000073.1, from coordinate 347 downwards.
TATTATCTAAGCTAAGTAAATTGTTATTCCAGCATCTAATTTGATACTTTGCGGAGGGAGGAGTAAAAACTTAATTTCAATAAGGATATTGATATTTAGAAGATTGTATAGAAGATAAGGACAAAAAACTGAATATTCAGCGAGAAGGGAAAAAATGAAAACTCGAAAGGAAATATTTACCGGATGATATTCAGATCAACAGAAGCAGAAACAAGCGTTTTAAAAACCTCTAATTTAGAAGCATTGCAACTACTAATCTGCAAATAACTTTTTTGTGATTCTGGGAAGGTATGAACAGCTAGGTGACTTTCTGCAAGTAACCATATAGCTGTATATCCTTTGACAGG
>JAQXAY010000037.1 GCA_029252685.1 Saprospiraceae bacterium | reverse complement strand
GATCTAATGTCAGCACATATACTAGTTGGTCTTCTTGTAGCTCTTGATTATATAGATAAAGTAATCACACTTATTCGTGCCTCAAAGACACCAGAGGAGGCAAGAATTGGTTTGATGGAAGGTAAGTTCATTGAAGATTTAGATGGTTTTTGGTCTAAGTTCTCTGAATTGATAGAGACTCGAACAGAGGAGCAGGTTCTTACCGAAGGTAATGTGTTGACATTAGATCAGGCTAAGGCAATCCTAGACATGCGTCTACAGAAGCTTACTGGTCTAGAGCGTGATAAAATCAAAGCTGAATTCGATGAATTGATGCTTGAAATTTCGCGTCTGGAAGATATTCTTAACAGCAAAGAACTTCAGCGTAATCTAATCAAAGGAGAGCTTGAAGTGATCAAGGAGCAATATGGTGATGATCGTAGAACTGAAATTAATTATTCAGATGGCGATATTTCTCTAGAGGATATGATACCACAAGAAGATGTTGTGGTTACTATTTCTTCATTAGGATATGTGAAGCGAACAGCTGTTTCAGAATACAGAACGCAGAGTCGTGGAGGTAGAGGTGCTATGGGTGCCAAAACTCGCGATGCAGATTTTGTAGAGCATATGATTGTAGCCAACACGCATTCTTATATGATGTTGTTTACCGAAAAAGGTAAATGTTTCTGGCTTAAAGTATATGAAATCCCAGAGGCTACGAAGACTTCTTCTGGCCGCGTGATTCAAAATATTTTATCTATTCCTAAGGATGATAAGGTCAAAGCGTATATTCTAGTTGATAATCTTTCAGAGGAGGAGTATATAAACAACCATTACATTTTATTTGCAACGAAGAAAGGACTTGTTAAAAAGACCATACTCGAAGCATATAGCAGACCTAGAGTAGGAGGTATTAATGCCATTAGCATCAATGAAGATGATCAGCTTTTAGAGGCAATATTAACAACGGGTAATAGCGAGGTGATTATTGCAAATAAATCTGGAAATGCAATTCGCTTTAACGAGGCTGCAGTAAGATCTATGGGCAGAACTGCAACAGGTGTGAGAGGTATACGATTAGCTGAAAATAGTAATGATGAGGTCATCGGAATGATTTCTTTTGATGCTGAAGATACTGAAACAGCGGTAATGGTCGTTTCAGAAAAAGGAAATGGAAAACGAACAGCTTTTGCTGATTATCGTTTGACGAACAGAGGTGGTAAAGGGGTCCGAAATATGATGGTCACTGATAAAACAGGTCCTGTTGTATCCATTAAAGCTGTTCTTGAATCGGATGATCTAATGATCACCACTCGATCAGGTGTTACAATTCGTTCAAAGGTTTCTGAAATCAGAATAATGGGTAGATCTACTCAGGGTGTTAGAATCATTAGGCTAGATCAATCAGATAGTATTGCAGATGTTGCAGTAATAGCAGAAGATACAGAGAGTGATCAAAATGCAGAAGAGAATGAACAGAACGAAAATGATCAAAATACAAACGACGAGACAAACAATGAATAAAGTAACTATTTACAAAATCAGAATTATGAATAAATTAATGTTAGGTGTACTTTGTATCCTTGCAAGTACCCTTACTTTAAGCGCGCAGATCGAGCCTGCAAAGGCATTGAAGAAAGCAAAAAGAGCTTACACGGCATTCAATATGGATCAGGCAAACAATGCAGCTAGCTTACCGGAAGCTGCTGAAATGATTAATATTGCAATGGAGGATGCTGAAGTATCTAATTCATTCGAAGCATGGGAGTTAAAAACTCAGATCAATAGTACTGTAGTTAATTCTGCTTTTCTTGCATATGAGACAAGTTCAATTACTGGGGACCAAAAGGAATTGGACCAAAGTATTATGACTCTTGCCAATAATGCATATGATTGTGCTATGGAAGCAAAAGGTCGTGCAGAAAAAAAGATTCAAAAGTCATCAATGGAGGAGCTTTGGAGAGAGGTAGGAAATGCAAACTATAATGTATATTCTTACTTCCTAGATCAAAAGACTTATGGCGATGCGTTTATATATGCTCTAAACCTGACTTCAGTTCATGAAGAACTAGTAGAAATGGGTGAAGTATATTTCTCTGTAGAGGGCGATTACAAAAACCAACTATATGCAGCTGCTTTTTGTGGTAAAGCTGCAGGTGCAGCTGAAGCAAAAGATCTTTATCAGCGATTAATTGATATGGGTACTGACAACCCAGATGTTTATTCTGATTTATTTAAAATCCTTATAGACGCTGGTGATGAAGCAGGTGGTCTAGCTGTTCTGGATAAAGGAAAAATCGAATTTCCAGATGATCAAAATATTCTTTACGCAGAGATCAACTATTTCCTTCAAAATAATAAGTATGAGCAATTAGTTGATAAGCTAAAATTAGCAATAGAGAAGGATCCTGAAAATAAGACGCTGTATTCTACTCTTGGAGTTACTTATGAGCAAATCTACAAAGCACGTCTAGAGTCTTTAGGTTCTGAGAACGAAGAGACAGAAATGTTGTTCGGATCAGCAGCTAAATATTTTGAACTAGCGATCACAAAAGAGGCTACTTACACGGATGCTCTATATGGCTTAGGTGCATTGTATTACAACAAAGCAGCTGAGAACAGTGAGGTTATGAGGAATCTTGGTACTTCGGCTGAGGAAAATAAGCTTTACGATACCCTTAAAGCAGAAATGGACGGTCTTTTTGAAAAGTCTCTTCCATATTTCCAAGAAGTTGAGAAAATTAATGCTAATGATAGAAATGCGCTAATAGCTCTTAAAGAGATTTATGCTAAAAAAGGAGATCTTGAAAAATCTGTAGAATTTAAAAACAGAATTAACGTAATTGATGGTGGTGGTTCAAATGAAACTTCTTTCTTCAATTAATAAACTGATTTTTATTTCAAATAAAAGGTGAGGTTGATTTATAGATCAACTTCACCTTTTTAATTATCTAAGTATTATCATTGTACATGCGCGATTCTTTAATCAAATATATTGATAGGCTCGTAGATCGGGTAGGCTCAGTCTCTGGTTGGCTAGCCCTCTTTTTGATTCTTTCAGTTTGTATAGACGTTGTTCTTAGGTTAATGGATAGCTCTGTAACTTGGTTAAATGACCTTCAATGGCATATTTTTGCAGCACTATTTTTATTAGGTGGAGCATATACCTTACAAAAAGATGCGCATGTTCGAGTAGACCTTTTTTATAGTAGATTCCAAGCTAAGGATAAAGCCCTCGTAAATATTATAGGAATTTTATGTTTGTTGATGCCCTGGTGTTTAATTCTGATGGTTTATACATTGAGGTTTGCAATAGATTCTTTATTTATATTAGAAGGATCTCCAGATCCTAATGGGCTTCCTTTTAGATTTGTTATCAAGTTCATTTTATTTTTCAGTATTTGCCTAGTTTTCCTACAGGCCTTGTCTCTTCTTTTAAAGAATTTGAAACAGCTAAAACCTAAAAGCTAAGCATGGAAATACTTGCAATTATTTTATTTTTAAGCATTTTCTTGCTTCTACTGTATGGCTTTCCTGTAGCTTTTACCCTTGGTGGTCTTTCGATCCTATATGCCGTTTGTTTTTTGGATATCAGTTCTTTGTCCGCATTGCCACCCCGTTTTTTAGGAATAATGAGTAATTACGTCTTATTAGCTGTTCCACTTTTTGTGTTTATGGGAATCATGCTTGAAAAATCAGGCATAGCGGAACAGATGCTCAAAACGATGGCTATTTTATTTGGGAAAGTAAGAGGTGGCTTGGCAATATCTGTGGTCATAGTGGGTGCTTTACTTGCAGCCTCTACAGGTATCGTGGGTGCAACAGTTGTCACTATGGGATTGATCAGTTTACCTACTATGTTGAAGCAAGGTTATAGTCCGGAATTAGCTACAGGTACTATCTCTGCATCAGGAACCTTGGGGCAAATCATACCTCCATCAATTGTTCTGATACTATTGGGATCAGTTATGAATGTACCTGTTGGAGATTTATTTCAAGCAGCTATAATTCCTGGAATCTCACTGGTTGGAATCTATATCCTTTATATTATTTTAAGAAGTTGGCTCGATAAAAAGAGTGCACCTCCTGTGGATATAAATCAACTCAAAGCATTTTGGGCTAAAGAGAACGTGTTATGGACTATAATTAAATCGTTCCTATTTCCCTTTTTACTCATATTTTTAGTTTTAGGGTCCATTATAATGGGGATAGCCACTCCGACAGAAGCTGCGGGGGTAGGGGCACTGGGTGCAATTATCTTAAGTGCATTACTTGGAAAATTGAACTTCAGCACAATAAAGACAGTTTCGATTGATACAATGAAGTTGACAAGTATGATCTTCTTTATACTCCTTGGGGCAACCTGCTTTTCTTTTGTTTTCAGAGCATTAGGAGGAGATGAATTTTTGATTCAAGCAATCAACAATTCAAACTTAGAAGCAACACAATTCTTATTGATCGTTATGCTTGTTATGTTTATTGCTGGTTTCTTTATTGATTTTATTGAGATCATATTTATTTTAGTACCGGTGGTAGTACCTGTATTCATTCAATACGATATAAATCTTATCTGGGTAGGAATACTAATTGCCTTAAATTTACAAACATCTTTTCTGACTCCACCTTTCGGATTTGCTCTATTCTATTTAAAGGGAGTAGCACCACCAGAGGTAGAGACTAGTGCTATTTACAGGGGAGTTATTCCATTTGTAATTATTCAGGTACTATTTGTTCTTAGCTTAATATTCTTTCCTCAATTGATAGGTTTCTGATCCATCAGCTGATTATAGAATGGTTTTTCTGTATGCTCAGACCAATAGTTAATTTCTTTCTGAAATTTACTGTAGGACTCATAGACCCGTTTGGAAAAGGGGTCTGAATCAACAAGTTCCTCTATTACTTCCTTTGTATGCTTTCTAAATGTAGATAATACATCTTCAGGAAATTGTCTAAGTTTCACTCCATGCTCATTAACCATTAGCTTGAGGTAATAGGCATTTTTAGCTTCAAACTCTGATAACATCCAATGATTGATCCGAGCTGCAGCATGCCTTACGATACTTTGGAGATCAGAAGGTAATTCTGCAAACCTATCTTTATTAATGAAAAACTCTAAAATGGCTCCGGTTTCATGCCATCCAGGTGTATAATAGTATTTAGCAATTTGATAAAAGCCCATTTTATAATCATGATAAGGCCCAATCCATTCAGTCGCATCTATTACCCCTCTTTCTAAGCCTGTATAAAGTTCATTTCCTGCGAGTAGGATAGGAGACCCTCCCGCTTTTTCCAATACCTTACCACCAAGTCCGGGCATCCTCATTTTTAGACCTTTCAGATCTTTCAGTGTATTTATCTCTTTGTTAAACCAGCCACCCATTTGAACTCCTGTATTTCCTCCAACAAGTGGAACAAGTCCATGCTCAGCATATAGTTCTTCCCATAATTGAAGTCCACCACCACTGTATAGCCATGCATTAACCTGTTGTGCGTTCATCCCAAATGGAACTGAAGCAAAAAATTGTGCTGCCGGAACCTTTCCTGCCCAATAATAGGAAACACCGCTGCCCATTTCTGCAGCATTTGTTTGAACGGCATCAAAAGCACCAAGAGCTGGCACCAATTCACCACCTCCATACACCTTAATCTTCAAGCGACCATTAGACATCTCGTCTACATACTCTGCAAAAAGATTACAGCCTTCGCCAAGAACAGGAAAGTCAGGTGGCCAGGTGGTAACCATTTTCCACTCAAATGATTTTTGGAAAGTATTTTTTCCAGAACTCTGTGCTACACTATTTTTTCTTACACCTAAGGACCTAAGTGCAAAAGGTAGGCCTATTGTACCAATGGCCAGACCTTTGATGAATTTCTTACGATTCAGTTTCGACATAAAAACCTAAATTAAGCTTTTGCCAATATAAGTAAATGCTTACAAAAGTTTGTATGAACGCGCTCCGTATTGATCACCTTCTTCTTCATTGATACTGTCTAGAACAAACCCATTTGAACTAGATAGTGCAGAATCCATGGACATCCTATGAATATTTTCATAATCTTCA
>JAQXAY010000029.1 GCA_029252685.1 Saprospiraceae bacterium | reverse complement strand
GCAAAGCGTCGAGCTGCGGAGATTGGTTCTAGGGCCAAGTTGTCTTATGATGCTTACGAATTGGAACAGGGAAATACCGTTTATCTGACAGTAGCAGATCAATGGGGAAATATGGTTTCATTGATACAGTCGAATTACAGAGGAATGGGCTCTGGGATGGTACCGGATGACCTTGGGTTTATGCTGCAAGATCGCGGTGAATTATTTTCACTTGAAACAGGCCATTTCAATGTCTATGAAGCTGGGAAAAGACCATTTCATACAATCATTCCAGCTTTTGTAACTAAAGATGGTAAGCCTTTGATGAGCTTTGGACTTATGGGAGGCGCAATGCAGCCGCAAGGCCATGCTCAAATTGTTATTAATTTAGTTGACTTTGATATGAATTTGCAAGAAGCGGGGGACGCTCCTAGGATACGACATTCTGGGTCTTCTCAACCTACAGGAGAACAAATGACCAATGGTGGTATGTTGCATTTGGAGTCTGGTATTGATTATGAAGTAATTCGCGCACTTATGCGAAAAGGACATAAGGTTGGTTTTGACCTTGGGTCTTATGGAGGATATCAGGCCATTTGGTATGATGCTGAAAAAGGCGTTTATTACGGAGCTTCTGAGTCTAGAAAGGACGGGCAGGCAGTCGGATATTAAGAAGGACAAAATGTAGGACTTTATATCATCTTTTTTAGGTGCTGTTTGTTGCATTGTGGAACATAAAATACGTATGAAAATTTATTTGAAGACTATAGTAGATGGAGATTACAAAACAGTTGCAGCTCGATTTGATTTGCAATTGTTTGAGTATCTGGTACCTCCTTTTACAAAAGTAAAAATTGAAACTTTTACCGGGAGTAAGAAAGGGGATAAAGTGCATGTGCGCTTTTTATTTCCATTAAAAGCGGATTGGAAGAGTGATATAGTGGAAGATGGAGCGAATGAGCAGGAAATATATTTTGTAGATGAAGGGATTGTGTTGCCACCCGGTTTAAAGTATTGGAGGCATAAGCATGTTGTTCAAAATCATTCTGATGATACTTCGGTGATTATTGATGATATTGACTTTAAGGGTTTGAACTCAGTTCTTACGGTCTTATTGTATCTTCCTTTATGGATTACGTTTAGGATGCGTAAACCACTTTATAAACGGTTTTTTAAGAAAAAATAAGGAAATGTCTAAAGACAAAATTCTAATTATTGGCGGTGGTGTTACTGGTTTGACCTGTGCTATTGAACTAGAAAAAAAAGGGTATTCCCCTGTTATAGTTGATGCAAATAATGAGGTTGGGGGACGTCTTTATTCAGAGTTGATTGACGGCTTTGTATTGGATAAAGGTTTTCAAGTGCTCTTGACCGCCTATCCAGCGGTGAAGGAATATCTTGATGTTTCTGCCTTGGACTTGAATTACTTTAGCCCAGGAGCTGCAATTTTTAAGCAAGCTTCAGTAAACGTATTCGGTGATCCCGTTCGGAACACTTCTTTTTTGCTGCCTTTGTTGAGATTTCCACATGCAAGTCTAGCTGATAAATTTAAGGTATGGCGTTTGAGTAATCAATTGAAACGGGAAAGCCTAGAACAAATATTTGAAAAACCTGCTACTTCCACTTTAGCCTATCTAAGAAAAAAGGGGTTCTCTGAGCAAGTCATAGAATGCTTCTTTAGACCCTTCTATGCTGGAATATTTTTAGAAAAAGAGTTGAATACTTCTTCACGAATGTTTGAATTTGTATTCAAAATGTTTGCTGAAGGTTATGCTACTGTGCCAGCGGCAGGAATCCAACAAATTGCTCTTCAACTCAAAGGAGCATTAAGCCGAACTACATTTAAGCTAGGGCAGCCTGTTCAGTCTGTTGAAGACAATCATGTTGTGTTGGATGATGGAACTCGCCTTGACTTCGATAAACTTATTATGGCTACTAATCATGGTGATGATCTACAAGAAAAGGATTCATCTGCTTGGCAGGCTTGTTGGAATCTTTATTTTGAGACTGATGAATTACATCTTGATCCAAGATTGATTGGACTTAATGCGAATGGTAGTGGTCTGATCAATAATTTTTCATTTATGCTTAGTGATTCAGGATCGATTGGTATTTCAGTAACTGTTGTTCAAGACTATCTTGGGGAGTCAACAGAGCTGGCTTCTTTAATCGAAGAAGAACTATGGACCGTATATGGAATTAATGCCAAACGACTTATAAAAGCCTATCATATACCGTATGCACTTCCAAAACATGAAGATTGTACCTATTTACCCTCGATTGAAGATATGCAGCAGTCCTCTAATGTGATTGTTTGTGGAGATTCTTTGGCGAATAGTTCATTGAATGCAGCTATGCTGAGTGGTGCTTTGGCTGCTAAGTTGGTCTAGATTTACTAAAATAGACCCATTTTGTTTTTCTTTAGAATAACTATATTTGTGGCTATTATCATATTAAGTGATTTATGACTGCTAAAGAAAAATTAAAAGACCGTTTAGAACTAAGCTTATCTGGGGATACATTTGTCCGCTTGACACTTAGTAAGCCAAGAGATGCATCGTCTGATCTCAAGAAACTAATCGTGAAGTACGTTTTTATTAAAGAAAAGCCGCACCTGTCTTTCACCCTTCGGTATACTAGAAAAGATATTACAAAGAATTATACGCTGAACGATGGTTTAGAGCAGGTGGACGATCTTTTGGGTGAAACGTTTTTTAATGGCAATCTAATGACCACAGATGCCGATTGGGCATTGGAAACTAATACAGGTGGCAAGTCTAAATTCATTGAGAAGAAGGCATCTATTTCCGCAGTGCCGAATAGAAGTCATGATAAGGCAAAACCAGTACACTTTACTTCCGAGCAATTCTTGGTAGAATTAGGTGTTTTGGATAATAAGGGCCGCGTGTTAAAGGATAAAGGAGATAAGTTTAAGCAAATCAATAAATTTGTCGAAATCGTGGGTGCCCACATTGCTAAGACAGATTTAAAGTCAAAAGATAAAATTCGTATCCATGATATGGGTGCTGGTAAGGGGTATCTAACTTTTGCTTTGTATGATCATCTAGCCAATAAATCCGGTTTACCTGTGGAAACCACTGGGGTAGAGCTTCGTCCAGAGCTAGTTACTCTTTGTAATGATATAGCTAAGAAGCTTGACTTTGATGGGCTTCAATTCGGAGAAGGTTTTATAAGCAATTATGAATTAGTAGAGACGGATGTCTTAATAGCGCTCCATGCCTGTGATACAGCTACGGATGATGCAATATTCAAAGGTATTAAGTCTAGAGCGGAATTGATCATTTGTTCACCATGCTGTCATAAGCAAGTGCGAAAATCAATGAAAGTGCAAGACAGGCATGCTGATATACTAGGTCATGGTATATTGCTAGAGCGCCAAGCAGAGATTATTACGGACACCTTGAGAGCCTTATTGATGGAGGCTCATGGCTATAAAACTAAGATTTTTGAATTTGTATCTACGGAACATTCAGGAAAGAATCTTATGATAGTAGGACAGCGTCGGAAAGATTTTGTTCGAACTGATGGGCACATGAACGCTTATCAAAAACTAAAGGAAGAATTTGGTGTCGAGCAGCATTATCTAGAAGGCCTCCTTCAGGATATCTAAAATCAAAGATCTAATAGTATTAAAACTAAAAAAGTGCTGAGTTTTTACACTCAGCACTTTTATTTAGACTAATAGTTATTTTGAATTAACAAGAAACTATTTGATCAATACACGAGTGGAACCGACGAAGTCCACAGATTCTAAAGTAAGTATATAATATCCGCCTCTCAGGTTTTCGACATTAATCGAACTGCTTGAAGGGTTTTCAATTGTTTTAACAATTTGGCCAAGGCTATTGCTTATAATAATTCTATCAATATCTCCATTTTCTGTTCCAGAAATGTTTATGATTCCAGATGCTGGGTTAGGATATACTTTGATACCAAGGTCGTTTAAGTTCTTTGTGCTTACCGGTGGTAATAATACTGCATCAATTACGTGAACAACTCCGTTGTCTGTTTCGATGTCAGCAACGATTACCTGAGCATCGTTGATGAATACATTCCCTCCGTCAAATGATACATTCACATCTGGTCCAAGTAGTGTAGGCACTGGTCCTTCAGTAAGATCTGTAGACAATGCTGTACCAGAAACTACGTGGTAAAGAAGGATATCAGCTAGAGCTCCTGTTGGGTCTAGTAATAGATCATCAACTACTGTACCAAGTGCTGCAAAAGCTGCATCTGTTGGCGCGAATAGAGTGAAAGGTCCTTCTCCAGAAAGATCATCAGCTAATTCAGCTGCGATTACCGCTGCTTCAAGTGTATTGTGATCTGGGCTGTTTACAACTACATCAACAACTGTTAATGTTGGTGGTATAAGTACTGCGTCGATTACGTGTACAACACCGTTGTCTGTTTCAATATCAGCAACAGTAACTTGTGCACCATTGATGAAAGCATTTCCACCGTCAAAACTTACAGTTA
>JAQXAY010000018.1 GCA_029252685.1 Saprospiraceae bacterium | reverse complement strand
CCAAGTGTTAATTTTGACATAGGTGGGATTAACAATCTATTGTCTCCTTTTTTGTTCCAATTTTTTAATCCATACTAGACTCTTAGATTTTCTTTATAATTTACAGGAAAAGATTCTATGATTATGAGATTAATATTAGCATTGAGCCTTACCGTATTTATATTTTCTTGTGAAACTTCTGAGCAAAAGCCCATGCAGGTAACGGAAGAGAAGCCCAACTATGATCCTAGTTTAGATTTTGAGGCTATAAAAGCAGTTATGACAATGCAGGAAGAAGCTTGGTCTAAGGGGGACTTAGAAAAATTTATGCAAGGTTATTTAGAAAATGAAACATTGACGTTTATTGGGTCTAGAGGGCTCTCTTACGGTTGGAATACAACTCTTGAGAATTACAGAAAGGGTTATCCCGATCGCGCTGCAATGGGGACTTTAAGCTTTGAAGTACTTGAATTGAAGTCCTTGTCCCCTGAATATTGCTACATGATAGGGCAGTATAAATTAGTTCGAGCCGCAGAGGATCTAAGTGGATATTTTACACTCCTTTGGCAGAAAGTTGATGGAGATTGGAAGGTTATTGCTGATCAAACTTGTGGTTAATTATGAATGAACTGATTCAAAAAACCAAAATTTTAATTTACAAGGATGGTGCGCGTTTAGAACAAGAAGACCTGCTTGCTGTTGAGGCACCACTTGAAGTTGAAATTCGGTATTGGGATGCCGACAGGCCCATCAAAAAAGATTTAGTATTGTTGATGCGAAGTCCTGGTAATGACGAATATCTTGTTCGTGGGTTCATGTTATCTGAGGGTATCATAGCAAGTGCTCAGGATATTGAGCGTATACAATTGGTGGACAATAGACATCGATCGGAGGAAAAAGCAGATAAGGCTGTGGTTTTTATATCCAAACTTATTCAAATAGATTCGGAAAGACTAAATAGGAATTTTATATCAAGTTCGAGTTGTGGTTTTTGTGGAAAGGACAGTATGGAGTCCTTAAACGAATCTTGTTTTATATTGCCGAATTCAGGATTTGAATTGCCAGTTGGTAAAATACTGAAACTTAGAGAGTCCTTAGATGAGGCTCAGCGATCCTTCGACGCCACTGGCGGTGTTCATGGGGTAGGAGTTATCAATAACACTGGAGCCTTAGAATATATTCAAGAGGATGTAGGTCGGCATAATGCCTTAGATAAGGTTATTGGAATGATAGCTAAAGATTTGCAACCACCTTATTTTTCTCATGGATTGATATTCAGTGGAAGGACCAGCTATGAGATGGTACACAAGGCTTTGATGTTAGGATTTCCTTTTGTTGTTTCAATAGGAGCACCTACTTCTTTGGCAGTTGATTTTGCGGATGAAAACGATATGACACTGATTTGCTTTTTGAAAGAAAAGCGAATGAATATTTACTCAGGCGATCAAAGGATTGTATTTTGAGCCTACAAAAGAAAAAGTGCTGCGATGGACGATGAAAATAAAAATATAGATCAGAAAGATAAAGAACTGGACAAAAATGCCATGGCTGTTCCTCCAGAAGAATTTACGGGAATACATTTGAATCAGCCCAAACAGAATTCAGTTGGTTTCCCTGCATTAGCTTCTGCTATGGGCCATGCATTCAAGTATATGAGCCCAGTGCCTGCTTTGAAGACCATGTTTCGAGTGAATCAGAAAGGAGGCTTTGATTGTCCTGGTTGTGCATGGCCAGATCCAGATGATGATCGTTCTCCTTTTGGAGAATATTGTGAGAATGGCATGAAAGCTATCGCTGAAGAGGCGACCAATAAGTCAATAGATCGCTTTTTCTTTGAAAAGAATTCCGTGCAAAAAATGTCGGAATGGTCTGATTTTGAGATTGGTAAAAAAGGTCGTCTTAAAGAGCCTATGGTTATCTTTGAAGATGAAACGCACTATTCACCAATATCATGGAATGAGGCATTCAATCTTATCGCAGAGGAATTGAATGGACTTGATAGTCCAAATGAAGCTTTATTCTATACTTCTGGAAGAACATCGAATGAGGCAGCTTTTCTTTATCAATTGTTTGCTCGCGAATACGGAACCAATAACCTTCCAGATTGCTCAAACATGTGCCATGAAAGTTCTGGTCAGGGCTTAAGTCAAACCCTAGGTATAGGAAAGGGCTCTGTAACCCTAGAAGATCTTCACAAATCAGAGCTGATTTTGGTTATCGGGCAAAATCCGGGAACAAATCACCCTAGGATGCTATCTGCCTTAGAGAAATGCAAAGAGAATGGTGGGCAGGTTGTTTCAGTAAATCCATTGCCAGAGGCAGGCTTAATTAAGTTTACTAATCCACAACGTCCTTTAAAGATGGTAAGTGGAGGATCAGAACTTTGTGATTTACATTTACCAATAAGAATAAATCAAGACGTATCCTTATTCAAAGCGCTAATGGCATTGATGTGGGAAGCGGAAAAAAAGAACCCAGGAGCTGTCTTTGACCATGATTTTATAAAGGAATACACCTCGGGCTATGAGGATTTGTTAGAGGATATAAAATCATATGATTATAGTGCTTTGTTGCAGCAGACCGGTTTGTCGGATAAAGATGTAAGGGCACTTGCTCAGATGATTATTGAAAAGAAAAAAATTATTATTTGCTGGGCTATGGGCCTTACCCAACATGAGAATAGCGTCGATAACATAAAAGAAGTTGTCAATATTCTACTCCTAAAAGGGAGTATTGGCAAAGAAGGTGCTGGAACTTGTCCTGTGCGTGGTCATTCAAATGTACAGGGAGATCGAACAATGGGTATTTGGGAGGCCCCCAAGGCTGCATTTTTAGACAAATTAGATACTGTATTTGGGATTAAGTCACCTAGAGAGCATGGTTATCCAGTAGTGGATGCAATTAATGCTATGCATAAAGGGCAGGCAAAAGTGTTCTTTGCAATGGGTGGTAATTTTATTTCGGCGACACCAGATACTTCGTATACTGCCGAGGCCTTAAGGAATACAAACCTTACAGTGCATGTTTCCACAAAACTCAACCGTTCACACCTTGTGCATGGAAAGACAGGACTTATCTTGCCTTGTCTTGGTAGAACAGAGAATGATTTGCAAGTCAGTGGCGAACAATTCGTGACTGTTGAAAATTCAATGGGTATTGTACACAGCTCTCAAGGAGTCCTAAAGCCTGTTTCTTACGATTTGATGAGTGAACCTGCTATAGTAGGTAATCTTGCAAAGATTACATTAGCGGGCAAAACAAAGATTAACTGGCAAGAAATGGTCGATAATTATGATTTGATAAGGGATGCAATAGAGCAGGTAATCCCAGGATTTGAAAATTATAATGAACGGGTCAGAGAACCTGGAGGCTTTTATCTGCCAAACGGTGCAAGAACACGCAAATTCAGCACAGAATCAGGTAAAGCTAATTTTTCAGTCTTACCTAGACGCCCTTGGACCCTAGGTGAGAAGGAGTTTCTTATGATGACTATTCGTTCCCATGATCAATACAATACGACTATTTATGGACTAGATGATCGGTATAGGGGAATTATTAATGAACGTAGAGTTGTATTAATAAATGACAATGATATTCAGAAACTGAATTTGAATGCAGGTGATGTAGTAAATATAAAATCTGTTTTTAATGGAGTTGAACGCTTCGCAAATAAGTTCATATTGGTTAGCTATCCAATCCCTGAGGGATGTATAGCTACATATTTCCCCGAGGCAAATACCTTGGTACCGATCGATCAATTTGCTAGAGGTTCAAAAACACCGGCTTCAAAGTCTGTTTTAGTAACTATTGCTAAACAAAACGATTAGATTATGAGACCTATCCGCTTGACACCATTATTTTTGCTATTTCTTATAATGGCTTGTAATACCTCTATACCCATGGAAGTATTGAGGCCTGCCGATATTGTTTTAGATTCAAATATCCAGAAAATTGCCTTGATGGATAGGTCAAAACCTTCGTCAGGATTTTTAAATGTCTTGGAGGGACTTATTTCAGGTGAAGGTATAGGACAAGATAGAGAAGGTCGAGAAAGGGCCATGACGGGATTATCTGCTATCCTAGCGAATACTCCTCGTTTCGAGGTTGTTCAGACAGGTATTAGTATGGAAGGTACAAGGGGCGGTCAACGTATGGCGATTCCTTTAGACTGGTCTGAGGTTGAGCGCATCTGTAATTCAGTAGGGGCGGATGCTTTAGTTGTTATTGAATCCTATGATTCTGATTATTTTTCTTCAGCTAATGAAGAAGAAAGGAAAAAAAAGGATGATGAAGGAAATGAGATCATTGAAAAGTATTGGACATCAAGTGCCAATTTAAATATCCGTATAGGGTGGAGGATATATGATCCCTCTAAACGAATTCTAGTAGATGAATATACTGCAGATGCTGGAGAAAACTACAGTGGGCAAGGCGATAGTCAAGAGGCTGCTTTAGACAGACTTCCAAATCCACTAAATGCAAGTAGAAATATTAGTTTCAATGTTGGAGGTATTTACGCCGAGCGTATAGCTCCTGTATTTATTACAATAAACAGAACCATTTATAATAAGGGTAAAAAACCCCACAAAGAAGCTATGAAGCGTGCTTCTGAATATATGAAAGTTGGGAATTGGGATAAGGCAGCAGATATTTGGTTTGAGCTCTCCTCTAGTGCAGACCCTAAAACTGCTGGCAAGGCTTGCGTGAATTTAGCTATAGCTTATGAGCGCGAGGGTGACTTTGAGCATGCAATGGAATTTGCAGAAAAGGCACTTTTTTTCTACCAATTTAATAATGCTAGATATTACTTTGATCAGCTTAATATCCGAATGCGAGAAGAAGATAGAGCAAATCAGCAGATGCAAAATAAATCAGATTAAATATAAAAGAGGGATGCCAAGCATCCCTCTTTTATATTAATGGTTCATCTTTTGTTCTGAATTGTAACTCCATAATCTTTCGAATTACAACATCTATATCTGCCGATTGAATGATCATCTGGTCTTTGAACTTTACTTCCCAAGATGTAGGATGTATAACCCCATCTGTTGCAGGATTATCCTCATCGCTTGAATCATAATAATGACTCAGGTCATGGAAGTTTGAACAGAAATAAAGTTTGTATAGAGAGTCTTTTACATCAAAACATAGAATCAAACTAATCACACTTTCAGAATTACTCTTGATTACTTCTAAAATAATTGGATATTCTAAGTAATCTAGTGACCATAGGCCAAAGATAGTACCTTCGTAGGGAGGGTATATTAGTAGTATACTTTCGATGTTTATTTTAGAAAGAATCTTGTTTGCCTTTTTGAGTGCCTCATTCATTTCTAAGTGAGCAAGCTCCTGGGAGTTGAGTTCTGCAATAGGAAGCCATTGCTTACTTTGTTGATCAAGAAACTCAGCCTCACCAATACGTAGTTTATAATTGAACCTAGTATTTGGCGGTATGATGTAACCTGGATAATAAAACTCAAAACCTTGCGCCTTGCCAAACTCCATTTCTAAAAACATAGTAAATAAACCTAGACTGTGTGCTTTGTAGTCCGGGTCATAAATACCTATGATACTTGCTAAGGATTTATTTCCAAGATCAAAAATGCTCAGTGCAATAAGTTTATCCCCATCATAGACCCTGCATTCGTAGGAGTTGAAAAGAACTTTAGCCAATTCAAAGGGCTCAAAAAGGCTTGAACTTAAACTCAAATAGGTAGACCCTTTGAAGGATTTTCGATATTTGTGAAAAAGCGTTTCTTTATTTCTATCAATATTCAAAAGTCCGAATTCGAAGCTGAATTGATTCTTGTTTCGCTGAATCAGTTTACGCTGACTTTTTGTGAAAGCCAAATTTTTTAAGTTCCTTCTTATCCAAATCGTGGAGAATATCGCCCCCTCAAAAAAAAGAAACTGACAAGTAAATACAGTCTGCACCATTCTAAACCAGCCTCTTTCGAGATATTGGTCAAGATCCTTTGGACTTAAATAATTTAGATGATGCTTCTCTGTAAACATACTTCAAGTATAACTTTTATATCTAGAAACTAAAAAACTATTATATTTTAGACTTAATTTTTTACAAAACCAAAACCAAATTCGTGCTTTGGTAGTTTCGTTTCAATTTCTTTTCGTTTCTTGTATTTTCTTCTTTTGTAAGAAAAGTATTCTTAATTAGAGTAAAATTATCACAATATGTTAAGACTTCAGCTAATAGTACTACTTATATCTTTTTTTAGTTTCTCGGGCTTTGGACAAAGTGAGCGAATCATTGAAACTGCCGTGAAAGTAGAACTTACGAAATCTGGTTTAGTAAATTACTTGGAAAAGTGGACTCCAAGATTGGAGGAGGCTGTAGCAACAGATGATACAAAAAGTGTTAATGCTATTGCCGGAAGGTTGAGTCGTGATCTAGAGGACATGAAAGCGGGACTTTCAGAAGTGGATAGAAATTTTGATAAAACATTTATCGCTTATGTTGAGCAACTAGAACGCTATATTTCTATAGAAAAGAATTATAGGGGTGCACTTCAGTTGATGTCAGAAATAATAAAAGATAAATAGTCGATTTAGAAAGGTGATGATGGGAAAATTTGAGGAAACACTCAAGTGGATGTTCAAACAACTGCCTATGTTTCAAAGACAAGGTCCAGTGGCTTTGAAGTTAGATCTTTCAAGGATGGTTGATCTTCTCAAGCGTTTAGGAGATCCTCATAAAGATTTAAAATACATCCACATTGCTGGAACGAATGGAAAGGGAACTAGTGCTCATATAATAGCTTCTGTACTTCAAGCCTCCGGATTACGCGTTGGAATGTATACTTCTCCACATTACAAAGATTTTAGGGAGCGGATAAAGATAAATGGTTCTTTCGTTGAGAAATCTTTTGTTGTAGACTTTATAGCGCACAATAAATCTAAGTTTGAAGACCTTCAGCCTTCTTTTTTTGAGTTGACCTTCTTGATGGCTGTTTCTTACTTTAAGCAGCAGCAACCAGATATAATTATACTCGAGACAGGTATGGGAGGTCGGCTGGATTCTACAAATGTTGTTGATCCATTGATTTGCTTGATCACTAATATAGGATATGATCATCAGCAGTTTTTGGGTGAGACACTAGAAGAGATAGCCTTTGAGAAAGGGGGAATTATAAAGCCAAAAATACCAATAGTAATTGGTGAATTTCAACAGGAAACGGCATTTGTTTTTGAACAGTTAGCTTCTGAATTAGATGCTCCTCTAGTTTATTCGAAAGACTTAGTACAATTAAATAAACAGTCAGATCATCCGACACTTTACCAAGTCGATAAGATTAGGGATCAGTTTCCTACTGATCTTCAAGGTCCATTTGTAGAGCGAAATCTAATCTCTGCAATAGCTCTATTAAAATGTTTAGCACATAATTATCCAGCGCTTTACTCCTTTGAACCTAAATCATTATTTAAGGGCTTATCAACTATAAGTTCAGATACCTATTACATAGGCAGGTGGTTTATTCAATCGAGGAATCCATTGACAATATTCGATTCGGCACACAACAAAGAAGGCCTTAAGGAAACCTTCGAATCTGTTTCTAAGATGAACCAGGGGCAACTTCATATTGTTTTTGCTACTGTAGCAGATAAGGACATGGATGGTATATTACCATTGTTTCCCTTAGATGCAAAATATTACTTGACTCGTGCAGATATTCCAAGAGCAATGGATGTTTCCACACTCTACAAGCGAATGCAGGAGTCGGGATTACAAGGTCAAAAAATAGAAAATTCGGTCTCAGCCTTGGCTGTCGCCAAATCTACTGCAAGCGAGCAGGATTGTATTCTTGTGGTAGGTAGTATTTTTTTGATC
Organism: Saprospiraceae bacterium; assembly: GCA_029252685.1. Taxonomy (GTDB): domain Bacteria; phylum Bacteroidota; class Bacteroidia; order Chitinophagales; family Saprospiraceae; genus AM-2324. Next base: position 2,508 of record JAQXAY010000018.1, on the reverse strand, counting down.
GCTGAGTTATTATAATGATGAAAAAGAAAGTTGTTTTTGCAATAGGAGGTTCTTCGGGTGCTCGATATGCCTTCTTGTTAATGAAGCGTCTCCAAGAGGTTTCAGATCAATGGGATAAAGTAGGTCTTGTTATGTCAGGAAATGCAAAGCTCAATTGGGAATTAGAAGTTAAAGAGGCTTCCTATGATTCCTTTGGGTTTGATATTTATGCGCAAAATGATTTCTTTGCCCCCTTTGCATCAGGATCGGCTAAATACGATACCATGATTGTTTGTCCATGCTCTATGGGATTGCTCGCTAGGATTCGTTCTGGATTTTCAAATGATTTGATCACAAGAGCTGCCGACGTAATCTTAAAAGAACGCCGTAAACTGATACTTGTGCCAAGAGAGGCACCCTACAGTACGCTTCATTTAGAAAATATGCACCGATTGAGTGAATACGGTGCAATTATTTGTCCTGCGACACCTTCCTTTTATCACGGGCAAGAGGATTTAGATGCTGTCCTTTATTCTGTAGTAGACAGGGTATTGGACCTTGCTGGTTTTGAAATAAACACGCAAAGATGGAGTGAAGAATAAATTGACTTTATTTTCATTAGCAGTTATTTAATAATAAAACTTACTTTTGGGCTCATAAACTTATATCAATTATGAAAAAATATTTTCTAAGCATCTCTCTGTTAGGGTTGCTACTTGCTAGTTCATGTTCAAATACTGAGAACACATCCACTGATGAAACAAATACTGCCGAAGAGACTTCAGGTATAAATAATGATCTTAAAGATTCACTATCTTATGCATTAGGTTTCTTGCTTACAAAGGATTTAGGAAAGCCTAATTTCGATACGATTTATCCAACTGAGTTCATTCAGGCTATGGAGGATTATTTTAATGAAAGTTCTCGTATGGATATGGAATCTTCAGGAAAAATGCTTCAGACTGCTGTGGCTTCAAATGGAATTGATCCAAGTCAACTAAACGATTTGAGTTATGCCTTTGGAACATATATGGCAAACTATGCTGTTGGTGGTCAGGATGCAGATGATATTAACTCTGTTGAGTTGATTGAATCACTGAAGGATGCATTAATCAAGAAGCAGTCTAATTATACAGAGGAACAAGCTATGGCAGTTTTTGAGCGATATATGGCTGCTAAAGATGAAGAAATGAAAGCGGTTGCATCTTTGGAAGGTGAGGCGAATGTAAAAGCGGGAGAACAATTTCTTGCTAAAAATGCTACTAAAGATGGTGTAACAGTTACACCTTCAGGTCTGCAGTATGAAGTTCTTAATGCTTCTACTGGCGCGAAACCAGCTTCTCCTTCAACAAAAGTAAAAGTACACTACACAGGTACTTTGTTGAACGGTGAGGTATTTGATTCTTCAGTAGAACGCGGTCAGCCAGCTGAATTTGCTCTTAATCAAGTAATCAAAGGATGGACAGAAGGCGTTATGCTTATGGAAGAAGGTTCAAAGTATAAATTCTATATTCCTGGTGATCTTGCTTATGGAGCAAATCCAAGGCCAGGCGGACCTATTGGGCCAAATGCTACATTGATATTCGAGGTTGAATTACTTGAAATCTTAGAATAAAACATATAAAGATGCGAATAGATATTATTTCTGTTCAACCAGATCTTTTAAAAAGCCCTTTTGAGCATTCCATTATGAAAAGAGCTCAAGAGCGTAATCTCCTTGAGGTTGTAGTACACAACCTCAAGGATTTTGGTTTAGGGAAGAATCGTCAGGTTGATGATTATCAATATGGTGGAGGTGCTGGAATGGTCATGATGATAGAACCAATAGAGTCTTGCATCAATGCCTTGAAGGCTGAACGAACCTATGATGAGATTATCTATGTTACTCCTGATGGAAAACGGTATGACCAAGGCGATGCCAATAAGTTATCGCTCAAAGGCAACTTAATGATTCTGTGTGGCCATTACAAAGGAATAGATGAGCGTATAAGAGAACAATTCATTACCATGGAAATATCTGTTGGTGACTTTGTCCTTTCTGGGGGAGAGTTAGCTGCAGCTATTATTGTTGATTCGATAGGAAGATTATTGCCTGGCGTATTGAATGATGAAACATCTGCCTTATTTGATTCTTTTCAAGATAATCTTTTGGCTCCTCCAGTTTATACTCGACCCTCCGATTATAAGGGTTGGACTGTTCCTGAAATATTGCTTTCGGGTAATTTGGCTTTGATAGACCAATGGAGATATGATAAGTCTATAGAACGCACTAAAGCACGTAGACCAGATTTGCTGGATGATGATTTGCAATAAAAATGAAATAGCTTCGTATATTATAAGAAGATATAACGAATAGACCTTTACATGAGAAGATATATCCTGGTAAGCTTATTGACCTCGTTTTCAATGATTATACACGCCCAAGTAGAGCTTTCTAATCCTTCTTTTGAGGGAATACAACCACAGGATGCTACGCTACCTACTGGGTGGTTAGCCTGTAAATCAGGGACAACACCCGATATACTCCCA
>JAQXAY010000015.1 GCA_029252685.1 Saprospiraceae bacterium | reverse complement strand
CTAAAATGCGGTATCGTTGGACTTCCAAATGTAGGTAAATCAACTCTTTTCAATGCATTAACATCTGCTAAAGCACTAGCAGCTAACTATCCTTTTGCAACGAAGGATCCTAATGTTGGTATGATAACAGTTCCAGATGTAAGACTGGACAAACTAAGTGAACTGGTAAGTCCTGAAAAGGTGCAACCAACGACGGTTGAAATCGTAGATATTGCTGGGTTAATCAAAGGTGCTTCTCAAGGTGAAGGATTAGGAAATCAATTCCTTGGAAACATCAGAGAGGTAGATGCTATCATACATGTTGTTCGCTGTTTTGAAAATGGCAATATTGTGCATGTAGATGGTAGTATAGATCCGATTAGAGATAAGGAGACCATTGATGCCGAGTTGCTTTTTAAAGATATAGAAACGGTTGATAAGCGAATTGAAAAGCTCAAGAAGCAGGCGAAGTCAGGTAAGAAGGAAGATCAAAAAGCATTTGAAGTAGCAACAAGTCTTCTGGACCACTTAAACTCAATGAAACCAGCAAGAAGTTTTGAGATTGATGAGACGACTGAAGAGTTGTACAAAGATCTAAGCCTTTTGACTGGGAAGCCAATTCTTTATGTTTGTAATGTAGATGAAGATTCAGTAAATGATGGTAACGAGCATACGAGCAAGTTCAGAGAATTTGTAAAGGATGAACATGCAGAGGTTATTCTAATTAGTGCTGATATTGAAAGTGAAATAGCGGTTTTAGATACGAAGGAAGAACGCCTTGAGTACTTAGAAGAACTTGGATTAAACGAACCTGGTGTAAATAAGCTGATAAGCTCTTGCTACAAGCTATTAAATTTGATCACTTATTTCACTGCTGGTGTCAAAGAGGTTAGAGCATGGACCATTGTAAAAGATTGGAAAGCTCCTCAAGCAGCAGGCGTTATTCATACCGACTTTGAAAAAGGTTTTATTCGTGCTGAAGTTATCAAATACAATGATTACGTTAGCTTTGGATCCGAGTCTAAAGTTAAAGAAGCTGGGAAAATGAATGTTGAGGGTAAAGATTATGTGGTTGAGGACGGAGATGTTATGCACTTCCGATTCAATGTATAAAAAATATAAATGAATAGATTTTACGTCATATCGAAGCCTTACGGCTACTTAAGTCAGTTCACCAAAGAGGTGCCTGAACATAAGGTCCTCTCCGACCTACACAAGTTTCCTAAAGATGTGTACCCTGTTGGTCGCTTGGACAGAGATTCTGAAGGGCTTTTGTTATTGACAAATGATAAAAAGATGAATAAGGACCTTCTCGATCCTACTTCTAAAAAGAAGAAGACATATTGGGTTCAAGTTGAAGGTATTCCAACTAATACAGACCTAGATACATTAAGAAATGGTCGTTTAACTATTCGTGTCAATAAGAAGGATCACAAGTGTGCTACTGCTAAAGTAAAGATCCTTGGGACATCAGTTGAATTACCTGATAGAGATCCGCCGATTAGAACTAGAGTTGCAATTCCAACTTTCTGGATTCAAATAGAACTTACAGAAGGTAAAAATCGCCAAGTCAGAAAGATGTTTGCCAAGATTGGTTATCCTGTCTTAAGACTGGTTCGAGTGAAGATTGGTGGAATTTCAATCGAAGGAATGCAAAGCGGTGATGTTCGTGAACTCACAAAGATCGAAGCATTACAGGCCTTACAATAAAATCCTTTTAGAAAACAAGCTTCTCCCCTTTCTATCCTTAAAAAGGACAACTAGGGGCTGAATACGTAAGCTAATAGACAGTTTTGCTTCTTGAAAAGGGAGTAGCTCAATAGATTTAAAAGACTGACTATTAATAAAATATACGCCTACAGATACTACTTTTTCTGAGGTGTTAATCAAGACTAAATCGTCCCCTGTGTGATAACAAACATAGGGGACTTCTTCTTTCCAGTCCAAAGACAAGACCCTTTCAACAAATACGCGGCCTGCATTGTCAAGGAGTTTTATCTTTAAATACTCATATGCCCTTAAACCTGGAAGTTCAAGCTTTAAAATAAGTTGTTGAGGACTAAGCATTTGAAATGCTGTAAAATCTAGTCCGTTTGTTGATCGTTCTAAAAGGATAGTTTCATTTTCGAGTGTTCCAAGTAAAAGTATATTCAACAATACTATGTCTTCAGAAACTTCATGTTCAACTACAAAATCATGTATTGGTAAAGGTGAATTTTGATAGGTTCCAATTGGAAAGGGATATGTAGCTGAATCATTATCAGAGGCTCCAAGCAATGCACCAGTGCCACTAGATTCCCACATTGTATAATCGTATGTTCCTAAATTACAAATCTGATTATCATACCTATATAGCCAACCATCCTGATAGTCCCATACCGTTCCCGAACCATCAACATTGCTATCTCCGATACGATCTATAATTTGGTTTTGGTAAAACAACTCAATTGCATCATTTCCATTGAAATAACAAGCTGAAGTAGGCAATGTGCCAGTTAGGTAGTTGGGTGCAAATCCAAAAAAATCTAAGAAGGCAGTTGATTCTGCGGAAATATATATAAATGAGCCAGCCTGAACAGTATCATTAGAAAACATAAATTCAATCCCATCGGATCCACCTCCGTTATTAGCAGAACCAAGTCCATAGTTACTTAAGTCAAAAATATCCGTATTGACATATATCTCAACAACTTTTGGAAGCCCTCCGGGTAGAGGACCATCAAATACCCCCGTAAGCATGAGATTACATTGTCCATTTGCTTTGTAAAAAGCTAGAGTGAAAACTAAAACAATAGTGATTCGCATCTTTTTTTGGTTAAGATTAAAAAAGAGCCTCTCAATTTTTGACACAAAAAAAGGGCTCCAATAAGGAGCCCTTTTTTATATCTTCAATTTCTATTAATTATCTATAGACAACCTGCTTGACAGCTTTAACAACTTTAGTAGGGTTTGGAAGAAATTCCTCTACCAATGTTGGAGCGTAAGGCATCGATGTATCTGCTCCCATTACTCGAGCTACAGGAGCATCAAGGTAATCGAAAGCATATGATTGCATTTGATAAGCAATCTCAGATGCAACAGATGCAAACGGCCAAGATTCTTCAACGACAACCATACGGTTTGTCTTTTTCAAAGAGTTCACCAGTGTTTTATAGTCTAAAGGTCTTACCGTTCTAAGATCAATAACCTCAGCAGAGATTCCCTCTTTTGCTAATTCTTCGGCAGCCTCAAGAGCAACAAGTACCATCTTATTGTAAGAAACAATAGTAACGTCTGTACCTTCGCGCTTTACAGCAGCTTTACCGATCTCGATAATATGTTCACCATCTGGAACTAGTCCCTTGTGACCATACATTTGCTCTGACTCCATGAAACAAACAACATCTTCATCACGAATAGCCGCTTTCATTAGTCCTTTAGCGTCTCCAGGATCACATGTTGAAATAACTTTCAATCCAGGACAATTTGCCAACCAACTCTCAAATGTTTGAGAGTGCTGTTGAGCCAATTGACCAGCAGTTCCAGAAGGTCCTCTGAATACAATTGGACATGAAAACTGACCAGCAGATTGTGACAAAGTTTTAGCTGCATTGTTGACAATTTGATCAAATGCTAGGACTGCAAAGTTCCAAGTCATAAACTCAACGATCGGTCTTAGACCATTCATTGCTGCTCCTACTCCTATTCCTGCGAAACCCAACTCAGCAATTGGTGTATCTATTACACGCTGAGCGCCAAATTCATCAAGCATACCTTTAGTTACCTTGTAGGCACCATTGTATTGAGCTACTTCTTCACCCATAACAAAGACTCTGTCATCTAGTCTCATTTCTTCAGACATCGCCTCATTCAGGGCATCACGAAGTTGTAATTCTCTAGCCATATTAAATCAACTATTAATTGTGAGCCACAAAAATAATAAATATGAAGACCTAAACAAACCTGAAAAGCTTATAATTTAAATTCTTGGAATCTAAATTACACCTTGATCAAGCATTGCATCTGCAACCTTAACAAATCCTGCTATATTAGCCCCTTGAACATAATCCACAGATCCATCTTCTTTTTTACCATATTTAATACATTGGGTGTGGATAGCCTTCATTATATCTTTAAGTTTCATATCCACTTCTTCTCTCGACCAATTCAAACGAAGCGAATTTTGACTCATTTCAAGGCCCGATGTAGCTACACCTCCAGCATTTGAAGCTTTACCAGGAGCAAATAGAACATTATTGTTCTGTAAAACTTCTACACCTGCTGCAGTAACTGGCATATTGGCACCTTCTGCAACAGCTATAATGCCATTCGAAACTAATGTTCTAGCTTCTTCTTCATTCAATTCATTTTGAGTTGCACATGGGAATGCAAGATCTGCATTTATTGACCACGGTCGCTTTCCTTCTAAATATAAGGCACCAAATTGATCGGCATATTCTTTAATTCTTCCTCTGCGATTGTTTTTAAGATCCTTTATCCAATCAAGTTTTTCTTTTGTAATACCTTCTGAGTCATAAATTGTTCCTGACGAATCAGATAAGGTTACTACTTTAGCACCAAGTTCAATTAATTTTTCAGTAGCATATTGAGCTACATTCCCCGATCCAGAAACTAGGCAAACTTTATCAGCAATTTTATCATTATGCTGTTTAAGCATGTAATCAACAAAATAAACACAGCCATAACCTGTCGCTTCAGGTCTGATCAAAGAACCACCATAATTTAAGCCCTTTCCAGTAAGGACACCATGGTGAATATTCTTAATCTTTTTATACATCCCAAACATATATCCAATCTCCCTACCACCAACACCAATGTCACCAGCTGGAACATCTGTATCAGCACCAATATGACGGTTCAATTCAAGCATAAATGCTTGACAGAATTTCATGATTTCATTATCGGATTTACCTTTTGGATTAAAGTCCGACCCTCCCTTACCTCCACCCATAGGCAGCGTTGTAAGGCTATTCTTGAAAATCTGCTCAAAACCTAAGAACTTAAGGATTGATTGGTTTACAGAGGGGTGGAATCTCAAGCCACCTTTGTAAGGACCTAATGCGTTATTAAACTGCACACGATATCCTTTGTTGACCTGAATGTCTCCAGCATCATCAAGCCAGGATACTCTGAACGAGATAAGCCTGTCAGGTTCAGTCAAACGCTCTAAAAGCGCTTTTTTCTGATACCTTGGATTTGCATTAATAAAAGGAATAATTGTTTCTGAAACTTCACGAACCGCCTGATGAAATTCTGTTTCACCTGGGTTCTTAGCAATGAGTGTGCTCATGAACTGATCAATCAGCTGATGCGCATCTACAATGGCTTTCCCTTCCATACTATACTTTTTACAATAAATAATTTAGTCTAGGTTATTTTTAACATTACAAATCTATAACTTGTATAATTATTTTTTGACTTAATTCACAACTTTCTTTATGACATTGTCAAATCCTATTAAAATAATTGCTCTATCAACAGTTATTTTCTTCTTATTGAGTTCATGTTCAGTAGAAAACGGTAATAGTAATGCCTCAAACTCTGTTGAATCAGATTGTCTCTACAATGCTCCAGTTGCCATATTTAAAACTGTTAAAGATTCACTGACTAATTATCAGTTTGAAAAACTTGGACCAAACAAAACACTTGAATCATTTTTGCTGAAAAATGAGCAAATTGAGATCATACAAAACGGTTGTAATGAAATTAGTCAAGAATTTAGATTTCAAACCAATTCAGAAAAGTCAATTGTTGACTTTGCAACGGACATCTTTAATAGTTTTTCAGCCCTTGACCCTTCACTATTCGTCCTAAATCAGTTTGCCACTGAATTTCAAAATCAAAAAGAATTGATAAAAACAGGTCAAAAGGTGCAGTTTTCAGACATAATCTATCTAAAAATGGATGAAACTCCAATTGGAGAATCAAGAATGATAAGAATCTTAATGACATCTGAGAAAAATTAAAATATATTGTATTTTCTTCATGACTTTGTATAACTTTAGTCTAGGCGCAAGTTTTTAAACACTTCGAGCCTCACAAAATTGGATATAATTATTTTTATAATAGTATCAGTAAGTCGATTGATTCCCTGTTGTCTTTTACAACAGGGAATTTTATTTGTAGCTAATCTGAAATTCAACTGCAATTGATTATATTTGGGCAAATTTTTAAATCATCTTTTGCGTAAAAAATAAAAAATGAATTACGATATTATTGTAGTTGGTAGTGGTCCTGGTGGATATGTAGCTGCCATTAGGGCTTCGCAGTTAGGTATGAAAGTTGCCATTGTTGAGCGTGAGAGTATTGGTGGAATATGTTTGAATTGGGGTTGTATCCCTACAAAGGCTCTATTGAAGAGTGCACAAGTATTTGAATATATCTCACATGCAGAAGATTATGGAATAAAAGTAAGTGGGTCGGAAGCAGACTTCAGTGCAATGATCAAAAGATCTAGAACTGTTGCGGAAGGAATGAGTAAAGGAGTCAACTTCCTTATGAAAAAGAACAAGATCGATGTTATAATGGGGCACGGTACACTTGTTCGAGGTAAAAAAGTTTCCGTTAAAGATTCAGCTGGTAAAGTCACTGAATATGCAGCATCAAACATCATCTTATCTACTGGGGGAAGAGCAAGACAACTTCCTAGCTTACCGATTGATGATAAGAAGATAATAGGCTATAGAAAAGCTATGTCCCTTGATGTACAGCCTAAGAAAATGGTTGTAGTGGGTGCAGGAGCTATAGGTGTTGAATTTGCTTATTTCTATAATTCAATAGGTACTGATGTAACAATAGTTGAATTTATGGAACAAGGTCTTGTTCCTAGAGAAGACAAAGATGTATCAAAAGAACTTACTAAATTATACAAGAAGAAAGGCATGAAGGTTATGGCCAATTCTTCAGTAGAATCAGTAGATACTAAAGGTAAAGGATGTAAGGTTACTGTTAAAAACCGTAAGACGGGGAAAGAAGAGATCATAGAATGTGATGTTGTGCTTTCTGCTGCTGGTGTAACACCAAATACCGATAATCTCGGACTAGAAACTTTAGGGATAAAAACAGATAGAGGACTTGTTGAAGTTGATGAGTACTACAGAACAAATGTAGCTGGTATTCACGCTATCGGTGATATTGTTAAGGGACCTGCACTAGCGCACGTTGCATCTGCAGAAGGTATTACATGTGTAGAGGCAATCAAAGGCATGAATCCTGAAACTATTGATTATAATAATATCCCAGGTTGTACATACTGTTCTCCAGAAGTTGCTTCTGTAGGTTATACCGAAGAAGCTGCAAAAGCTGCTGGATATGAAATCAAAGTAGGTAAGTTTCCATTCACAGCGTCAGGAAAAGCAAAAGCTGCTGGTGTTAGCGAGGGCTTTGTGAAGGTAATCTTCGATGCCAAATATGGAGAGTTCTTAGGTGCTCACATGATTGGTGCTAATGTAACAGAAATGATTGCAGAGGTAGTAGCAGCTAGAAAACTTGAAGCTACTGGACATACTATGATAAAAACCGTACATCCTCACCCAACTATGAGTGAAGCTGTTATGGAGGCTGTTGCAGCAGCTTACGATGAAGTTATTCACCTTTAAAATTTAAAGGATAAAATAAAAAAGGGCAGATCTCTAAGATTCTGCCCTTTTTCATTTTATAGAAATTCCTTATTCAGTTTAGTACCATTTTGCAAGACTTTTTAAATCATACAAATTACTGAAGCCATGTCACTGGCTTTAATGAACAAGGCCTAATCACTTTCCTGATACAGATAATACTTCTAAAATCTCCTTTAACTATTCATGATTATAAAAAAAACTGATCGCTTAGATGCAACCTTTTTAAATTTTAGATATAATCCGTTGCCAGATATTGTATTCTTTTGTGAGTATCTCGGCATTTCCTTTCATAGCATACACGAAAGAAATGCCTCTTCTCTTTAATTCCTCTTCTTTAATAAGAATTTCAACTTCATAGACATTATCCATACCCAAAGCTGATTTTTTATAAACTACAGTCTTAAGTTTCTCAAAATCAGAATTGGGATATCCATCCAATTGTAGAAAAACCGTTTGTCCCTCAGCAACCATAGAATAACTCTTTGCATCCAACTGGATTTTACCCAAAAGAGGCTTAGACAGTTTTCTGTGATTGAGAATAGTTACTAGAAGATCATCTCTTCTTAAGAAAGGTCTTTTACTAGCATATACCTTGGTATTACTCAAGGAAACTACACCATCTATAGGTGTACTATAAATATGTTCTGTTTTCCAATTATTAATTTCCTCTAGTACCTTATACAAGGATCGATTAAACTTTTGATAGGCAAGTTCAGTATTTGTGTCTTCACCATATTCTAGCTTGAAAATATCTAAATTCAAATCAGCTATTTCCTTTTTTACATCTTCGATACGTTTTAGCAATGTACTTAGCTGTTCTTCAGCTTTCAGTAGATCCTTTTCTGCCTTTGTTGCATTTTTATTTGTGGAGGGCTCTTCCTTTTGGATCTTTTGTTTGGCAAGACTTATATTTTTCCTTCCAATTTGTAAGTCTTTTTCCTGAAGTATTTTGAGCGTTTTCTCTAATGGGTACTTTTGACGTTTAATTCTTCTAAGAGCTCTTTTATCAGTACTTTTATTTTTGTCTTTAAGATCTATCGTGCGTATAGATTCTAGTAAATCAAAGTAAGCGTCAGCTACTTTGCTTCCCAATTTATAATTCTCTTTCAGATTAAAGGATTTCAAATCTTGCTGTCCAAACTCCATGAGTTGGTTACATTGCTCCTCTAGTTTAAGGATATCATCGAAGGCTGCGTCATGCTCCATTATAGCAATATAATCTCCTTTCTTTACGGTGTCCTGATGTCCGACTAATAGCTGAGCTAAATAATTTGATTTATTAATATAAAGTTGGGTTGGTGGCTCAATGGTAACAATTTCTATATCGGATCTCACCTTTTCTGGAAACTCCAAAACCCAGCCTAAAACCACAAGAACCATGGTTGCCAGAATTACAATAGCAGTGCCGTAACTTAATAGCCATGAAGGTGGATTTCCAATAATTTCTTCTATTTCTTCAGCTTTCTTTTCATTCATGCTTTGGGGATTTAATATACACTAGAAAACAAGCGATAATAAGCTCCTTTTTTATCCATCAATGTACTGTGCGTACCTTCTTCGACGAGTTCTCCCGATTCGATTACAAGAATATGGTCTGCTGATTTTACAGCACTTAAACGATGGGAAACAATTAGGATTGTTTTATCCGCAAATGTCTCCTCTATGGAGTCAAGAATCATTATTTCATTATAACCATCTAATGCCGATGTAGCTTCATCGAGTATGATGAAATCACCTTTTTTATAAAAGGCCCTTGCCAATAAAATGCGTTGCAGTTGTCCTTTACTTAGATCCATACCATTCTTTCCGATTTGAGTATGGTACCCCATCGGTAAATCCTCTATAAAGCGATTGATATTCGCTAATTGGGTAGCTTGCCTGAGTCTTTCCTCATTGATATATCCATCACTTAAGACAATATTTTCTGCAATACTATCAGAAAAAATATAGCTGTCCTGAAGCACATAGGAACAAGCTTTATTCCAACTCTTAGATTCCATGCTATTTAAATTCGTATTCCCAATTCGAATTTGTCCAGTATCCGGCTTGTAAATACCGAGTAATAACTTCAAGACAGAAGATTTTCCTGATCCAGAGCTTCCAACTATTGCAGTAGTTTTACCCCGTTCTATAGAGAATGAAAGATTTGATAATTGATTTTGCTCAGATGCAATTTTATGTGAATGGGAAACATTCTCAAATACAATATTCCCGTGCTCGGGAATGTATTTAAATTTTTCTGCTGAATTTTTGTCGGTATCAGCCGCAAACTCCTGCATTCGATCCAAACTAAGCTGAGCTGATCCTCCCCCTAGTAACAAGGATTTCAATTGAATAATTGGAATATTCATTTGCCCCACCAGATACTGTATACCAAATAATGCGCCCAGAGAAAGTGTACCATCAATCACAGCCATTGCGGAAATACAGGATATAGCTATATTCTTAATTTCGTTAATTAGCTTAGTTGACATTGATAAACGCTGGGTCAGCTGATTGAACTGAATTTCCTGTTTGAAAAGTTTTGCTTCAGATCTTTCCCAGTCCCATCTTTTCATTGTTTCAGCATTATTCAGCTTGATATCCTGAATACCATTTACGATTTCCTCCAGTTTTAATTGATTCTCCAATTCAACATCATAGCGTTTAAAGGCTTCATTTTTTTGCCTATCAACTGTAAGCAGAACGATCAGGAAGTAAAGTAATAAGCCAACTACGAAAACTAGAAAAACGGTTAGGTTAAAATAAGCCAATACAGAAGCGGTTAGCAATATTCCAATTATTGCAAAAGTACCTGGTAAAAATGAAGTTGTTAGCATGCGTTCTACACGCTCACCATCATACAATCGTCTTGTAATATCAGCAGTATGTCTGCCAGAGAAGAAGTCGATTGGCATTTTAAATAGTCGAATTAGATAATCACTGACTAGACTTAGGTTGGTTCGTGCACCGATTTGAAGGAATATTTTTTGTCTTAAATGCTCAATAAGAACCTGGCTTAAATAAAGGATCAACCATGCTATTGCAACCAGTTTAATGAATGAATAATCCTGACTACTCACCCCCTCATCTACAATGCCCATGATTAGAAATGGAAAAACAATCTGAAGAATTACCGAAAAACAGAGTCCAAATACAAGCTGAAATAACAACATTTTATTCTGCTTCAAATATCGCTTGATATATTGCCTTCCACTATTTGACTTATCGTCATTACCATAAGAGTCCGTTGTATCTTCAACTGGCTCCATAATTAGTGTAATACCTAATTGCTGTCCATCTTCTTCTACACAATGAAAGCTATCTGAAAACTCTTGAATAGACAACTTTCGTAATCCTTGAGCAGGATCTCCAATCCAAACATGTTTTTTACTTACTCTATAGACAACTACATAATGATTCTCTTCCCAATACACTATGCAAGGCAATGGCACTGTTTCACTTAGTTGAGATAAACTCACCCGAGCAGCAAAACTTCGTAACCCTAGTTTTTCAGCTCCTTCTCCAAGTTCAAATAAGGTTATTCCATCACCACTGGGAATCAGTATGCTTCTCAGGTGTTGTGCGGAATAAGACATTCCATAATGCTTACAAACCATTCTTAGGCATGCTATTCCACAATCTCTAAGATCATGTTGCAGGTATATTGGGAAAGGCTTAGACATATTGGGTTATAAAATTGTAGATTGTATGAATTCTGCAATTGAAATAGCAAATACAGGAGTATACTAAACAATCAATATAATAAGGTGATAAGAATAATCCATATATTTGCTTATATTTTTAATTGCAATACTTTTTCATTTAACAACCAAATCATTCAGTAACTGAAGTTTTCTATGATGGCTAATCCTGCAAAAACATTCCTAAGTGTTATTTTAATCATTGATAATGAAAGATTTGCAAATCAATTAAGCCTCGAACTCCCCCGACTCTATGATTATGTTAAACAGACATTCAAGGATTTCGAATTTATTTTGGTAAACAACCTTGGGAAGTCTATATCGGATGATAAATTTGAGCAATTAGATGCTGACATTCGTCAAAACACCTTCATACTTAACCTTTCGCAACAAACCCACTTTAACAACGCGGTTCTTGCAGGATTCGATCGATCAAATGGGGATTACACCTTACTCTTAGAACACGATTTTTTTGAAGATCTAAATCTTATTGGATTACTATATGAGCAAACGCAGACGGGTAACGACATAGTTTATTTGAGAGGAAACAGGAAAAAGCTCGGCTTCTTTTCAAATATTCTCTACAAATCCTTTATTAGAATTTTAGGAAGGTACTCAGACCTAAAACTAGATGCGCATGCACATAATACTAGGTTGATTTCTAGACGAGCGTTAAATTCACTACTTCGCCTTAGAGAAAATGTACGATTTATGAAAGCCTTATATGCAGTAGTTGGTTATAACTCCTCATATATAAACGTAGAAAAATCCGTTAGTCATACAGATAGGACACTCGGAGAACAATTCCGAACATCGCTCCTGGCGATAACATCTTTTTCTACATTTTTAAGAAGTCTTATGCTTTGGATATTTGTTCTATCTCTTGGGATTTTATTTGTTGTAATCAGCAATACGCTTCTTGTCAAATTCACAAATTATGATATTTTTGGTGCATACCATGAAGCTGTGCCAGGATGGGCATTTTTGGTAGTATTGAGTTCTACTTTCTTTGCTATAACATGCCTAAATCTTTATATAATAAGTGTTTACTTATCTAACATATATCAAGAAATTAAAAAGCGCCCACTTTATATCATAGAGTCAATAAAGAGAATTTGAATGCTTAAAGTAAGCCAAATATTTTAGCATACTTCATCATCTCACTGGTGTTTGAAACTTTAATTTTGCCCATCATCATTGCCATCATTGGGTTTAATTTACCGCTTAGCAATGATTCTAAGTTCGTATCACTTACAGTAACAACACATTTAGGGTCTCCAATCAATCCCGTTTCAACATTCACTTCTCCACTACCCACAACGACAGTGAAATGCCCACCATTTGGGCCACTTATATCAAAGTGAAAAGTAGAATCAAGATCAGTCAATGCTGCAGGATTAATTCTACTAGGGAGGTTTAGGATAAAATCTCTAGCAATCATTATTTTTATATTAGGTTAATATTATTTTGTTGGTCTAGATCATCTAAAGGTGACTTTCTACCCAACTCGAATATGTATTTAAAATTTCTGCCTTTTTACTACTGTTGTGCAACTCATGACCTAGATTTTCCCAGTCCAAATATTTTAATTTAGCAGGATTTCTCTTTGCAAATGCCTTGGAAGCTTTAGCTGAAGTAAGAATATCATCTTTCGAATGGCTAATGAGTGTATTAACCTTGAGACTACCTTCATTATAGGAATCTAAATATTCTGCTCCGAGAAACATATCATATCCGAAGCCAAATGAAACACGATCATGAACTAAAGGATCAGAGATATACTTTTTAACTTCTATCTCCATGTCAGAAATTCCTTCCACTACTAAATCATTACTTTTCGTCACTTTAGGAGCTATTCTTGAAAGTATGCTTGCTGCAAAAATCAAAACTGGACTTAAAGGTGTTCCTGTTTGAATCCAAGGACTCGCTGCTATATACCCTGATACTCGCGAATCATTTTCTGATAGCTGATAATTGAGTGCGATATTTCCTCCCATACTTTGACCAAAAATTATAATTGGAATTGCTGGATAATGTTCGGCAGCATAATCTACTTTTGCCCGAACTATATGTTTCATTTCTAATAGATTAACTCCATGCCCCTTTTTCCCGTGTGCCATTCCAAAACCAGTAAGATCTGTTCCAAAAACAGCGATAGACCTGTCGTTAAAATGTTTTGCAACATGTTCGTAGCGACCAATATGCTCTCCCATACCAT
The DNA here is from genome assembly GCA_029252685.1 of Saprospiraceae bacterium. Taxonomy (GTDB): domain Bacteria; phylum Bacteroidota; class Bacteroidia; order Chitinophagales; family Saprospiraceae; genus AM-2324. The sequence goes on along the minus strand of JAQXAY010000015.1, from coordinate 12,004 downwards.
GTACTAAGATAAGTATAGCTTTAGGTGACGTACAATCCCAAAGAAGGCCTTGTAATTGCGGCGTATCTGAACGATAACTAAGATTGAAGTTTCTTTCCAAGATAAAATGTAATTGAAGATTAAAAATACTAAAATGCGAAAGGCATTTCGTCAAATTAATTGATTTAAATAGAATATAACTTAAAAAAACTAATAATTAGTAAAATCTGATTATTTTAAGCACAAATGTAAAAACGAGATGAGAATAGTGTTTATGGGTACGCCCGACTTTGCTGTAGCTGCATTGGACAAACTAATAAAAGCAAAAAAAAATATTGTAGGTGTCATTACTGCTACTGACAAATTTGGAGGCCGAGGTGGAAAAAAATTAATCCAATCTTCTGTAAAAAAATATGCTTTAGAACATGACTTGAATGTTCTGCAACCAAAAAATCTTAAGGCGCCAGATTTTATCAAAGAATTAAAAGATTTAAATGCTGACCTTCAAGTTGTTGTGGCGTTTAGAATGTTACCTGAAGTAGTTTGGTCAATGCCAAATAGAGGGACTTTTAACCTACATGGCTCCCTGCTTCCTCAATACAGAGGAGCAGCTCCTATCAACTGGGCAGTCATGAATGGCGAACAAGTAACGGGAGTTACGACATTCTTTTTACAGCACGCTATTGATACTGGTGATATCATCAGTCAAAAAAACTTACCCATTGGTGCAGATGATACAGCAGGCATTGTTCATGACAAGATGATGCATTTAGGAGCAGATCTTATTCTTGAAACCGTTGAAGCAATCGAAAAAGAAACCGTTTCTTCAATTCCTCAAGATGATTCCTTAGTCTCTGAAGCTCCAAAAATCTTCAAGGAAACTTGTGAAATAAATTTGAACCAATCTATCAAAAAAGTCTATGATTTTGTTCGAGGTTTAAGCCCCTTCCCTACTGCATGGACCACATTGGATAGTAAAATGCTGAAGATCTATGCTTGTTCAAAGGTCTTAAAGGAAAGAGCTGATGGAACTTCAGATTTTGAAACTGATGGAAAGTCATATCTTCACCTTTGGGCAGAAGATGGTTATTTAGACATTACAGATTTACAGATTCAAGGCAAAAAGCGCATGATCATTCGTGACTTTTTGAATGGTTATACTTTTAATTAAAACACCTAAGAAAACTCTAAATGAGTAAAAGATCCAATAGTATGAAAAAACTAGCGTTACACTGGAAAATTATTATAGGTATGATCCTTGGTATAATCATAGGATTTGTGGCTGTAATAATTGATAATCGAACAGGCAGTGAATCCAATACAGTAAAAAGAATTGTAATTGATTACGTCAAGCCATTTGGAACAATTTTCATTAATGGCCTTAAACTTATAGCGGTACCACTTATCGTAGCCTCTCTTGTGAAGGCAATATCAGATATGAAGGATATATCTAAGTTGTCCAAGCTTGGTGGCAGGACTCTGATAACATACATAGCAACGACTGTTGTCGCTGTAATAATTGGTATGGTATTGGTGAATTTAATTAAGCCTGGTGAGTATATTCCTCTAGAAATTCGGGAATCACTCTCCGTACAGTATCAAGAGGCAGCTCAAGGTAAAATCGACGTAGCTTTATCGCAGAAAGAAACGGGTCCTCTACAAGCCTTAATTGACCTTGTACCTTCAAATATATTTGAAGCGGCTTCTGAGAACAAAAACATGCTGCAAGTAATCTTTTTCGCTATACTGTTTGGAATAGGCATTATACTTTCAGCCCCAGAAAAAACTAAAACAGTAAAAGACTTTTTTGATAACCTTAATGAAGTAGTTCTCAAAATTATAGATCTAATTATGATCTATTCGCCACTGGGTGTATTTGCACTAATGGCTTCTTTGGTAGCTGAAAATCCTGATCCAGGTATTTTTGCAGGTTTAGGCATGTACTCTTTGACCTTATTACTTGGATTAGCAATCATGATCTTCGGTGTATATCCACTTTTGGTTTATCTTTTCACTGGTAAAAAATATGGTTTCTTCTTCTCGGGAATTGGTCCTGCTCAACTTGTAGCATTTACAACCTCTTCTTCAGCAGCTACTCTACCAGTCACAATGGAACGTGTTGAAGAACATCTTGGTGTTAAAAAAGAAGCTGCATCATTCATCCTTCCAATAGGGGCTACTGTTAATATGGATGGAACAAGCTGTTATCAAGCTGTAGCTGCGATTTTTATTGCCCAAGCTTTTGATATTGACCTAAGTATTGGAGCTCAGCTCGGAATCATCTTAACTGCCACATTAGCTTCTATAGGAGCGGCAGCAGTTCCTTCTGCAGGTATCATTATGCTTGTTATTGTTCTTGGCCAAGCAGGGATTCCAGAAGCAGGGATTGCTTTAATTTTTGCAGTAGATAGACCATTGGACATGTGCAGAACTGTTGTGAATGTTACAGGAGATGCAGCTGTATCTATGATAGTTGCAAAAAGTACTGGACAACTCGGAGATCCTAAAGTAAAGGATTGGGACGACCATTATAACAACGAGAATTCTGCTACAAACTAAAAAAAATACTTCATGAGTATATTGAAAAAAATCAATTATATAATCTGCGCCTTATTTCTATTATCAGCTACATCTTGTGTAAGCTTCGATAATGAATATACTATTTTGCCTCCCGGGAAATGGCGTGCATATCTTAGACTTGATCCACCTGTTCAACAACTTGATAAGCAAGGAAAACCCCTAGCCGATCCAAATAATCTTTCATTTAAGGAAGTTACAGCGGGAGAGTTACCCTTTACATTTGACGTTGTCTATGAATCTGACAGCACATTCTATATAGAAATTCAGAATGGCAAAGAAAAGATTCGAGTAGATAATATAAGTTATGGTAGAGAACGCGCTACACTCGATGACACTATCCGAATTGACTTTCCCGAATATGACACATACATAAGGGCCAAATTTAAAGAAGGTGTAATTCAAGGAAAATGGCATGTGTCTTATAAAGAGGATTATAGTATTCCATTTATTGCAAAATATGGAAAAGGGTACCGCTTTACTGAATTAGAGAAAGAGCCTTTTATGGATCTTACGGGGAATTGGTCTACGATATTTGGAGAAGGAGATAATTCATATCCTGGTATTGGAGAATTCAAACAATCAGGGAATCAATTAAGTGCAACTTTCAAAACGGAGACTGGCGATTATAGATTCCTTGAAGGTACTGTTCAAGAAAAAAAGATTTATCTATCAACTTTCGATGGCAGCCATGCTTTCCTTTTTGAAGGTAGAATACAGCCTGACTCTAGTATACAAGGCATATTTAGATCCGGAAAAACTTGGCAGACAATTTGGGAAGCGAAAAGAGATAATTCAGTGCAACTCAAAGACATGGATAGTATGACCTACCTTTTGCCAGAATATGAAAGAATGGATTTCAGCTTTTCAAATATAGATGGTTCACTGGTAAGTCTTTCTGATCCTCAATTTGTAGGCAAAAAGAAAATCATACAGATCTTGGGAACTTGGTGTCCAAATTGTAAGGATGAAACTATCTTCCTAAGAGACTATATCAAAAATAATCCCTCAGAAAAATTAGAAGTTATAGGGCTTGCTTTTGAATATTATGAAAAAGAAAAAAGTCTGGAGGTTATTGAGCGATATATAAAAACGATGGATATCCCCTACCCTGTATTATATGCCGGGAATTCAAAAAAGAAAGAAGCTGCCAAGGCTTTGCCTATGCTAAATAGTATAATAGCTTACCCCACTATGATTTTTCTGGACGAGGAAAATAAGGTACAAAAAATACATACTGGATTCAATGGTCCTGCTACATCAGATTACCCCTTATTTGTAGAAGAATTTGAGGATTACATGAAACAGTTCCTAGCAAATTAGGATTCCTAAAAAACCAGAAAACATACATCAAAACACTACAATAAAATATAATGAATAATCTTACCATAGGATTCAACGAATCAGAGAGCTTTATTGCTCAAGAGATCAAACAAACTCTTGAGCAGGTAGGTATTATCGTAAATCTAATCCCCTCAAATCTTCCAGGAGGCGAATTTTTATTTGACCGATTAAATCAATCTAGCTCAAAATCAATAATTCTTATTTCTACTTCATTTCTCAAGGATGTAAACTCCGTTTATAATGCTTTCGACTCTAGTAAAGAACTTATAGAGGGCGGGCATCTTCTTCCTGTAGTATGTCCAGATCTAAGTATCGTAGATGGTAAGGTTGAAAAATCCCCAACTCGAATAGAAAAAATCGGTGACATGATCAAATTCATGAATTACTGGCAAGAAAAATATTTGGATATCAGAAAATCCCTCAGGAAGGAAAACCTGAGCGTTACAGAGAATCAATTATTAGCAGAAGAATTGAATATCATAAGGCCCATCTCTTCAGAAATGGGAGAAATACTTAGGTTGTTTAAAGTTCATAAAGCAACTTACCTTGAAGACCTTAGAGCCTCAAGTTATGGCGCCATATTTAATCTTCTAAATAATCAGTACGCCCAAAGTCAATTAAAAGAAGGTCTAGAAAGTGGCAAGTACAAAGCTATTCTTGCTGAAGGGATGCTACTAAACCGTTCTGATGAAACTATCCCAAGCACTAAAATAGAGCAAAAAGAACTTGTTGAAGAACTTGTTGACGTTAGTGCAATACCAGGGATGAATCTTCTAAATGGCAATCTTGAACAAAAAGAAAATGTTCAACAAACCTTGCATCAAAATGATCCAATTGAATCTTCTACTATAGATCATCATGTAGAAAAAGAGCAGAGTGATTCTGACTATACCGATTCGAAAAGTACCATTCATTCCGATGATTCCAAACACCTAAGTAAAATTTTCGAGGACGATCCTGTTTTGGAAGATGAAGTGAGTGAAGATTCATTGCCTATTGATCAAGGGCTTACAGCTAATCAAGATCATGCACAAGAGGATGAGCTCGAGGAGGATGAAGAATTCGATGCAGATAATTTATTGAAAAACTTTATCGATAAAGAAAATGCAAAATTTGAAGCAGAATATCTCAATAAAGCAATTGAACTATTTAAATCCAATGATAAGGACCAAGCATTTAAACTTATTGAAGAAGGTGTAAAGAAAACTCAGTCTGGCTATGCAGTCATAAAATGGATTGATTTCCTTCTTGAAGTTAATGAACTAGATGAAGCCTATGCCTTCGCGTTGCAAGCTTTGGAGGAGGATTGCTATAATGAGCAACTTGTCTATAAAATTGGTTTATTAGAATTAGATCGGGGAAGAACTCAAGAAGCAATTGCTCGTTTTGAGAAAGTTCTAGGCCTAGATCCAGAATTTGAAGAAGTATATTATGCACTTGCTGTATTATTACTGGAACATGTGCCAAATAGTGAGACCCGTTCACTAAAATTACTTAAACGATCTATTAAGTTTGATAATACAAATACAGACGCGCTCTATAGATATTCATTACTCTTGATTGAATCTTTTAATGAATTTCAAAAAGGAAAAAAAATACTGCTTAAAGTATTAAAAAGAGCGCCAGGGCATTTGTTTGCTAATTATGATCTAGCTCTTTATTATCATAAAAAAGGAGATCAGGAAAAAGCGCTCAAATACTATATAGCTGCTATAGAAAATAATGAAGAACTTCAAACTCCTGGTAACAATGAGGCTTTTGGATACTCGTCAGGTGAATCACCTGAAAGTCCTTATGCCATGGAAAAGCAGGAGACAACAAAAGACAACTCTACCAAAGAAAAAGGAATTGTTCTAATAACCGGTGCTACTTCAGGAATTGGAAAAGCAACTGCCTATGAGTTTGGATCAAATGGATATAATCTAATTCTTACTGGAAGAAGACAAGATCGTTTAGATGAAATACGAACAGATCTTGAGCGAAAATTCGGAATTAAAACTAAAGTTTTATGTTTTGATGTTCGCTCCTTTGATGCAGTAAAATCTAACATGGATATGTTAGATGATGCATGGAGTCAAATTGATATTTTAATCAATAATGCTGGGCTGGCAAGAGGATTAGCACCTATTCATGAAGGAAATGTAGAGCATTGGGAAACGATGATCGACACAAACATCAAGGGCTTACTCTACATGAGTAAATTAGTGAGCAAACAGATGGTGAGTAGGAATTCAGGCCATATTATCAATGTTTGCTCGACAGCAGGAAAAGAAACATACCCAAAAGGTAACGTGTATTGTGCAACTAAATTTGCGGTAGACGCACTGACGAAATCAATGCGATTAGATCTTTATGAATATGGAATACGAGTAAGTCAAGTGAGCCCTGCTCATGTTGAAGAGACTGAATTCGCGAAGGTTCGATTTGATCAAGATGATGAAAAAGCTAAGATATACAATGATTTCAACCCGCTGAAATCATCCGATGTAGCCGAAACGATTTACTTTATTGCCAACAGGCCTGCACATGTAAATATTCAGGATATACTTATCATGGGTACTCAACAAGCTGGCAGTAATTTTATAGATCGATCTGGAAGAAAGTTTTAAAGGTTTTAGTTAATCCTTTGAAAATAATTTAACTAAACCCACAGAGTCCTTGGGTTGCATTCTACCGCTTAGAATCAACCTAAGGTCTCTTCTTCGCATTGCTGCTTCATATCTGTTTTGCTCTTCTGTTGTGAGTGGCATTACATGATCAACTTTTTTAGGTTTCATCTCATCATCCAATGCTACAAATAGGAAATAAGCATGATTCGCTTTTCGCCAATTATCACCTTTTATATCAGATGCAAATACTTCAATAAAAACCTCAACAGAGGTAGTAAAAGCTCTTGTCACCATTGCCTTTACAGTTACAGTATCCCCTAAATGAATGGGCTTAGAAAAGGAAATATGATCTACAGAAGCAGTTACTACATGAGCACGACTATGCCTGGCAGCACAAATACCTCCAGCGACATCCATCCATTTCATAAGGTTACCTCCCATAAGATTCCCTAATGGATTTGTATCGTTTGGCATGACTAATTGAGTCATTATTGTCTCTGAATCACTAACTTTTTTATCTGTCATCACTCTATATTAGTTTATGCAACCTTATAACCTTCCTCTCCTAATTCTGCAATACTTTCTATGGACTTATCTAGTGAATTGAATACAAGCTTTCTTTCGTATAGTTTAGAATCTAAAGAATAAGTAATCCAAAATTCATTATTAATCTTTAGAACCTCTGATGTAATTGGCTCAATCTTAAAAGAAGATTTAGGGCTTAGTTCATCTTTAAAATAACGCATTGTAGCAGTACTAACCTCTCTACTATCTATTTTTCCATAGCCCTTTGTATTAACAAGAATGTTTTCAAGTTTGAAATCACTATCATTGTACAACATGGCCTCCCAAACATCTAGTCCTTGCTCGTCCTTATTATCTGTACGAACTATATAAACTGATACGTGATTTCCTACTAAATCTTCGATATCTGCTTTCATTCTTTTATAATTTATTGTGTATCCCATTCAAAAACAAAAAGGTCTTTGAAGGTTTGTTTAAGTCTATCTTTTACTTCTTCTAGGTCTAGGTCGTAGCCAAGTTCTTTAGAAAGTGTTGTTACCGCCCTATTATCCTCAGCAATTCCGCAGGGTACTATATTATTAAAATAATCAAGATCAGTATTAACATTGAATGCAAATCCATGCATACTTACCCACCGACTTAGATGCACCCCTATGGCACAAATCTTTCGCAGCCCAGCACCTTCATCTTCTTCCAACCAAACCCCAGTGTATCCTGCTTCTCGAACACCTTTAACACCATACTGAGCAAGAACCCGGATAACAGCTTCCTCTAAGAAACGAACATACTTATGTACATCTGTAAAAAATCCCTCTAGATCAAAAATTGGATATCCTACTATTTGACCAGGACCGTGGTATGTGATATCGCCTCCTCGGTTTATCTTAAAGAAAGTAGCTTCTTTTTCTTTTAGACCTTCTTCGTCTAAAAGCAAATGATCCAAACTTCCACTCTTACCAAGTGTATATACATGAGGATGTTCGCAAAACAGAAGATGGTGCCTTCTCTCATCAGAAGCCTCCTCCTCAGTAGCTCTATTCCTTCTCTTACGATCTACGAGATCCTTATGTAGATTGGTTTGAAAATCCCAGGCTTTCTGGTAAGTAATCAAACCTAAATCATTAAATATTACCTTTTCCATAAATTACTGCAAATGTAACGCTTAATGTTCAACTTTTTCAATACTTTCCAATAGCATCGATTAAGTATTAGTTAAAATTCTATAAATGCCTGAACAAAATCGACAAGACGCTTATTTAAGTTTGCATCGATAAAGACTTTTCCATCAAAATTCTTATCTATATTCGGTATTGCCATTTTCTTTGGCATACATAGTCCACCTTGATGAGCGAAAATTTCAGCTAAATGATCCATTCCTCTGAAATTACCGGCCCAACCTGAACTAAGTCCAACTAGAGCAATTTTTTTCTCTGAAAAATTTAAAGCGTAATCTCTAACAGATATAGCATCGATAAATAATTTTAATATCCCCGGAAAGCTACCGTTGTATTCTGGACTCACTACAATAAACTTAGTTGCGTCTCGAACAAAAGAATCCTGTAGCTCCCTTAGTTGATCAGATTGATTTGTTGAGTTGTACATTATAGAATTCAGAAAATCAGCCTTGAGATCCTTTAAGTACAAAACTTGACAAGGTATCCCACGATCTTCTAAAAGATTTGAAATATAGTCTGTTAGGGCATCTGTCTTTGCTAGTGCTCTATTGGTGCCAGATATTAAAGTAATCATCATTTTAAATTTGCGGCAAAGGTACGTCTAAATAGTATTAGAAAAAAAGACTTATTCCTAAATTGCTTACACATATATCTCGTATATTGGAAATGAACAATAATACTCAATAAATGAAAACAACATACCTTGGTCATTCTTGTATTCTGATTGAAACAAAAGGTAAATCACTTTTGTTTGACCCATTCATTTCGGGCAATCCTTTTGCTAGCAATATTGATATAAACGAGCTTTCTCCAGACTATATTTTAATATCGCATGCACATCAAGATCACGTCCTTGATGTTGAATCAATTGCAAAAGAATCTGGAGCAAAGATCATATCTAATTATGAAATTTTCTCTCACTATAACGCTAAAGGTTTCGAAGGACATCCATTAAATCATGGAGGTAAAGCTGAATTTGATTTTGGGACACTAAAATATGTAAATGCTGTACATTCTAGTGTCTTCCCCGATGGAACTTATGGTGGTAACCCAGGAGGATTTGTATTATGGAATGATGAGGGATGTGTATATTTTGCAGGGGATACTGCTTTGACTATGGATATGAAGTTAATTCCTATGCTTTGTCCAAAAGTAGATTTAGCCATCTTACCAATTGGAGATAATTTCACCATGGGATACGAAGAAGCATTGCTTGCAGCAGAATTTGTAAATTCCGACAGTATCCTAGGATGTCACTTTGACACCTTTGGACCAATTGAACTAAAGAATAAGCAGGAAGTGATAAATCTTTTTGAACAAAAAGGAAAAACATTACATTTGCCGGCCATTGGGAACAAAATTGAGTGGTAATTTTATTAAATTGATATAGGCAAACACCAATAAGCAACATAACAACTGAAATAATGGGTAAAATAGTAACAATCGCTAATCAGAAAGGAGGAGTAGGAAAAACAACTACTGCAATCAATATTGCTGCAAGCTTGGCTGTGTTAGATAAAAAGGTACTATTAATAGATATTGACCCTCAAGCAAATTCAACTTCAGGAGTTGGAGTCGCACCAAATCAATATGACGTAAGTATATATGATTGTCTTATTGGAAACCTTGAAAACCCTAAAGATGCTATCCTAGAAACATCAACTCCTAATCTGTTTGTTTTGCCATCCCATATTGATTTAGTAGGCGCCGAAATTGAGTTGGTGCAAAAAATGAGAAGGGAATATATACTGAAAGATATCGTAGATACATTTAAAGATGATTATGATTACATTTTTATCGATTGTCTACCATCGCTCGGTATTATCACAATAAATGCGCTCACAGCTGCAGATTCAATTATTATACCTGTTCAGTGTGAAATTTTTTCATTGGAAGGTCTAAGTAAGCTCCAAAACACAGTTAACCTTGTTAAAAAGCAACTGAATCCAAAATTAGAGATTGAAGGAATATTATTGTCTATGTATGACAAAAGATTAAGGCTTGCCAATGTTGTAGTTCAAGAAGTAAAATCACACTACGCAGAGAAAGTCTTTGACACAATCATTCACAGAAACTCGAAAATTGGGGAAGCTCCTAACATGCATCAACCGGTCATTATGTATGATGCTGTGAGCAAGGGTGCGCGAAACTTTATCAATCTTGCAAATGAATTTCTTATAAAGAATAATGACTCTGTAGAGGTTAATGCTTAATGCATTTTTTAAATTATTGAACGTTAAAGACCCCTATTTTTGTTATTCCCTAAAAGATATTAATCCCATTCTAAATAAGTGTGGGATTGTCACAAATAAATAGCTTCAACTAGTTAGTATTACATGGCTAAAAAAGTAAAGAAAAGTGAACTTGGATTAGGCATTAGAGCCTTATTGTCGGATATAGAGGTTGGTGATCAGCAACAAAAGGAATCAGCCCTAAAAGAATTGACAAACACAGTGGCTATGCTGCCATTGGATAAGATCAGAATCAACCCTTTTCAACCTCGCCAGGAGTTTGATGAGGAGGCTCTAGAAGAGCTTGCATCATCCATAAGGCTTCATGGCCTTATACAACCAATTACCGTTCGGTCTATGGGTGGGGATGATTATCAATTGATCTCTGGTGAACGAAGATTAAGAGCTTCTCAAGTCTCAAATCTCAAAGAAATTCCAGCATATATCCGAGCAGCAGCAAATGACCAGGAAATGCTGGAGCTTGCACTGATTGAGAATATCCAACGTCAAGACCTTAATCCGATAGAAATATCTATTACTTATCAGCGGCTGATTGATGAATGTCAATTGACTCATGAAGGATTGTCAGGTCGTATCGGTAAAAAGAGAAGTACAGTAACAAACTTCCTTGGCTTACTTAAGCTACCTCCACAAATACAGCAAGGCTTGAAGGAAAAGAAAATCAGTATGGGCCATGCAAAAGCACTAAACTCCATACAGGACTATGCTCTGCAGATTAGCGTTTACAATGAAGTAATCAAAAAGCAGATGTCTGTACGAATGACAGAAGAATTCGTTAGAGCATTGAATAAGCCTGATCAAAAGCGTACATCTGGACCAGCAAAAGATAAATTACCGCATGAATATCTAGCGGTTCAAGATAGAATATCGTCTGCATTAGAATCAAAAGTGAATCTAAAGTTAAAAAACAAAGGAAAAGGACAAATCGTTATTAACTTTACCTCTGATAATGAATTGAACAGGTTGTTAGATCTTTTCGAGGATAATATCTGATTAAAGCACATAATTAATGAAAAAGATTCTGCTGTTTTTAATAGGCTATAGTTTTGCTGTAGTCTCTTTCGGTCAAAGTACTTCCTTGGACCAGAGCAAACTGCAAAGACAGCAGATCTCAATGGATTCTTTGGATTCTAATCAAACAATTACAGCAGATACGAGCTTGCCAGTAAAAAAAGCGAGAGACCTGCAAGTACCAAAATGCTTTACCAAAGAATTCTATGCTTACAAGAATGGATATCCAAATCCTAAAGCTTCCTTGTTTCTTTCATTTGCATTACCAGGTACTGGCCAGATTTACAATAGAAAATATTGGAAAGCTCCAATAATATATGCGGGTTTAGGCGGCATGGTTTATTTATTAGAAGATAGTTCTTCAAAATATGTGGCTTATCGAAATGCCTACAAAAGAAGTATTTCGGAAGGAAGTGCAACATTTGAAAGCCCACTTGTAGAAGCCAATCTTTCATCTGCAGCTTTAAAAATTCAAAGGGATAAATACGAAAAGAGAAGAACGCTAAGTTATGTGGGCATAGAATTCTTTGGT
>JAQXAY010000009.1 GCA_029252685.1 Saprospiraceae bacterium | reverse complement strand
GATGCTGGTGGCCCTTATGAAGTTGAGCTGGGCGGATCTGAATCTATATCTATTCTACCGAGCTTCAATTTAGATTCTATAGTCTGGACGCCTTCCCAATACTTGAATTGTGATACTTGCTCGGTTGTAGTTGTTAGTCCAGAAGAAGATATCACCTATGAAATACTTGCAATGAATGACCTAGGTTGTATCACCACAACCTCGGTACTCGTTGAAGTATTCAATAGCAGAGAGGTCTACATTCCAAATGTTTTCAGTCCTAACTTTGATGGTATAAATGATGTATTTACCGTTCATGGTGGTACTTCAGTTAAAGTGATTGAAACCTTGCAGGTATTTGACCGCTGGGGAAATCTCATCTATAAAGGTGACAATCTCGACCCAAGTAATCTAAACATAGGTTGGGACGGTAGCTATCGAGGACAAATGCTTAACCCTGCAGTATTTGCATACTTTGCAATTGTAGAATATCTAGATGGTGAGCGAGAAATTTATAAGGGAGATGTAAGCTTAATTCGATAAAATAAAAAAGCCAGCAATTTTGCTGGCTTTTTTATTTTAAACCCTTGAGGTATAAAAGTGTTTTCCCTAATATAAATGGATTCTTTTCGATGTAAAAACAGCCTAGATGCTCAAGATTGCTTATTCACCTATATATAAATATGAAGTGCCTGAAAAACACAGGTTCCCAATGATAAAATACGAGCTCATTCCAGAACAGCTCCTCTATGAAGGTAGTGTAAGCACTGCAAATTTTTTCAATCCCACTCCATTAAAAGAATCAACAATCCTTGACACCCACGATAGAGTCTACTGGGAAAAACTAAAACATCAAACACTCTCTAAAAAAGAAATTAGAGCAATTGGTTTTCCTATGCGACCAGAACTTGTTGAACGAGGGAAACATATAGCGGGTGGTACTTGCGAGGCTGCAGAATTTGCCCTAGAGTACGGGGTAGCGATGAATATTGCAGGAGGGACACACCATTCATTCACTTACAAAGGAGAAGGATTCTGTTTACTCAATGATATTGCAATTGCAGCTAATCAATTATTAAAGAAGAAAAAGGCAAGTCAAATATTAATCATAGATCTAGATGTACACCAAGGAAATGGTACTGCTCAAATCTTCAGAAACAACACAAGCGTATTTACCTTCAGCATGCATGGTGCAAAAAACTATCCTCATCGAAAGGAAATTTCAGATCTAGACATTGGCTTAGCGGATAAAACTACTGATCGATTCTATCTTGACACCTTAAAAGAAACTCTACCTAAACTGATTGATCAAATAAAACCTGATTTCATATTTTACCTCTCTGGCGTAGATGTGCTGGAAACAGATAAACTAGGTCGATTGAGTCTAAGTATGCAGGGATGCAGAGAAAGAGACCAAATCGTTCTTAATCTTTGTAAACTTAATAATCTACCGGTAGCAGTTAGTATGGGAGGAGGCTATTCGGAACGAATTAGCCATATTGTAAATGCGCATTGTAATACATTTAGACTGGCTCAAGAAATTTTCTTTTAGGTACATAAAAAGAAAAAAGTCGTAACTCAGTACGACTTTCAGAATTATAATCCCATGAACATATCCAAAAACATCTTTAATTTTGATCAAATAACTTTTGGTATTTGAAAAAAATATATATCTTTATTAAATCGAGAACAATAATTGTTCTTATTAGTTTTTTCCCATGACACAAATCCATTTACAACTTAAAGAAGATTGTTCCCGCAGTCTTCTTTTTTTTTTTAAAAGGTGCCCCTGAACGGGGCATCAACTATTAACAAATTATAATCCCATGAACATCATTTCGAATCTATGTTGCCTCTAATAGGCATTGTAAGTTCTTTTTCTCGTTTCCTAGGCTCGCTTGCCTTTCCTCTCGCTTACAATACAAATATGCATTCCAAAAAGACAGAAAAAAAGAACAAAATTGAAGAATTGTGAAAATAAAAAAATAAAAATACGCTCCAAAAACCCAATAAAATAATCAAAAAAAGATTTTAATTGTGAAATAAACACAAACAAAATTTCAAAAAAATATGATTTTTTTTTCCAGTCCTACCCCTATCCTTCATGTGCATATGCTATCAAGTGTCACTTTTGCGACAAGTCATCAATGTCTTAATACGATTTTCATTACTCTATTTAAATTTATAACACCAAGGATTTATTTATCTTAAGCCTAATTTCTGATTAACCATTCAAAAAGCGCATGTTCCAGCCCAAACCTATTACTAAAATTGCCGAGGTTATAGTACCACTTGCATTAAAGGGAACACTATCCTATTTGATAAAAGACAGGGATCTGCCTTTAGCTGAACTTGGTATGCGCGTGGAAGTCCCGATAGGTAAAAAGAAAATAACTACAGGTATTATTTCAAACATTCATGACTATGACTCTCAAAAAGAGTACAAAGAAATCATACAATTCCTAGACAGTAAACCAATCGTCACCCCCCTCCACATCAAATTCTGGAATTGGATATCCAACTATTATATGTGTTCGATTGGGCAAGTCATGAATGCTGCTCTGCCTGCAAACCTCAAAATCAATTCAGAAACATTGATCAGCCTCTCTCCATTTTACCAAGAAGACATGCCTGGTCTTAGCAACACCGAATTCCTAGCAACGGAGGCATTAAATGAACAAGGGACGCTTGCAGTAAAAGAATTACAGATCATACTCAATAAAACAAGTATAGTCCATCTAATCAAATCATTATTAAAAAAGCGTTTGATTTATATTAAGGAGTCTAGCAGAGACAAATATAAAGCTAGAACAGAGACGTTCATTTATTGGGCCGATGCTTACAAAGAAAACGGAACAGCTCAAGAACTAGCCTTTGAATTATGTAAGCGTTCTGACCGACAACAAAGAGCTTTATTATATTTCCTAGAGCATTGCGATGAAGAACACAAACTATCTAGAAGATCAATCAGCCAACTTCCAGGACTTGACAGCACTGTTGTAAAAGCTTTAGTTAAAAAGGGCATTTGGGAACTCAAGGATCTTATCCTCTCTCGATTAAATACTGTTGCCTTAAAAACAATTGAAGCTCCTGCATTGAGTAAGGATCAAAACAGAGCTTACGCAGAAATTAAAAAATGTTTTGAATCTAAAAATACTTGTTTATTACACGGTGTCACAGGAAGTGGAAAAACGCAGCTCTATATCGAACTAATCAAAGAACATATTAATAGACAAGAGCAAACACTTTACCTACTTCCAGAAATAGCCTTAACAACGCAGCTAGAGGAAAGACTGAAGCAAGTATTTGGGCAGGAAGTTTATGTGTATCATTCCAAACTCAATAATCAAGAACGCGTAGAACTCTACCGTCAAGCTTACACCGGAAAGGGCATATTTGTAGGCGCTAGATCTGCTGTTTTTCTGCCATTCACAAAACTAAAACTTATCATCATAGATGAGGCTCATGATGGCTCATTCAAACAACAAGATCCAGCCCCTAGGTACCATGGAAGAGATGCAGCTTTATTCTTAGCGCATCTCTCAGATGCTAAGGCATTACTCGGAACTGCTACTCCATCCATTGAATCCTACACCAATGCACTTAAAGGAAAATATGGCCTTGTAGAGTTGCACGAGCGCTTTGGACAGATAGAATTACCCGACATTGAATTGATAGACTTAAAGAAAGCCTACAAGCAAAATCGGATGCATCAACAATTTTCTTCAAAAATGATTGAAACCATAAAAGATTGTTTGAGCAGAAAAAAGCAAGTTATTGTATTTCAAAATAGACGAGGATATGCTCCAAGACTACAATGTGACTCCTGCGGATATAACCAAAATTGCATCAACTGCGATATAAGCTTAACCTATCACAAGTTCAAAGAAAAAATGATTTGCCATTATTGTGGTCACACTGAAAACCCAATAAGCCAATGCCCTAATGGCAGTGATCATACTCTAAAGATTAAAGGATTTGGAACTGAAAAAATTGAGGAAGACCTTCAAAATATATTTCCTACTGCTCGAATTGGCCGAATGGATCTCTCCAATTCAAGAACACGGAAAGCACACAAAAAAATAATCAAGCAAGTAGAGAATAGAGAGATTGACATTTTAGTGGGTACACAAATGGTATCTAAAGGGCTGGATTTCGACAATCTCGAATTAGTCTGTGTTGTAAACGCTGATCAGATGATACAATTTCCAGACTTCCGTGCAGGAGAAAGGGCCTATCAATTATTAACCCAAGTTGCAGGACGAGCAGGCCGTAAAGAAAAAAAAGGAAAGGTCCTCATTCAAACCTTCAGTCCAGAGCACCCAGTCCTTAAAGATGTAATAAATGGAAATTATAAACTCATGTACAATAGAGAGGCTGGAGAACGAAAACTCTTCAAATATCCCCCTCATACACGCTTGATAAAAATTCAAATCAAACACAAAGATCCCTATATAGTCGACAAGGCATCTATTCGACTCAAAAAGATTCTCAGCAATAACTTTGAAACAGGCGTACTAGGACCTTCCGTACCTCCTATTGGTCGGATTAACAGTCTATATATCCGAGAATTTCTGATCAAACGTAAATCAGCAGGAGCGCTACTGCAAAGAGAAAAAGAGTTTTTAAGCGAATCGATGGAATGGTTAAAAAGACAAGATGGCTGCTCCGGTATACGAGTGATACTAGATGCCGACATTTACTAGAACTGAAGCTTCACCTCCTTCATCATTTTAAAATAATGATCTTCCAATTCCCTGTCTTTAGATTCGGGATAAGAGGCAGATGCAGAGTAAGTTATTCGACTATCGCCAAATATTACAACCCATAGGATATAGTGTTCTCCATCTGTTTGCAATTCTCTAAATTTAGAAATAAAACCTTTGCGGCCGTGCAAGGTTACCTTCTCTTGTCCCAGCAATTCCCTACTAGAACTGATGACATACTTTTGTTGAAAAGTCGGAATCATCTCCATAAAACCTATCGGAGTCACTCTATAACTAATCTTAGATGTCCATTTTTTAGAAATCATAACCTTGGGATCATCCGTCACATAAAAACTATTATCCGGAAGGTCAAAATCCATCTTAGCGTATTTTACAATACTCAATAGTTCTGAGAATGACACATCAGAATACAAAAGAGAATCCTTTTCTTGAGCGGCTACACTAAAGGAGAAAAAACATAAAAATACAGAAGCTATGATCGATCTTATCATTAGGTACAAATACTTAAGTTAAAAATTAAGGTATTGTCCTCAAAACGGAAATTACCCTTTAAGAATTGCTTCAGCAACTGAGGTTTCATATCAAATGAACTACTGTATCGACGAAGGCTCAGATGATCTCCACGTAACTTATAGCCTCTATATACCAATTTAGCCTTAATGATGGATTCTCTAGAGTCCAGACCGTAATAAAATTGTTCCGTATCTGAACGATACATGTATGTTGAATCCGTAAGCTGTCTGTATTCTAAACCATCTGTAACCCAAAACCTACGTTCTGTACTACCCTGTTTCTTTCGGTCACCGGCTTTAGAGGCTATTTTCATTAATGGAACTGGGAAATTATGCTTAAGCATACAATAATTGACCTTACCTGCTCCACTTGCATCTAGATCCACCTTAATTTTTCTACCTCGATCTGTAGTAAGAATCAATGTTCCCTTGCGAAGTGGTTTTTTACCACAAGAACTAATCTTTAAAGAAAGACTGCAATCTGAACCATATAAAGGCATAGGTTCTTCAAATGAAATAGGAAATTCATGCTCAAATCTAAATGAGCTGAGTAGGATATAACATCCAAATAGTACAGTAATAAATAATAGGAGGTTTCTCAAAATATAGTACTTAATAAAAATATTGAACAAAGGTAGCAAAGAAATAGGAAAGCAATTGCAATACGGACTAATTAGAAAAAGCCCTTAGTTCTTTCTTTGACTTACCAAAAACAAGACTGTCCGATTTTGACCAAGTCGTTGTCGATCCACTACAACCCCCGATCTATCTTTAAGAATAAGAAACCTTGGAACCTGATCGTAAGGGGGTATTTCACAGCTAAGTAAAAAACGACCACCCTTTCCACTACTCAGAGTGCTACATCCATTACCTAAATGAATAGAATAATTCGATAGACCTTGCCCTAATTCATCATTTACATTCCCATTGACGGTAATGATCTTTGGCTCTTTCTCCAAAACTATACGCTGAATCTTTCTTCGTTTGATATTCGTGGTGTTAACTAGATTCCCATAGGGTTTATAACCTTTTTTGCTTGCTGTAACCTGAACCGTATATCCTTTATTGGCGGGTACCTCAATAGATTTACGACCATCAACAGTAAAGGCCTGATCTCCAAATTGGAATTCTACGCCTTCAAGCAAAGCGCCTCGATCATCTAGTATTTCTATGAGTAATCTATATGATTTATCTTTTGGTTCCTTAGGATATACAAGGCTTGAACTTGTAATTTTAAAATCCTTATTATAATGAAGTGCAGTTCCAATTGTAATAAATTCACTATTGACAGCTTTCTCAAAAACACCACCATTTTCAAGCACCACCTCCATTTGATTTTTTCCCAATGGATTATCAACTCTTATCAAATAATATCCTGATGCATCTGTTTCTGTAGAATGATTTCCTATAATGACTTTTGTATTTTCATAAGGAGCACCTTTAGAATCATAGATATACCCTTCTAAGGTAAATTGTTTTGCTAAAGCAGTTTTGGGTAACAACTCCAATAGGGTCGGTGAATAAGTCAGCGCTGAAAAATAAGTCTCATCCCTAGCTATTATAGAATCTCGCTTATAAGCAGCCTCAATATATGATCCATTATAATAATGCGCTAAGCCAGTAAGGTTCATTAAATCTTGAAAAAACATATGCTTACTAAGACTGTCGTTATATTCCAAATAGGGAGAATCATTCTCTAAAACGAGTAAATTCTCAAGTTTTTGAATCAATTTAGGATATGCTGTAGGTACGCCTTCGACTGTCTGTGTCATACCCATCAAAACTGGAACATCGGAAGCTTCACTGGCCTTAGATGTTCCTGATTCTATGTATCTAAGTTCTGAAAGCGATGTATTTAATATATTGTACATCTGATTTCTTTGAACCAATTGATCGCCGGGCATCTTAACATTTGCAGAGTCCAGAAGGGTAGATAATTGATTCCAAATTATGAGATTTGAATCTGTATTAATTTCTGCTAAATAATCCCGTTTAGAGTCAAACAATAGTACTGCCTCATTATTGAAACGCATCCCTTCGGAGAGTGCTTCTGAAACCTGAACAATAGGGCTTAAAAATTGGCTCTCCTTTGAAAGAACTTCTAATTTTGTACTATGATTATTCGATATAAGCAAATACAAGCAATAGATAAGAAACAAAGTCCAAGTATTCAATGAAAAACCAACCAACATTCTACGCTTTGCCCGTCCTGAATCAATCCCTGATAAAGTCCCCTTTAGTTTTTTATTTAAGCTCTTAAGGCCGTTTTTATATTGCTTGCCAGCTGATTTGGTCAAGGAAGGATCAATACTATGCCGAACTAGATCTCCAATATCTAGTTTTGAAAATCTTTTCTCTTCAACTAATCGCAGTACATTTCTTACATTCGACTCATCCTCTGAATCTAATAAAAATTCATTCTTAACTGTCAAAATCTCATGTGTGCCAGACACAAAGCAGTCCATATTTTGGTAGTCGACTTCTTTCAGTTTTTCTTGAAGGACTTTTCTTGCGATTAGCTCTACATCTGGGTATTCCTGAAGTGCCTTATGCATCTTATCCAACAGAGCTGGATGATAAGATGCTTTATGCAGTGCTGGAATCCTTGAAAGCTTTAAAAGATTGTCAAAGCTAAGGTATAAACCTCGCTCCTCCATTGCCTTCCCAACTGATATAGTAAAATCCCAATTAGGTGTAGGGAAAACAGATAAAGCTAAAAACCACTCATAAAGCAATGTGCTTCCCAGCATCTCTCTATAAGGTTCTGGCATTCGAAAATCTTCAAATGAATCTACTTCTTTTTTATTCTCTGACAAGAACTCTGATCTCCAATCCTTGTAACGTTTTCGATCTGCCTCTGCATCATAAGACTCCAAACATTGAGACAAATGAAACAGGCCATGCACATCTGCTGGAAACAACAAAGCTATCTGATATAGTTGCGCTTCTCCAAAAGACCAATTATGAGCAGAAGTAGGTGTTACTAAAAATAAGTCCTCAAACACAGAAACGAGCTCCAATGCTTCAGCATCTAATCCATATTTATTTCCAGCATGGCTATTCACTAATTCCATTCCATCGGTAAATAAAAGGACTCTAAAAGCACCATACTTTGATTTTAGCTGGTGAATACTTATTCCCTCAGGATATTCATCTGAATAAGGTAAGGCAGGATTATCCTTATAATGCATGGTTAACATCAAAACATCATCTTCTTTCATCAGATCAGCAAGGTGGTCAAACAATCTTGCATCATGGCTATGCCTGTGGCTCTGATGGATCAGAAATAAATATTGTGATGGTACACGATCTTTCCTATAAACAAGGCTAG
>JAQXAY010000297.1 GCA_029252685.1 Saprospiraceae bacterium | reverse complement strand
AAACCATTATCCATCAACCATTCACGTACAAATTCCTTTGAAAGTTGCTTTTGCTGCTCCCCTTTAGATTGACGCTCTTCATAGCCTTCCACATAGAAATAGCGTGAACTATCAGGTGTGTGAATCTCATCTATAAGAACAATCTCATCCCCTATCTTACCAAATTCGTATTTGGTATCTACTAGAATCAACCCCTGTTTTGCGGCCATTTCTGTTCCCCTTAAAAACAAAGCCTTCGTGTATTGCTCAAGCTTGATATAATCAGATTCAGAGACTATACCCTGTTTTATGATCTCTTCTCTAGAAATATCTTCGTCATGTCCTTCATCCGCCTTAGTCGCAGGAGTAATGATAGGCGCAGGAAAAGCATCATGTTCTTTCAATCCATCAGGCATAGGTACACCACACAAGATTCGTTCACCGGATTTATATGTTCTCCAAGCATGACCTGTAAGATATCCTCGAATCACCATTTCTATGCGAAAAGGATCTACACGTTTACCTAGCGCTACATTCGGGTCTGGAGTGGACTCCAACCATATTGGACATATATCTGAACAGGCATCCAAAAAGTAAGCTGCTATCTGGTTCAAGACCTGCCCTTTGTGGGGAATTGGCCTAGGAAGTATATGATCAAATGCAGAAATACGATCACTTGCAATCATCAGTAATTGATCCCCAAAACTGTAGACATCCCGGACTTTTCCTCTGTAAAAAGCAGTTTGTCCATCAAATTGAAACTTAGTTTGTCCTAATCCTTTTTGATTCATATTCTAAGTCGTTGAAGGTTCTTTAAATTGTTTAAGAACAAACCATCCGACTATACAAAAGACCATTGCTACAAGAGCAGATAACTTTACACCGAATGGATTATCTATAGAATTCCCCAAAAGTAATAAACTTGGAAATACTAGGTTGGCAAGTGAAATACCGAATTTTGTCATCATGTTCCGAATGGCATAATACATTCCTGAGAGCGATTGTTCCCTAGCATCTTTAGAATCATGAATAATATCTGCAATAAGTGCGTTAGGTAATATCCCCATCACACCTAATGGGAAAGAGGCCCCTAAAGCAAGAACATAGAATAGTACTCCACTTATATTAGGTAGATAATCAACTAGAAAAAGCATTAAAAAAGTAAAAGCAAAACAAATTAGTGAGCTCAAGATTACTTTCTTTTTTCCAAATCGCTTCGCAAGCTTTCCTATTGGATAATACAAAGCTAATGAACTAAAGAATGCAAGCATCATAAAGGTTGTAGCCATACTTTTATCCATCTCAAAAACGAGTGTCACATAATAAGCTATTCCTATTTGAATCATATTTAATGAAAACCAAAAAATTGTATCAGCAAGGTAAAAGATCCTAAAATTCTTATCCCGCATTACCATTTTTAAAGAAATCCTCCAATTCGTCTCATTTGAGTTCTGAACAGCATACTTATGCTCATCAAGAAATATAACAGGACTCAGCAAACAGAAAAAGGAGAAAATAGCAAAAATACCAACAACTAACTGAAATGCACTAGACTCAGAATACCCAAAATTAGATACAAATAGATAAGGTAGCGAATAAGCTAAATTACCAATCACAAAGCCCAATGCCCAGGTTAAAGAAATCGCAGTACTTATTCGAAGTCGATCTTCTTTCTGATGCCCAAGTTCAGAGATCAAGGCATTGTATGGAACAGTATACATGGTCATAAATAAGTACAAAGCAAACAAACAAAAGCCTAGCCAGTACCCATTTATATTAAAACTTTCACTTACAGGATAAAAAACAAGAAAAGAAAACAGCGCAAAAGGAAGTGAAGCTATTAACAACATGGTCTTTCGCTTACCCAACTTATAATTACTCTTATCGGACCAAAATGCTATCATGGGATCTGTTATAGCATCAAATATTCTAGACCCAAAATTCAATACACCTAACAAGGTTAAAACGCCAAATACAGCACCTGTATAAATGTATTGTGGGAAGATTGATTCTAATCCAGCAGTCTCTGGAGGCATATAGAAAAAGACCAATAGATTAATAGCACTAAAACTTGCCAAAGAATACCCTAGTTGCCCCAAAGAGAAAAGTATAATTTGTCTCAGGGATGGTCTTTCTTTTTCAATCAAATTATGATTTTCACCCATAATCTATAACTTGTCTTTTACTTTTATGTTAATATTAAGTCCTAATTTAGAATTAAATCAAATAAAACTGGCATTATGTACCAATCTAAAATAGCAGGTCTGGGAAAATACCTTCCTGATCGTATTGTCACTAATGATGATCTTTCCAAAGTAATGGAAACTTCAGATGAGTGGATTCAAGAACGGACAGGAATAAAGGAGCGACGGTATGCAAAAAAGCATGAGGAGACGACTACCACTATGGCTGCTAAAGCCTCAACAATAGCTATAGATAGAGCGGGAATAACCAAAGAAGATGTTGACTTTATAATTTTTGCAACACTTTCTCCAGACTATTACTTTCCAGGATGTGGTGTTTTGCTACAAAGAGAACTTGGAATCACAAAGACCGAGATTGGCGCTTTAGATATCAGAAATCAATGTTCTGGTTTTATATATGCTTTGTCTATTGCAGATCAGTATATAAAATCTGGCATGTACAAAAACATTTTGGTTGTAGGATCTGAGATGCACTCAATGGGGCTTGATTTCTCTACTAGAGGTCGCGCAGTAACTGTTATTTTCGGAGATGGAGCAGGTGCAGCAATTGTACAACGTACAGACAACAAAGATCAAGGAATACTTAGCACTAAATTACATTCGGACGGCACCTATGCTGAAAAATTAGCCTTTCTAGCTCCAGGCTCACATGGTGGTTATCACAATGATCAACTTGAAGAACCTGTTGATTATGGCTTCGATAAATCTATAGACTATGGGGAGATATTTTTCACAGAAAAGATGCTCAATGAAGGTAAATACTATCCAAGAATGGAAGGACAATTTGTGTTCAAGCTCGCAGTCACTAAATTCCCTGAGGTAATTGGAGAAGTTCTTGAAGATGCTAAACTAGAGACAAGTGATATTAACATGCTGATCCCGCATCAAGCAAATCTTCGTATTGCATCATTTGTACAGAAGAGATTAGGACTTGGAGATGATCAAGTCTTTAATAATATTCAAAAATACGGAAATACGACAGCCGCTTCTATTCCCATTGCATTCTGTGAAGCTTGGGAAGAAGGCAAGATAAAAGAGGGCGACCTAGTATGTCTAGCAGCCTTTGGCTCAGGATTTACATGGGGAGCAGCACTATTGAGATTCTAAAGATTATAGCTTAGGCGGATAAAGGGGCCATGGGTCCCTTTATTTGTCCTTCGAATTGTCCCGCCAGAACATATTTTTCTTACTTTTGCAGGATGAAAGGTAAGAATCTAACTATAGCGCAGATTATTAAGCAACTGGGCATTGAGGCAATCAATGACATGCAAGAAGCTGTGCTGAATGCAGCAAAGAACCATAAAGATATTCAAGTATTATCCCCTACTGGTACTGGTAAAACCCTGGGCTACCTTTTTCCTCTTAGTCAATCCATTGCTGGGAATCAAAAAGCTAATCAGGCACTTATCATTTGTCCAACTAGAGAGCTTGTACTTCAAGTGCAAGCTGAGTAAAAAAAAATGCAAACACCTTTCTCGATAACGGCCTGTTATGGAGGACACCCCTTCAGTGTAGAACGAAAAAACCTTGCTGAAAGTCCACAAATAATCGTAGGTACTCCAGGACGATTACTTGATCACTTCAATAGAAGAACCATAGACCCTGAAACTATACACCATCTTATACTTGATGAATTCGATAAATC
>JAQXAY010000216.1 GCA_029252685.1 Saprospiraceae bacterium | reverse complement strand
CTAGAAGATTTTGGAGTATACAAAGAGCAAATATCGATTCGGAGCTTTAGTAATTATTTCCCTTTGGCTATTGCTCGGGATGGTGATAAAGAATCTTATTATGGACAGCGGGCAAATAATAGAGTCGATCTTAGTTTATGGTCTATGGATGATGAATTTATTGAAGAACCCTATGCCTGGCCAAAACTTGATTCACTTTCTAGAGATTCGGCCTTTGATGGTCTTTCAGAATTTTTGAATGGTATATCCTATTCTGTTGAAGTTTTTCAATCCAATGTAAACCAGCAGGATCCTATTCTCTTTAGGTACAGTCCACTAATTATTAATTCAGTATCAAGTGGAAATCAAATGAGTTTTCAACTCGGTATGTTTAAGAGTATAGGTCAAGCGAAGACATTATTAAATAGTTTGGAGCTTCTTGGTTATACAAATGCTCAGGTTTCCGTATTTTTAAATGGCTACGAACTTGTAGGTGAAGAGCTTGATGTATTCAGAGGTAGGTTTCCAGGTATTTCTTGGCCTTGATTTGTCGATTGAATACTAGTGTTCTTCGAAATTTTAGTAAAAATCAAATCTTCAGATATCTATTTCAGGTTGAATTCGTTATAATAATGTTCGTTTAACCGAAATAAAATGAGTGAAAAGATGAATAATAATATTTTATTATGGGCAGGGCTCGTCTTATTTGGAGCAGGCTTGTATGGTGCCTTTGGAGGAAAAGATATAGAAATAGATCAAGTTCAAGAAGTTTCTTTAGTTCAGGACAAGGGTACAGTTGAATCCGTTTCTTGGGAAGCTAATCTTCATGCTTCTGAACAAGCTTTGATTGACTTATTTGAGCAGACAGCACCGTCGGTGGTTTATATCAATACATCGGCATATCGTAGGGACTATTTTTCTAGAAATATAATGGAGATTCCTAAAGGAAGCGGTTCTGGTTTTGTTTGGGATGATGAAGGTCATATCGTCACGAATTGGCATGTGATACAGGGTGCAAAAAAGATAGAGGTTACATTTGTAGGTGGAGATACTTATGAAGCTACCCTTATTGGTGAGGCACAGACTAAGGATCTTGCACTTTTGAAAATAGAAGATGAGATTAAAGATATCAAACCTTTGAATCTTGGAAATTCATCAAAGTTGAGAGTAGGTCAATCTACGATTGCGATAGGCAATCCTTTTGGACTTGATCATACGCTTACTACTGGTGTTGTCTCGGCCTTGGGGCGGGAAATAGAGTCACCTGGTGGGATAAAGATAAGAGATGTTATACAAACCGATGCAGCTATTAATCCTGGTAATTCTGGGGGCCCATTATTGGATTCTTCGGGAAGATTGATTGGAGTTAATACAGCTATTATAAGTCCTTCTGGAGGATATTCGGGAATAGGTTTTAGTATACCTGTCGATGCATTGAAATGGGTTATCCCTGAATTAGTCAAATATGGAAAGATTCAACGTCCTACTTTAGGTATCACGATTCTTCAGGCGCAGTATAAGCCTGATAGTTCTGATGGTGTTATTGTTGCAAAAGTTATAGAAGGCGGCGCAGCAGATCTTGCTGGTGTACTTCCCTCAAGGATGATTCGGAACGCTATAGCTTGGGGTGATCGTATTACAGGAATAGGAGATTTTGATGTTAAAGATCATAGTGATTTAGTTTTGGCATTAGAGAATTTTCAAGTTGGGGATAAAGTGAAATTAAAAGTAGTTAGAGAGCAAAAGGAGATTGAGTTGAATCTTGAATTAGGGCCTTCTAAATAGCTTGAATGGATCTGAAGGGAGTTTTCTTAAAAGCTTGCAAAAAAGATGATGTAGTTAGGGTTGCGGACTATGTAGTTCGAAATCCTGATAGTTTGTCCGTATTGGTGCGATTGATGTTAGATAATAATAAAGCTTACAGCCATAGAGCAGGTTGGGCACTCAATACGCTTATGGCTAGAAATCCGATAGATTTATCTGCTTATACAGAACAGCTGCTAGCTCTTTTTATTTCTGATAAGGTACTTAATTCAAGTACTCGAAATCTTCTTCATATATTTCGTTCCATTGACTTTAACGAAGCCCAGGAGGGTTATTTGTTAGAACAGTGTTTTGAGTTACTAGAATCTCAAAAAACAGAGATTGCTATTCGCTGTTTGTCTGTAGAGACAATCTTTAAAATTGCTTTGAAAGAACCTGAATTGCTTGGTGAATTAAGAGGGTTAATGTTGTTTCATGTAGAGCATTCAAAAGCTGCTTTTAGAGCAAGCTGTAGAAAATATATTAAACTCATAGATAAGCGCCTGAAGAAATTTTCTTGATTTTATTTAATGTTTTGATAATCAGTAGTTTTTTAGTGTTAAATTGATATGCTTTGTTGAAAGATCTATCATAGATATGGTATTTTTTGGGGTAGTTCAACCTCATCTATAAATAAGTCATTTTTACTCCAGTCTTAAAGGATAACTCATTACTAATAATTAAACTAACTAATTATGAAATTCTTTAAGTTTAGCTTTTTGATTACGGCTACTATTCTTTCAATGTCTATTGATTCAATTGGACAAACGCAGGAGCAAATTGATGCTGAAGAGATCAAAGCGCTTATTCTAAGCGAACAAGCAGCAGCAAATCAGGGAGTATATAATAATAATTATTCTGCAAATGGCGCTTTAGAGTTTTGGTCTAGTGGAGGTCTTTTGGTTGAGATTGCACCAGATGGGCGTGATTTTGGTGGAGGAACTCAAAATCTTAGTAGAAAGCATATCACTGTAGCTAGTCTAGTTCCTGGAAAGGCTGCTGTTGCTTATTACTATTCAGAAGGAAGTATAAAGCCCAATAATTCTGAAGCTGTTAGTGTATACAGGACAAGGGTGTCTCAGACTTTTGTAAAGGAAGGTGGTTCATGGAAAATACGTAGTTCTCATTGGTCTCCTATGCAAGGAGGCTCAGGTACTACTCAGGTTGCCTTAGATTAATCATAGGAAAATGAAATAAAAAAGCCTCGCAAATTTGCGAGGCTTTTTCTTGTAGACCTACTAGGACTCGAACCTAGAATGACAGTACCAAAAACTGTAGTGTTGCCAATTACACCATAGGTCTAACCTTAGTGCTGTAAAGCGATGCAAATTTATAAAAAAAAATCTTTGGTGGAAATGTTTATTGGGTTTTTTTTTATTTTTTTTTTCGGAGACTGGCAATTACAATGTCTAGGCGACATTTCTAGGTCTTTTAAGATTTTATTAACGCTTTGCAGACCCCCTGTAATAGTTATTTTTATATAAATATTAAT
>JAQXAY010000213.1 GCA_029252685.1 Saprospiraceae bacterium | reverse complement strand
TGGCAAGGATCTTATTATTTTGACAGATACATGATCGCTCCTGCCGGAACAGTTATTCATGCAGTTGCCAGTTATGATAACACCTCTACAAACCCGAATAATCCAAGTAATCCCCCTCAGTTTGTAACCTGGGGAGAAGGTACCACGGATGAGATGTTTTATTTGCCGATAGGTTTTGTGATTTATCAACCGGGTGATGAAGATATTTTATTCAATGATCCGACGTCAGTATCTCATAAATGGGTAAGAGATGGCAGTGAGCTTTATCCAATTAAGCCAAACCCTGTAGCGGACCATTCACTAATAGGATTTAACCTTACAAAGGGACAAGTCTTGAATATTCGAATTTTTGATACCAATGGTAAGTTGCTTAGAACTTTACGAAATGGCGAGTTCTTTAATATGGGTGAACACCATGTGGATTTATCTACCAGACAAATGATGCCAGGTGTGTATTTCGTACAAATCGAAGGGAAGGATCTAATGATGACCCAGAAGTTTGTCAAACAATAAAACCACATGGTTTTAACTGAAAAAGCAGCAGACATGATTATTTATGTCTGCTGCTTTTTTATTTTAGCCTTATACCAAACTCAAGTTATAAAAGCCTTTTTCGATCAAATACATAAAGTGGAAGATGAGATTTTAGATGAATATCTAAAAGCCTGGTAGCCATATTAAGCTCCCAGGAAGACCATCAGCGTTATCTGGAAAAATACAGATCCATAGAAACTTTGTTCAGGAAGGCTAAAGAATACCTTCTTATAGATATCCTTAATCGATACTTTGAAATGACTGCATTGGACGTGGAGACTCGATTTATAAATTTCACAATCAGAAGTCTGCATTTGTTGCAAATGGTTACTCAGAAAGACTTCCTAACGCTCAAGTGCAGCGTTTGGAATGTGGGCATTTTGTGCAGGAAGAGCAACCAGAGCTAGTACTAGCATATTTGCTAGACTTCCTTTCTAAATAATACATGTGCTATAATTTAAGCCAAACAAATAGATCCTTCTAAAAGTATGATTTCGCTATTTTTTGATAAAAAGCTTCTTATTTATTATCTATTCATACTAATTCACCGAAAGTAAAGTTTTTGATTCCGTAACCAATCTTAATCTTTATTTATGAATAGAAAAATGTTTTTAAAACGCTCCGCTTTGACGGTGCTTGGAATGTCAATGGTTGGCTCAGTAGTGAAAGCGGAGGATGGAAAATTTTCTGGGGATTGTAAAACAACAAGTGATATACTTGGACCTTTCTACAGACCAAATGCCCCTAAGAGATCTGATTTGACCAGTCTGGATCTTGCGGGAAATAGAATCACTGTGAAGGGTAGAGTATTTGCAGGAGATTGTGAGACCCCCTTAAGCAACGCGAAGATAGAAATTTGGCATTGTGATTCGGAAGGGAATTATGATAATGAATCGAAGGATTTTAATCAGCGGGCACAGCTGATGACTAAAGACCAAGGCGTTTATTCCTTTTACACGATCTTCCCAGGAAAATATCTCAATGGTAAGGAATACAGACCTGCTCACATCCATTTTCGAGTAACTGCAAAAGGACATCAGGAATTGGTCTCTCAGCTCTATTTCAAAGGAGATCCGCATATTGCATCGGACAAATGGGCTTCGGATAAAAATGCAGCACTTAGGATCAAAGAGATCATTCCGGAGAATGTGAATGGAGATCTTAGTTTGAACTTTGATATTTATTTAGCGTATAGCTAGTTCTAATAAATCACTACAAATAAAAAAACAGGAGCGCCAATTTACTTGATTGTAAATTGGCACTTTTCTTTTTAACAGGTTTGTTTTTCTGAAAATGAGGGGTAAGCCTATGTCTAATGAGGCCTAGACCCTATAAAAGACTAAGTAGTTTGATTCTACATTTACATAACTAAAATGAACACTTTAGTTATTGTATTTCAGGATTTTAAACCCTTAATCTTTTACAGTTATGAATATCTTTCGATTGTTTTTTATTCATTTGGTCATTGCTTTTGTCTTTTTCCCCTTCAACAATATTTTGGCACAAAGCAGGACCTCTCAAGTTTTTTATATTCAACATCATACCTCAGGTAAATATCTGCATCCCAGCGGTGGAGTAGCTGGTCAAGGTGTTGATTTGGTTCTTTATGATGGAGTAAGTGAGCAAGCAGCTTTTTACATTGAATATGCAGAAGAAGGAAACTGGGGGTATTTGGTTTCTGCAGTAAACCCACAATTAACTGTACACCCAAGAGGCTCAAGTATAAATTCTGGAAATGGTTCTTTGTTGGGATTTTGGACTGGAAAGTATGAAGGTACTCAGTTTAGAATCAACCCTGAGACTAAGACCATACAACACAAAAGTGGTCGCTATTGGCATCCTTCTGGTGGATCGGATATGCCCGGCAATGGAACAGCGCTAGTCATATATGACGGAGAGAATCCAAATACAAAGTTTAAGGCGGTAGACAGCTATGGTCGTGCCGTAGATTTGCTTTCCCCCTTAACTATTTCCTCTAGGTGGAAGATGATTGAATCAGAAGAGAATAGAACGAATACATCCATTTATCTCGAAAAGACTGTTCAGATTGGTTCCTATAATCGCACAACGACGACCAATGAAAGTGAAATTACATTGTCCGTTGGCTTGGAGGGCAGCTTCTTTGGTATCGGTGCATCTACAAGTACAGAATACAGATCTTTGTTTTCTCAAACAAAAGAATCGATAAAAAATAAGCAGCAAGTGGAAAAGAAGTATTACACATTGTATCCCGGGACTTCAGTTTTTTTATGGCAAAAAGAAATAGTCAGTACGCACCTTAATGGCTCAGAAGCAACCTTAAGTACAAATCAGATAAAGTGGTTGCCTGCAGGAGAAAACCCTAACTACTAAATAAGGATTTTAATCCTGCTGTAGGATGTTCCATGATTCTAAGTAGGGTTTATTAAAAGAAAGTTTTAGTAAAAAAATTAAGTCCCAGTGTTATGAAAAAAATCACCCTCTTTACCTTGTTCTTTATGGGTAGTGTTCTGGCTTATTCCCAAACACTAAAAAAAGAAATAATAGCAAGTGCCGGAACAAGTTTTTCTTCTGGTACAGCTATCTCTTGGACAATCGGTGAGCCTATGATTGCCGCTTATTCAAATACGGTTGATTTGTTTGAAGGCTTTTATACACCTGAAGAGGAAATAAATACCTCTATACAAAAGCTTACAAAATCAAGTCCATTTTCCTTGTATCCTAATCCTAATAATGGAGTGTTTCAAATAGAACTTGAAGCATACCAAATGCCTGTTCATTATACAATCTTAAACACAAATGGAATGCAAATTCAACAGGGCTATTTCTCAAAGAATACTCGGTCTTTTGATATCGCGAATATACCTGCAGGTGTTTACTATCTCAGCCTAAAAAGCAATTCGATTTCTGAATCCATCTCTTTTGTTAAACTTTAATTCTCCCTAATTATGAAAAATTATATAGTACTCATTTTACTGTTTTGTGCAGGATTATCCTTTGCACAATCCGATCAAGGTTTTAATTATCAGGCTGTTGTTCAAAATTCGGATGGTGAGATTATTAAAGATGATTTTGTAAGTCTTAGATTTTGGATACTAAAAGGTAATTCAAATGGAGATGTACTTTACCGAGAATCACACAGTGCAGTATATACTGGTGTTGAAGGAATCCTTAGCCTTCAAATTGGAACGGGAAGCTCCGATGTTGGAGATTTTGAATCGATTGACTGGTCTGCTGATAAGCATTTTATCCGAGTTGATTTGGATGAAAATAATGGCAATGACTATACTCAAATGGGCATCACTCAATTAATGGCTGTACCCTACGCAATGTATGCTTTTAATGCAGGAGGAGGTGCTTCTGGAGATGATTGGGGAAGTCAAACTGTAAATTCAGATAATACCTTGAGTGGTAATGGAACTGCTTCCAGTCCTTTGACAGTTAATACCTCTGCTGTAAATACAGACAATCAATCTTTAAGTATCGATGGGAATCAATTGAGTATTTCAAATGGAAATACGATTTCTATCCCGACTGGTGGAACTGATGCGGATGCAGACCCTACTAATGAGCTTCAGGAGTTGAGTAACTCAAAGAGCGGTGATAATGTGACGGTAACTATTACAGATGGAAATTCAACGACTTTCAATGTTAGAGATGGAGACTTTAGTAGCTCTAATGAATTGCAGGATCTGTCCTTTTCCAATAATACATTATCCATTTCAAATGGCAATGCAGTATCCATAGCAGAAGGGAAATGGACAGAGAATTCCTCTGCAAATGCTGTTTATTATGATGGTAAGGTTAATGTAGGAATCGATAATTTTTCCAACAACACAACGGGTGCAGCGCTTTATGTCAATGGAGAAGGTATGTTTCGAAGTGGATCTTCTTCAAATTCCTATAGTCAAATAGGGGGTCAAGGGACTATTTCTTTATATAAATCAGGGACAGAAGTAGCTTCTTTGGGAAATGGATCATTGACGCTAAAAGAGCCTTTTAATGGAAACAATAATCAGGTTATTATTGATGCAGATGCAAGTTTAATTGCTATTCGCAACAACAATCAGCCAATGATCGACTTAACAAAAACATCTGCGGGTGGAGGTAGAATTGACATAACGAACCAATTTGGCAATAATGCTACCGTTCAATTGGCCACAGATGCTGTAATGGGTATGGGCTCTGTGAGTACCTACTTTGCATCTTCACTCAATACGCTTCTTAATGTTTCATCTGCAAGTAATGAATATGGGGGTATAGCTATATATGACGCTAATGAAACTGCACAAGCTGGATTAACTATCGACACGAATGGTGATGGAATTGTTTTTGCTGATGTAAAGAATTTCCGAATGGATCACCCGGAAAATACGGAAGAGGAGATTTGGTATGCCAGTTTGGAAGGGCCAGAGGCAGGTGCTTATGAACGAGGAACAGCTCAGTTAGTCAATGGTGAGGCTTTGGTTCCTTTTTCTGATCATTATTCCTTAGTGATTGCTGAGGAAGGGATGACGGTAATGCTATCGCCACTTTCTGCCGAGTCTCTTGGCTTAGCTGTGATTGAAAAGACGAAAGAAGGATTTAAGGTGAAAGAGTTATATGGAGGAACGGGTAATTATTCTTTTGACTGGGAGGTGAAAGGTGTACGTAAAGGATTTGAAGACTATAAGGTCATCAGAGAAAAGAAAGATATGGTTGTAAAACCAAAAAGATAAACAATAGGATATGCTTGACAATGATCAGATTGGTATGGGTTTAATTACATGCTAATCTGGTCCTGTCAAAGTATTATCGTTTTTAATATATTTTACCCTTGCTATTATTTTATTTTGTTTTGAGTATTTTGAGGCGAATCCTCGAAACAATCTCATTATGAAGTATTTAGTTTGTCTATATGCCTTTCTTTTTATGTGTCTTTCTTTCGATTTATATTCGAATACTACAGGTATGGGGAAACCTGAAACGGAGTCTCAAATGTCTGCACAAGATTCAGTTCTCGCTATTACAGCTCAGGTGATTAAACTTATAGATTTAGGAAGGGATACCTGTTTAGTGTCTTTAGAAAAGGCACTTCGAATTACAGATCGCTGTGAAAAGAAGACGCTTTATCGTGCTGAAGTTTATCAGCAATTGGCATATGCGGAGATGCAATTTGGTCAATTAAGCAGAGCAGACTCTTTATTGGATATATCTAAAGTACTTTTTGAGGAGAATGATTGGGGAAAGGGTGTTGCGCTAGTTTATTTGAAAAAGGGCTCACTAAGTGCACTCAGAGGATTGCAAGAGGAGGAAATTCGATATCAAATTCTTGCATTAGAATACTTTGAAGCTGAGGCTGATCACTCAAATGCTTACAAACCTTGTATTAATCTTGCAACTATCTTTACGCGTCTGGATCAGTCGGAAAAAGCATTGTTATACATAGAAAAAGCGGAGAAACATCTAAAAGAGTTAGAAGGCTATAAGGATAATTATGGCTATTTATATTTCTTAAATACCAAGTTAATTTGTTTCGGTGATACCTTGGAAAAGTTATCAGACAAAACCTTGGAGGTGGAAGTATTAAATGCCGCGAATACTTCATTTAATTATTATCTGAATCAAATGATCTCTTTAAATGAAGATATGTTGTCCCTTTCTCAAAAATTGGAGAGCAGTGAATTTAAATATCGGGCAATCCTTATGGAGAGTAAAATAAAAGGTTTTCAAAAGGATCATAATGGAGCTATGGATGTCTTACGAGATGACTATGATGATATTATGGCTCAGGATAATGTGCTTGTGAAATTTTATACTAATTTCTATTTAGCTAGAGCCCTTAAGGCGCAAGGGGATTATTCAGAAGCCCTAAAGTATATTCAAATCGCTGAAAAGTTGAATGATCAAAATGAAGAAACCTTTGAAAAAGAGAAGCGGTATGTTCTCAATATGTATTACGATATTTTCACCAAACAAAATCGATACAAGGAGGCCTTAAATATATTTGAGGAATTAACTGAACTTAGAAATCAAGCCAACTCTGCCGATCGCTTTAAGGTTGTAAATGAGTTAGAGGCTAAATACCAAAAAGAAAAAGACAAAAATGAAATCTTAATGCTTAGTGCACAAAATAGTAAGCTAAAGTTAAATCAGTTTTTATTGATTACTGGCTTTATTCTCATGGCCGCTTTTTTATTAGTTTTTATGAAATATAGACGATTAAGTCAAGAGATTGAAGACAACAAAAAGATCACTCAAGCTATTTTACTTGGTGAGGAGAATGAGAAAAAGCGTTTGGCGAGCGACCTGCATGATGGCCTCGGTCAGTCTATGCTTATCTTGAAAAATCAATATTTACAAGGGGATACTAATGCTATATTTAAGGAAGATTTTGATAAGCTTATACAGGAAACTAGAGCTATTTCAATGAATCTGCATCCCGCACCACTTAAACTTTTTGGATTGACCAAGGCATTGGAAGATATGGTATATAAAGCTTCATTAAACCAATCAATTTTTAGTAGTCACGAACTTACAGACATTGATGCTTTTGTGAATGAGATTTCAAGTATACAAGTCTTCAGGATAATTCAGGAAGCCATCAATAATATCTTAAAGCATTCAGATGCAACTTCTTTAAAATTAATGGCTAACGCAAAGTCAAATGAATTAGAGCTTGTTTTGATGGATAATGGAAAGGGGTTTGAAATCACCGCTAAAAATAGAGAATCTCTTGGCGTGACGACCATGCACGAACGTGCCGAAGCCATAGGAGGTAAATTATTTGTAGAATCAATAATTGGCAAAGGGACAACAATAAGGCTTAATTTCCCAAAGGCTGTTTAACTTATAATCTTATTATGCTAACAATATATACAGCAGATGATCACCCAGTTTTATCAAAGGGCCTAAGAGATATTATTAATGTAGAGTATAGATTCAAACTCCTTGGGTATTCTGCTGATGGAGAAACAGCTCTTAAAGAAATTCTGATGAAGGAACCGGATATTGCTATTCTTGATATTGAAATGCCCGTACTTAATGGGATTGAAGTTGCGAAGAAACTCATAGAGAATCAATCAAAAACAAAGGTTGTCTTTTTTACACTTTACAACGAACGGAGTTTTTTTCTTAGAGCCATGGACTTGGGTATTAGAGGGTATTTACTTAAAGACAGTGCTCCGGAAGAGATTATAAGTTGTATAGATACAGTACATAATGGAGGTGCTTATGTATCTCCTTCTTTGAGTACTTTTCTAGTGGACAGACACAGTCAGGAATCAATATTGGGTGTTTTGAGTAAGCAAGAGCAAACTATAGTAAAACTAATCGGACAACATAAAACATCAGCAGAGATTGCTGATTTATTGTTTATCAGTGAGAAAACAGTTTCAAATCACAGAAGTAATATTGGGCGAAAATTAAAATTGGATAAAAAGCAAAATTCCTTGTTGACTTGGGTATTAGAAAATAAACATAAGTTCTTAGATTAATGCTCCTTATCTTCCCAATCTCGCAGCGGATACGCATCGGAAGGTGGGAATTTATAATGCCACCATTCTTCTTCATATAAGCTGAATTCTCCTATATTTTCCATTATACTGCGAAGAAGCTCCCTGTTTTCTAGGATCTCTTTGCTGTGGCCCAGGGAACCATGATGAGCTTCCTCCCCAAAATAGTCAAAACCTGTTGGCATAGCCAGTTCTTCTCCGGTAGCTTTGTCGATCAAGGTTACATCTACGGCGCCACCTCGATTGTGCGATGATCCTTTTCGAGGATCTGCTACATATCTGGAATCCGGTACGATCTCCCACATCTTATATTGGACCGAAATGGGCCTGAATCCATCCCATATCCTCAATCCAATACCTTTGGGGTAAATCTTCCCTTGGTATTCACGGATATTATTTAAGCTATCTTCCACCAACTTCAGATTTTGCATAGCTCCATAAGCCAGCCAACAACTATCTGTAGGATACAGAATCGTGTCCGTAAAATTCTCCATAGTCGAATACTTCAGGTCAATATCGATCTCCGGGATATAATCTTTGATCAGAACAAGCTTATCGGGAGTAGGTTCCGTTTGACTTGAGCAGGAAGCAAGCAGTATTAGCCAGAAAGTTACATTTAATGGATGTTTTTTCATTCCCAAAAAATAACAAAATACATGCTGGAATGAAAATTTAGTGATGAAATTAGAGAATGGCTGAACTAAATTTGTTCGTGCTCTTGTACAAATATTGTTAGAACAACCTCAATCAAAACAATATGAACAAACGACCGTATGTCATCCCCCCAGCTCAGCTTGAGCGACTCAAAGACCTTTCCTTGTTTTATCCTTGTAGTGGCGAAGATTATTATGATGCTATCGCTGTGTTTTCACCATATATAACTGATTTTTGGTTTGTAGATAAGCGTTATTTTACCTTAAGGTCTGCCCTAGATTGTCCACCTGTATTAAGAAGAAAAGCAGATTATGAATTATTGGATGTAAAGGTTGAGGGGCTACCTTTGTTTCGCAGCAGGGATCCACACATTTGGCCCTGTATCCGAACAGAAACTTATAAGCATTTACCAAGTAAAAGAGTTATACGAATTCATAAACGCAGAGGTTATGGTTACTCCACCATGAGATATGAAGGACGTATGGGTAAACTGGGGGTGTTTTTTTACAGAGGTGATAGTTCGGGCGAAGGGGGGAGTGGAGATCATTGGCTTCGAAAGTCCAAGTTGAGCGAAATTTATACCCATTTGGTAGATGGAGGATTATTGGCACTTGATGGCTCTAATGGCGGTGTAAATAGTCAAAGACATAGCCAACTAAGAGGAGCCTACAAAGAGCTGTTCAAGTATTTTTATTCCTGGACCAATGGTGAAAGACTTACTTCAAAGCAGCTAGTAGAAGGAGTGAGTGCTTTTACCGATGAATACAACAGACATTATGAGTGTATTGGATATGCAGGCGACCGATACGGACCAACTATGATTTGGAATGTAGATAGATCAAATTCAGCAGAGCCTCTTATCCCTAGCTATGAAAAAATAATCAGAGATTATGATAATCCAACTTTTGATCGATTTTGGCTGACAGATAGATTGAATAGGATAAAGGGCTTTCCAGATGGGCTTGAAAAGCCTTATAGGATTAGAAAAGAAAGATTAAGGAGTAGGAGACGGTATTCTGTCGAATAAGTAATATAGATGTTTTTTAAAAGGCTTAATTTAAGTTTTAAATTTATTGATTTGAAAGCAGTTGTTAGAACTAATTATTGCAAACCAGAGGACCTATCCTGGAGTGAAATTCCTTATCCACAGGTAGCTGATGATGAGGTTTTAGTGCGTATTTATTACACAAGCATTAACCGAACAGATTGTGCTAATTTAATGGCCAAGCCATTTATTATGCGATTTGTGTTAGGATTATTCAAACCTAAAAAAACTACTTTAGGAACTGATTTTTCGGGAGATATTGTGGAGCTTGGTAAAGATTCGAAATGCTTCAAAGTAGGCGATCAGGTCTTTGGTTTTAAGGATATAGTTGCAGAATCTCAGGCTGAATATGCTGTATTCAAAGAGCGGGATCTTTTTTTAATACCTGTAGGCCTTGAAAAGGATATTGCAGCAGCTAGTCTTGAAGGTGCTCATTATGCGTATTCCTTTTTTCAACTCGCGGATATACAAGCCAAACAAAAGATATTTATCAATGGAGCTACGGGAGCCATAGGTTCAGCTTTACTTCAATTCGTAAAGACACTAGATGTGCATGTTACGGCCAGTTGCCGAACAGAGCACATGGATGAAGTCCTTGAGATTGGAGCAGATAAGGTGGTAGATTATACGCAGGAGGACTTTACAAAGCTCAAGGACAAGTATGATGTTGTTTTTGATGCAGTTGGAAAATCTACCTTTGGAAAGTGCAAACCGGTGCTAAGTGCAAATGGAATTTATATCTCCTCTGAGTTGGGGCCTTTTATTCAAAATGTATTTCTTCCAGTATTGACAAGATTTACGAAAAAGAAGGTCTTTTTCCCAATTCCTAAGAAAGTGGAGCAAACGATTCCCTTTATTTCTAAAATGTTGGCCACTGGTAAATTTAAACCGCTGATAGATCGAAGCTTTGAGCTTGATGACATTTCGGAAGCATATCAATATGTAATGTCTGGACAGAAGAAAGGCAATGTTTTACTCAAGATTAGTTAAGATTGCTCAAATACCTTTTTTAAAGAGGGTAGAGGAGTCCTTTGCAAGCTAGCTGAAGATGGGGAATTGCTTCAGACAATTAAATTGAATGAATATTTGGCGCAGGCATACAGAATCAAAAGATCGGATAATGATTTTTTGATTGCAGGATTGACAGAAGGCGCAGAAGCTTATGCCTTCTCAAAATAGATGATCAGGGGCTTATTCAATGAGCAAAAACATACGGCAGAAGTGCATCTGATCATTTTTTTTGGTATAGATATTGGAGCTGATGTAAGTATTTTTTAATCGGTCTGTACTTCTAATTGGGATACATAAACAATGAAGATTGATGACTCGGATGGTTTGGTTTGGGATGTGAAGAGAGGGAATCCAAGAGGCTATGATCCAGCATATATTTATGATGAAGCTTTGGGGTGTAAAAGCCACTTCTGATGGTGGTAGTTTGGTTATTTCTGGCATAGGAGATGAATAGGGTAATTACAGCAGTAGTTGTGGTGCTGGAGCAGATAATTCAAATATCTGGCATGTACATTTGATTAAGTATGATGCTGATGGGAACTTGGAATGGCAAACTACCTGTAGTTCTGCTGATATAGGGGATTGGGCAGAAGAGAATATTGATCTTGTAGCTGATGGTGTTCCAATAATTGCTGTAGATAGTGGACAATTTGGTTTTTTAAAGCTTAACTCTTTTAATTAAAGATTCACTTAAGTTTTTTATATTTAAGCCATTGGCTCAAATAAAGAAATTAAATTGAAGGAATTAGACATCTCGAAAGGTCAGGTGCTTCAGCGCTCTGGTGACTTAAATACAAGTATTTTTGTGGTTAAGTCTGGCTTACTTCGAAGTTATACTATAGACGAAAAGGGGAAGGAGCATATTTTTATGTTTGCACCCGAAGGTTGGATAATCGCTGACAGCCTTGCTGCTGATATTCCTGCTGATCTTTTTATTGATGCACTTGAAGATTCCGTTGTTATTCAAAAAGAAAAAGTCTTTGAAGATCATACTCATGATACTACAAAGTTACTTAACAGTCTTGGTGTTCTTCAAAAAAGAATTATTATGTTGATTAGCACTCCTGCTCTGGATCGATACGAAAATTTCATTGAGACTTATCCTGATATTGTTCAGCGAGTACCACAAGGGATGGTTGCTTCTTTTCTTGGAATTACGCCTGAAGCTCTAAGTTCTGTTAAGCGAAAAAGACAGTTTATGAAAAGAACTGGTGAGCGATGATTTCTTAATCTACATTAATGGATATCCCTTTTAGTCAGAATACTTTTGCGTCATAAAAAAAAGTTATGACAAAATTTCACGATTCTTCTATTAGTAAAATCCAGCGTATCGCAGGTTACGCGCTTTCCTTTATGTTTAGCGCTATGATTTTTATTTCTGGCGTCTCAAAGGTTGTAGGTGTAGAGGAAATGGTAGAGAACATGCATAAGATTACAAATTGGGGCGACAAGGTGCTTTTTGTAGGTGTTTTAGAATTAGTATTACTTGTTGTTTATTGGATACCTAAATCAATGAAGATGGGTTTTTACCTTTTACAATCATTTGTTGGAGGTATTATAGTTGCTGAAGTAGTTACAGGGCAAGTACCTTTTGCAGGAATTGCGGTTGCTACATTTCTATACGCTGGTACCATCTTACGCCACCCTTCTTTATTGAAGTAATTAGGAAGCAATAGATAAAAAGCTCGAGAAGATCCTCGAGCTTTTTATTTTTAAATTTTAATTACTTTTCCTTTCCTATATAAAAGCCAGGCTAAAAACCAGACGAATAAAGTAAAACAGAAAGCCTGTAGGAATGATCCGAATGCGGGACTGACAATTTGCTGAAATATCTCTTTATAGGCAAGGCTATATAAATCTACCTTTTCAACGCTTGGCAATTGAGTACTGATTTTGATCAATAATACAGACAAAACATAGCTGGCTAATGGGTTGTACCCAAAAACTTTGAAAGGGAATTCCCATCCATTCCATTTTTTTATATCCAGTATCCAAATCAATAAAGTGAGTAGAAGTGTGGCCAAGCCACAGGTGTAAATTACATATGAACTCGTCCAAAGTGGTTTGTTTATTGGAAAGCTAAGATTCCATATTTGACCAATTATAACTAGAATCGCACCAATCAAAAACAGGTGCTTTAGGAGTTCTTTTTTTTGTGATTGCTGTTTTTTAATCATTGTACCTATTTGGAAACCAATAAGCACATGAGCAATACCAGGTAGAGTACTTAAAAGTCCTTCAGGATCGAAAGGAATTCCAAAGCCTTTATATAGGTGCCCCTCACCAAATAGATAGAGATCCGTTATTGTGCAAAAATTTGACTCTAAAGCATACGGGTTGCTGCCGCCAAAGCTATATAATAAGCCCCAGTAGCTTAGCAGGATCAAAAAAATGATTCCTGTTCTTAGATAGGGCTTTTGAAAATATAGCACAAGTAATCCAGCTCCTCCGAATGCAATGCCGATTCGTTGAAGTACACCAAAAAGTCTCAAGTCTGCATATGATGTTGTATAGAAAGGAAGCCAGTTCAAGAGTAGTCCGACTAAAAAGATAAGAATGGTCCGACGTAAAATTTTTTTAAACCAAATAGTCCGGTCACTGGTCTTGTATTTTGAAAAGGAAAATGTCATTGAAACACCTACTATAAATAGGAAGAACGGAAAAACTAGATCTGTAGGTGTACAACCATGCCATTTCGCATGTAAAAGAGGTGGGTATACATGGGACCA
>JAQXAY010000206.1 GCA_029252685.1 Saprospiraceae bacterium | reverse complement strand
ATCAATTTCCTATACTGATATACTGACTAAAACTTATATTTGTGCACAAATCTGTTGCTTCCTTTGTTCTAATGAATAATGGAGGCAATATTAGTTTTTTAGAATACCAAAATTGAAATAAAGTAAGCATGGAATTGTCAACTCGTTACAATCCTCAGGAAGTAGAGGGAAAATGGTATGATCACTGGATGGAAAAGAATTATTTTCATTCAGTCCCAGATGAAAGAGAAGCATTTTCAATAGTCATACCTCCACCAAATGTGACAGGTGTTCTTCACATGGGACACATGCTTAATAATACGATTCAGGATATTCTTATTCGGAAAGCTCGTTTGGATGGAAAAAATGCTTGTTGGGTCCCTGGGACTGATCATGCATCCATTGCAACAGAAGCAAAGGTTGTTAAGCTACTTCGTGAGCAGGGTATTAAGAAGTCAGAAATAGGAAGAGATGCTTTTTTGGAGCACGCCTTTGAATGGAAAGACAAATATGGAGGTATTATCCTTGATCAACTTAAACGCCTAGGTGCATCCTGTGATTGGGAACGTACTCGTTTTACCATGGAGGATAAATTATCAGATGCCGTTATTAAAGTTTTTGTAGACTTATATAACAAGGACAAGGTATACCGAGGTCTTCGTATGACTAATTGGGATCCTGAGGCACAGACTGTGCTTTCCAATGAAGAGGTTATTTATAAAGATGAACAATCTCGATTGTTTCATGTAAGATATCAAATTGAAGGAACCGAGGATTACTTGACTATTGCCACTACAAGACCAGAGACTATTCTTGGTGATACAGCTATTGCTGTACATCCTGAAGATGAGCGATATACACATCTAAAGGGAAAGCGGGTTATTGTCCCAATGGCAAATAGAAGTATTCCCGTTATTTTTGATAAGTATGTAGATATTGAATTTGGTACAGGTGCCTTGAAAGTTACTCCTGCCCATGACATGAATGATAACGAGATTGGCGAGCGTCATGGATTAGAGGTTATTGATGTATTCAATGCTGACGGTACCATGAGTGAAGCTGCTGGGTTTTATCTTGGAATGGATCGTTTTGCAGTGCGCAAGCAGATAGCGAAGGATCTTCAAGCATTGGGTAGTATAGTCGAAATAGAAGATTATAAGAATAAAGTTGGTCGATCAGAACGTACTAATGCAGTTGTGGAACCTCGCCTTACAGAGCAATGGTTTTTAGGAATGAAGGATTTTGCAAAAACTGCTCTCGACGCAGTTTCAAAGGATGAGGTTACCTTCTTCCCTAAGCATTTCTGGAATATGTATAATAATTGGCTGAACGAAGATAATGTCAGGGATTGGTGTATATCTCGTCAGTTGTGGTGGGGGCAAAGAATTCCAGCGTATTATATAGGGGATCACGTGATCGTTAAAGAAACTGCTGCGGAAGCGCTTGAAGAGGCTAAACGCTTAACAGGGAATACTGAATTAACAGCAGCTGATCTTAAGCAGGATGAAGATGTTGTAGATACTTGGTTTTCCTCTTGGTTGTGGCCTATTAGTGTCTTTGATGGTTTTGAATCCCAAGAAGAATTGAAGTACTATTACCCAACTAATGTTTTGGTAACTGGCTGGGATATTATGTTCTTTTGGGTTGCTCGTATGGTGATGGCTGGTTATGAATGGTCAGAGGAATTACTAGGAACTGACTTTGTTAAGAAAAATGGCAAACAACCATTCCACGATGTCTATTTCACGGGTATGGTTCGCGATAATAAGCGCAGGAAAATGTCTAAATCATTAGGCAACTCTCCTGATGCATTGGCCCTTATAGATATCTATGGTGCGGACGGTGTTCGATTTGGAATGCTATCTTCTGCAGCGGCTGGTAATGATATAGTGTTTGACGCTCCATTTGATGCGGAAACTAAGAAAGCACTGAATGAGTCTAAATTGTGTGAGCAAGGAAGGAATTTTTGCAACAAAATGTGGAATGCCCTTCGCTTGATTAAAGGTCTTGAAGTTGTTGATACACCGGCATCTCAAGAAGATGCAGCAATCAATCAGTTAGCTTATGATTGGCTTATTAATAAGTATCATTCATTGGTTACAGATCTCGAAAAATACTACACGGAATATCGTCTATCAGATGCCATCATGGCTTTGTACTCATTTATTTGGGATGATTTCTGCTCTTGGTATCTCGAAATGGTAAAGCCAGAGTATGGTAAACCTATAGATCTTAAGACTAAAAATCAGGCTTTGGATCTTTATGAGCGCTTGATGACCCTACTACATCCATTTATGCCATTCGTTACAGAGGAAATTTGGCATGGATTGAAAGATCGTACTTCAGGAGACGACTGTGTTATTTCTACCTATCCGAAAGTTGCGGCTTTTGATGATCAATTGATTGAGAAGGTAGAATTGGCCAAAGATGTTGTTTCAAAGGTTCGAGAGGCTAGAAATAAAAATGGACTCAAGGCTAAAGAGCTTCTGAAGCTATTTGTAGAAGCTTCTGATACAGCTAAAAACATGTACCAAACAGAGGGTTTAGAAGCAATGATTGTCAAGATGGCTTATTTAGAGTCCTTTGAAGCTTGCTCGGACGAACCAGAAAACAGTATAGATTTCCTTGCACAGACTGATAAATACTTTCTTGTAATTAATAAAGAGATCGATGTTGAAGCCGAGCGTGCTACTCTTTTAGCAGATTTA
The DNA here is from genome assembly GCA_029252685.1 of Saprospiraceae bacterium. Taxonomy (GTDB): domain Bacteria; phylum Bacteroidota; class Bacteroidia; order Chitinophagales; family Saprospiraceae; genus AM-2324. The sequence continues at coordinate 198 of JAQXAY010000206.1, read as the reverse complement.
GATTACGCTAAAGGATTTGTGCTTAAGTTAGAAAAGAAATTGAGTAATGAAAGATTTGTAAATAATGCACCGGAACAGGTGGTTGTGAATGAGCGAAAAAAGCTTGCAGATAATCAGGAGAAAATCCGACTCATAGAAGAAAGTCTTGTTCGATTAAAATAAAAAAAAAGCCTCTAGAATAGAGGCTTTTTTTTTTTT
>JAQXAY010000197.1 GCA_029252685.1 Saprospiraceae bacterium | reverse complement strand
TATATTTAGGAACTCGAACGTTTAAATAAAAAAAGATCCTCCAATTTGGAGGATCTTTTTTTATTTAAAGGGAAACATCATTTTCTGGTTCTAGAATCTTTTCATTAGAAACGAATTTGTTATTCAGATCTGTACTTATTCCAATGTTGAATCTTGTGATTTCAAAGCCTTCGAATGGCTTGAATCCATTGTCATCCGTATAGTTCTTATTGAAGAGTCCGGTAAGATAGTATTCTCCATACAAAACGAATTTATCTCTTAGACCAATAGAGAACCTAGGTATTATATTGAAGGGTTCTACCTTATCTGAGAACCATTCTTGAACATTCTTTATTTTATCTTTTCGCTCTCCGTTCGGGAATATCTTATGCTTATAATGGAAGTTATAGCTCACAGTGCCGCTTGCACCAAGGATAAGACTTTTGCCTAATCCAAAATGTATACCTCCCGATGGGCCTATAGACCAAGTTCTGTGTTTGTGTCTATCTCCGGCTGTATTTTCAAAGATAATTCCGAGGTTGTTTATTGTTGCTCCATATGTGAAAAGTACTTCTTTTTTACCTTTCACCTTTTTCTCAATCGGTATTCCCCAAGAATATCTTGGGATTTCATTGAGTTCTTCGCCATCATATGTCACTGTGGAGAAGGTAAGTTGAGCCTGTAGATTTCCTACAAATAAAAAAGCGATCACAATTAATACACTAATTTTCTTCATTTCACTGGGTTTGATTTAATGAATCATACTAATTTATAAAATTAGTAATCATATTAAAATGATTTCTTTGTATAAAATAAAAGACATAGTGTTTTATGTATGGTTGCAAAAAAAGAATTAGCAAGCCAGTGAACAATGCTTTAAGTCAAAACTTTATAGTATTGCTAAAGATTATTAACAGCTCATTAACAAATATTCGACTTGGATTAACAAGAGTTAGATATAATCCTTTTAAATTTGAACCTAAACCTTTTTATAACTTTAATTAATTCTATCATGCTTAAGAATGTAAAATTAGGTCTTCTAGCATTGGCAATGGGCGCTACTATGGTGGCTTGTCAAAATGAAGGTGAAAACAATTCAGATGCTGCAGCAGACGCACCAGCAGTACAACCTGTAGCTAACGAAGCTAGCTCATTAGTAAATGATCAAGCTACTGCAGCTCCTGCAGGTCCTACAACTTCAATAACATTTGAAGAGTCTGAATTCAACTTCGGAACTGTAGATGCAGGTGCTATTGTTGAGCACACATACGCATTTACAAATACAGGTAGTGAGCCATTAGTTATTTCTAATGCTAAAGGTTCTTGTGGATGTACCGTACCAGATTGGCCAAAAGAGCCAGTAATGCCAGGTCAGACTGGAGAGATTCGTGTTAAGTTTGATTCTAAGAATAAGAACAAAGCACAGAAGAAAAAAGTAACAATTACTGCTAATACTGAGCCAGCACAAACTTTCCTTTACATTTCAGGTGAAGTAAATGGTGTTGACAGACCTGCACCACCAGTACAGGCTACTCCTCAGGCACAATAATAATAGATTGCTCTATAATTACAAAAAGGTCATTCAGTTTGAATGGCCTTTTTGTATTTTAGCAAAAAAATTGGAAAAGCTATGAAGCGATACCTGTCGATGATAAAATTCTCCCATACTATTTTTGCCTTACCCTTTGCTATATTAGGCTTTACTTTAGGTTCCTTAAGCTCAGGAGATACAATAGATTGGATATTGTTTGCTTATGTTTTGCTCTGTATGATTTTTGCTAGAAGTGCAGCAATGTCCTTTAATAGATATATTGATCGAGATATCGATGAGGCGAATCCAAGAACAGCAGTTCGCGAAATTCCTTCTGGCGTGATTAGTCCAAAATCAGCACTGTTATTTACACTTTTCAATTGCCTGGCCTTTATTGTTGTAACAGCATTTATAAATTCGATTTGTTTTTATCTATCTCCAGTTGCCTTAGCTGTAGTTCTAGGATACAGCTATACAAAGAGATTTACCTTCCTTTGTCATCTCATATTGGGCTTAGGGCTTAGCCTAGCGCCAGTTGGTGCTTATTTGGCTGTGACAGGCCAGTTTGATTGGATTCCAGTCTTATTAGGTGTTGGGGTTTTGTTTTGGGTTGCTGGATTTGACATTATTTATGCTTTACAGGATTCCGATTTTGATAAGGAGAAGGGCTTGTTCTCTATTCCATCATATTTTGGGAAGTCAAAGGCCTTGATTATTTCTAGGGTTCTACATGCCTTATGCGCTATTGC
>JAQXAY010000296.1 GCA_029252685.1 Saprospiraceae bacterium | reverse complement strand
AAAAATACTTTATAGAGATTCTAATTCGTATTAGATGTATTGTTCATCTAATCTATCGAAATGTTAAGAATTTCCTGTTTGATCATATGCATGTTCTTTGGATACATATCGCATGCTTTCAGTTTAAAGAATACTGAAAACCAGAATCCTAAAATCCAACTAGCCTTATTGCTAGATGTAAGTAATAGTATGGATGGTTTAATTGACCAAGCTAAAGCGCAGCTTTGGAAAATCGTCAATGAACTTGCCGATATGGAGCAGAACGGTAATCCTGCTGATATCGAATTGTCACTCTATACCTTTGGTGATGACCGACTTTTAGTAAAGGATGGCTACATCAAACAATGGAATGCTTTTTCAAGTGATTTGGACCTAATTAGTCAAAACCTTTTTGCCTTAACAACTTCAGGGGGTGAAGAATACTGCGGATGGACACTTGCTGATGCTGTCGATGATCTCAATTGGACAGGTAGGGCTTCAGATCTGCAAATCATTGTGATAGCTGGAAATGAGTCCTTTGCGCAGGGAACCAAAAATTATATTGAATCCTGTAAACGTTCAAATCAGAATAATATCATTGTAAATACGATATTCTGTGGACATTGTCCCGATGGAAAATCACTGTTTTGGGAAGATGCGGCAATCCGAGGGCAGGGAAAGTATATGTGTATCGATCAGGATCAGCAAATAGAATATATCGCCACTCCCTACGATTCTTTAATCAATGATCAAAATAATAAATTAAACGACACCTATATTGGCTATGGGGCTATTGGGTCAAAGAGAAAAGAAATGCAATTGGTCCAAGATGATGAAGCAAGTTCATTTAGTTCTTCAAATATGACTGAAAGAGTTTTGTCTAAATCTTCGCGCGCCTATTCAAATGCCTCCTGGGATATTTTAGACTTATATAATGAGGATAAGGAGGCTGTATTAAAACTAGAAGATAAGCACCTGCCAGAAGGATTGAAGGGCAAATCAAAAAAAGAAAAGATAGATTACCTTGAAAGGCTTCGAGAAGAAAGAGAAAATATACAAAGATCGATAGGGAGCCTGAGTAAGGATCGTACTGTTTTTATTGAGCAATATAGATTAGAAAATAGTACTACAGAAAACTCTTTAGACGCCGTTATGCTTTCTTTGATTAGAGCGCAAGCTTCAAAAATTGGCTTTTCTAAAAAGGAGTGATTTTTTTAAAATAAATGGCCTGAAGTCTAAGTTATGAACTTTTTATAGAAGAATCTTCTTTTCTATTTAGGAGCAATTTCAAATTTATGATTTTTTTTGGAGCCATAGGAGAATACTTCGAGATTATACACTCTAAAGATCAATTATCTATAGAATTAGATAATTGGGCAAGTGAGGAGTTCTTCTATTTGCTATGGGTGAAAAAGGATGGTGCCTTGCTATCTGTTAATTCTATAGACTACGATATTGAAGAAAATACATTAATCCCATTAACAAGTTATTGCAGGTTTTCTATTAGTCGAATTGGTGAATTTCAGTTGTTGAAGTATAATAAGTCTTTTCTTTGCGTCTTGAATGCTGATTCAGAAGTCGGTTGCAAAGGTTTGCTTTATTTTGGCAGCTTTGATCTTCCCATAATCACTTTGCCAACTACTGAATTTGATCGAATTCAATTAGAATTTGATCAAGTAGTGGAAGAATTAAAAGTTAGGGATAAAATGCAATTGGAAATGTTGCGCATGATTCTCAAACGGGTACTTATTGTTTGTACAAGGTTGTTTAAGAATCAGAAAAACCTAAATATTTTTGCAGAGGCAAAAGTAGACCTTGTTCGGGAGTTTTCTTTTTTAGTTGAACAGTACTATCGAAATGCACATACTGTTGCTGATTATGCTACAATGCTCAATAAATCGCCTAAAACTATTTCCAATGTATTCAAGAAAGTAACTGGTAAATCTCCATTAAGCTATGTTCATGATCGAATAATGCTTGAAGCTAAAAACTTACTTGTTTATTCGAATTTGGAAATATCACAAGTAGGCTACGAATTGGGTTTTAACGATGTACAGGGTTTTAGCCGATTCTTTAAGCGGTATGCAGATCTATCTCCATCTGGGTATAAGCTAAAGCAAAAGGATTAAGCGAATTATAGCTTAATAAGTCTCTTAGCTTTTTCAATCAACTACTTTTTCTTAGTTTAGGTACTTATGGTTAAAAAGTACGATGTATTTGAAACAGATCGCCTCTATTTGAAGGCTACTGACTTTGATGATTCCAAACTTCTTCTCGAGCTTTTGAATACACCCAAATGGATTAGGTTTATTGGAGATAGAGAGGTGCATGATATTCATGCTGCTAAGCAGTATATCCGAGATCGGATGCTGCCTCAGTATGAGCGTCTTGGTTATGGTAACTATTGTATGATTCGAAAAACGGACAGGATGAAAATGGGATTCTGTGGATTATACGATCGAGAAGGTTTAGATAGTGTTGATATAGGCTTTGCAATCTTGCCTAAATATGAAGGCCAAGGCTATACCTTCGAAGCGGCCTCATTCATGCTTGATTTTGGCTTTAATACATTGAACTTATCCGTGGTACAAGGCATTACGGACAAAGAGAATATTGCTTCTCAGCGACTTTTAGAAAAGCTTGGGCTGAGATCAAAGGGGACCATTTTACTTCCTGGTGATACGGAAGAAACAATTGTTTATCAAAAGACGATATAGTATGAAAGCTGCAATTTTGGGCGCGACAGGCCTCACAGGTTCTATTCTATTAGATTATTTATTGGCCGATCCAGATTATGACTCAGTTACTGTTTTTAGTAGGCGGTCTCTGTCTGTTGAACATCCTAAGTTGACGGTTCATATTATTGACTTGATGGACCATAAGTCGATAGAAAATCTTCTAAATGGTGATGTGGTTTTTGTGAATATTGGAACGACCTTAAAGAAAACACCAGACAAAGAATTGTATTTTTCTATAGATCATGGTATTCCAGTAAATGTATCAAGAATCGCTAAGACGAATGGATTTAAAAGAATATTAGTTGTTTCCTCTATGGGTGCAGATGCAAATAGTACGGTGTTTTATAATCGTACAAAGGGACAAATGGAGGAAGATGTTATCAAGAATGGCCCAGCAGAGGCTTATATCTTTCGTCCATCTTTGATTGATGGACCTAGACCTGAACGGAGAATTGCAGAACGAATGGGTATTATGATTTTTAGAATACTCAATCTGTTTCTTTGGGGACCCTTGCGCAAATACAGAATGATCAAAGCGGAGAAAATAAGTAAAGCTATGCAGCTGGTGGGGAAGAATGGTTATGGTCAATCAATCATTGAGTCAGATCGTATTGCTGATATCACAGTGGGGAGCTAACTATCAGTAGACTGATTAATAAAATATTCTGGTTAGGAATTTTTTATTCGTGAGAATATCTTTTAAAAGAATTAATCACGAAAAAAACTAATCATGAGGATACTGGAAAAGTAAGCTGGAACTTAGAAGCAGCGTCTCAAACTCAGCGTTCAATTAATTTTAATTACAGGGTGCGTTATCCTAAATACATGAGTCTTTCTTTAGACTAAAGTCCAAAGCCTATGGCTGGTATTTTGATAAGAATCACCTCAGGTACTTTGTTGATTAGTAATAATCTTTTTTAAAGTGCTTTGCCTTTTATAAGTAGGCCAAATAAGAGATAGCTGTTTTTTGGGCTATTGGCTTTTTTACCCTTAGTCCAGTTTTCTAGGTAATCCTCTGATTGTTCCTTGGCTTTTGATTCTTAGTGGATGAAATTAATTGCACTATTCATGTTGTACAAAGAGGGGATAATGAACCAAATCAGATGGACTTTTATTTCATTTGATTGGAATATCCCCCTTTTTTTGGTCTGTTTACCTTTATTATTAGGTACTTTAATTCTTCAAATATTCTACATTTTTAGATTTAAATCTCAATCGATGAAAAGAAGTTTTTTGATCTTTGCCATTTTAGGGCTTTTACTAATTTCCTGTACAGAAAAGGAAAATCAAAACTCTGTTGAAATGGAAAACACTGCTGGACAGCATTTTTATGTAGGCACTTATACCAATGGCGATAGTGAGGGTATTTATAAGTATAAACTAAATACAGATGGAACATTAGAGCAAGTCGGCTTAGTAGCTAGAACTGCGAATCCTTCATTTTTAGCGCATAATGGTGAATATCTAGTTGCTGTAAATGAAAACGAAGAAGGTACTATCCAATCCTTTCGTATTGGTGAGGATTCCCTTCATTTAGTAAATACATCAGTGACTGGTGGTGCACATCCTTGCTTTGTCACAATGAATAAACAGGGAAATGTGTTGGTTGCAAATTATACTGGAGGTAATGTGGGTTGGCTTGATTTGTCATCTGAAGGGATGTTGAGTAAGTTAAAATCCGTTCAACAACATAAAGGCAGTGGTCCAACAGATCGCCAAGAGTCTGCTCATGCACACAGTACTTGGTTTGTTGGAAATAGCAATGCTGTTATTTCTGTAGATTTAGGTACGGATGAATTGTGGCTTTCAAAGATTAATTCTGAGGCTGGCAAATTAGAGGTTCACGAAGAAAAAGTGAAGATGGCCGCTGGCGCAGGACCTAGACATTTGGCCTTTCATACAGATCAGTGGATCTATGTGCTTAATGAGCTTAATGGAACCATTACCCGCATAGTACCTGCTGAAGGAGGAGGCTATGAGGTGCTTGAGTCAGTTTCTACACTTCCGGTTGATTTCGAAGGGTTTAATAAGTGTGCTGATATTCACTTGTCTTCTAATGGTAAATTCCTTTATGCCTCTAATCGGGGTCATGATAGCATAGTTATCTATGAAGTTGCTGAAGATGGTGCACTCAAGTTACTAGGGTTTGAGCCAACAAAAGGGGCTACTCCGCGAAATTTCACCTTGAGTCCGAATGAAGATTTTTTACTTGTTGCTAATAAGGATGCAAACAATATTGTATCCTTTAAAAGAGATGCAGCAAGCGGTGGATTAGAATATGTTTCAACAGTTGATGCACCTGCTCCTGTTTGTTTGTTATTCTAAAAACTTGGCAAATATTCTTATCTTCTGTCTCAGAAGATAAGAATATTTAAACCGAGTTGACATGAATAGATTTTTATGTGTAGCAATCCTTATGATTGCTTTTCTTAACGTTAAAGGGCAGTCTTCCTTAGAAGAAATACTGCCAGTCCGAGAGCGAAGTACCTTCATAGATAAAGTCTTAGAATACCGGATAGATAGTCTTTTGCCTGAACTTATGGATCGGGAAGGATTGGATATGTGGGTTATTATTTCCAGAGAGTATAATGAAGATCCAGTCATGGAGACTATGCTCCCTAGTCAGTGGCTTTCTGCACGCCGACGAACCATTCTTGTGTTTTCAAGGAATTCAGATGCTAGCATGGATAAAATTGCTATTGCTCGATATAACGTTGGGAAACTACTACAGGGTGAATGGAATATTGATGTTTTTCCAGACCAGTGGGATGCTCTAGTAGAGATCATAAATGACAGAAATCCGAGTACTATAGGGATGAATTTTTCCGAAGATTTTGGACTAGCAGATGGGCTTGTTTATTCTGAGCAAAAGGCTTTCATGGAAAAGTTACCCGTAAAATATCACGATCGAGTAGTATCCGCTGAACGATTGGCAATTGCATGGCTTGAAACACGTTCAAAGATTGAGGTTGAAATATACCCTACAATCTGTGCAATGGGACATGAGATATTGCAGGAAGCCTTTTCTGCTGCACACATAACACCGGGTGTTACAACTACAGACGATGTTATCTGGTGGCTGAGGCAAAGGGTTGTAGAGTTGGGACTTAAGACTTGGTTTCATCCTTCTGTATCCCTCCAGAGAACAAATATGGGTGACAATGCTTTTTTACGTTCTTTTGCAAATCGTGCAGAGGATGAGGTGATCCAGAAGGGGGATTTGTTGCATGTTGATTTCGGGATAACCTACTTAAGGCTAAATACCGATCAGCAACAGCATTTTTATATGCTTCGAGATGGTGAGACTGCAGTTCCTAAAGGTCTGGCTGCCGCTTTTAAGAATGGAAACAGGTTACAGGATATTTTAGTGAAGAACTTTGATGCTGGAAAGTCAGGGAATGAAATCTTGAAAGATGCACTCGATCAGGCCAAAGGAGAAGGGATACAAGCTTCTATTTATACCCACCCAATTGGTTTTCATGGACATGCTGCAGGTCCTACCATTGGACTTTGGGATCAGCAAGGCGGCGTTTCAGGGAAAGGCGATTATCCGCTTTATAAGAATACCTGCTACTCAATAGAATTATTTGCAGCATCAGAAGTAGACGAGTGGGGTAAAATCGTTCGGATAATGCTTGAGGAAGATGGTTTGTACGATGAAAATGGATTCCGTTTTCTGGACGGACGGGCGGAAGAAATTTATCCAATTCCAAGAACGAAATAAAGAAATAACAAAAGAAGTAAAGAGGCTTAAAGCGTCTTTACTTCTTTTGTTAATTCAGAGAGTGTATGCTTTGCGTCTCCAAAAAGCATTTTGGTTTTGTCATTAAAGAATAGCGGATTTTGGATACCCGCATATCCAGGGCTCATACTTCGCTTAAGTACAATGACATTTTTTGCTTTCCAAACTTGCAGTACGGGCATGCCATAGATGGAACTTCCTGGACTATCTTCTGCTGCAGGGTTTACCACATCATTTGCTCCAACTACTACGACTACATCTGTGTTTGGTAGGATATCATTGGCTTCATCCATATCCAATAATTTGGGATAGGGAACATTCGCTTCTGCTAACAAAACATTCATATGGCCAGGCATTCTACCTGCGACAGGGTGGATGGCATATTTTACATCAACTCCGTTTTTGTCTAAAAGGTCTTCTAATTCTTTAACGGTCTTTTGTGCTTGAGCAACGGCAAGGCCATAGCCCGGAACAAAAACTACAGACTGTGAATAGAATAATTGAATAGCCATGTCAGTAACTGAAATTGTCTTTGCTGTTTTCCCATCGGAATCAGAACCTATAGCTGCTCCTCCTGCACTGCCAAAACCACCTATTATTACGTTGAGTAAAGAGCGGTTCATCGCTTGGCACATGAGTATCGTTAATATTGTTCCTGCTGCTCCAACAAGTATACCGCCTACTATCATCAGTTGGCTTTGGTAGATGAAGCCTGCTGCCGCTGCGGAGAGACCTGTCATTGAATTTAGTAGAGAAATTACAACAGGCATGTCCGCTCCGCCGATGGGAGCTACAAACGAAAATCCGTAGATAAGGGTTATTCCAATGAAAATGAAAAACATTGTAGATGGACCGCTAAAGAAGGACAAAACAATGCCGAGACCTAGCACAGTAAACAGCATAACTAGGTTTATTATACCGTGTTTGGGCAGCTTTACTTGACTGTCTTTTATGAGTCCTTGCAGTTTTCCGTAGGCTAGTAAACTTCCAGAGAAAGAAACAAGTCCGATCAACAGTGCAAATATACCTATGGCTAATTGGACATTACTCATTTCAAGGGTCCCTTGGAAATAGGGTAGAAGCTCAGTTGTGGCTAATAATGCTGCACAAGCTCCTCCAAGTCCATTAAGAATGGAAACGAGTTGTGGCATGTCTGTCATTTTGACCTTAATTGCTGTTCTCCACCCGATCAATCCACCAATCATCAGTCCGGTAAATATCCATAAGTAATTGTTGGGTGCATCATCCATCGGAATAAAGAGAGTAACTAGGACAGAGAAGGTCATTCCAAATGCTGCGAGCATATTACCCTTTCTCGCTGTATCTGGAGAACCTAACAGTCTAAGGCCAAATACAAAGGTCAGTACGCCAATCAAATAACTTAGATTTAATATGAATGTTGTTTCCATGATTAATATTTATTTAGCCTTCTTTTTAAACATATCAAGCATGCGGTCTGTAACTTTAAATCCACCCACAATATTTATAGTACCCAATATGATGCCGAGTAGGCCCAAGATTAGTCTGAGGTATTCATCGGAACCAGCAGTTCTGATGAGCAATATGGCTCCAATTAGCACTACTCCACTTATGGCATTAGCACCAGACATTAGTGGTGTATGCAATATGGTGGGTACCTTTGAAATGACTTCGAATCCCAAGATTATGGTGAATATCAAGAGGTAGATGAAAAATAAATTTTCGTTGAATACAGCTATAAATTGTTCCATAACTAATCGTTTTTCATTGTTATCAGTGCACCCTGTACAATTGGATCTTCAGGATTTAACTTTTTGTCCTCTGCGGCATAGATATGTTTGAGCAGGTTGAATATGTTGTTGCTAAAAAGTGTACTCGAATCTTGCGGCAACTTTCCTGCCAAATTTGAATTGCCTAGAATCCAGACTCCATTGTGATTGATCAGTTCTTTGTCTTTTGAAAGCTCGCAATTGCCACCAGTAGAAGAGGCAAGGTCCACAATTACAGAACCCTGTTTCATTTTTGCCACAGTTTCTTTAGGGACTAGTATAGGTGCTTTCCGACCTCTGACTTGAGCAGTGGTAACGATTATGTCAGCATTCATGGCTCTATTTTGGACTTCAGCTCTTTGTCTTTTGATAAAATCTTCTGACTGCTCCACGCCATATCCTCCTGCTCCTTTATCTTCAACAGCACCTTCTACTTCAATGAATTTAGCACCCAAACTCTCTACTTCTTCTTTTGCTGCAGATCGGGTGTCAAAGGCCTCAACTATTGCACCAAGTCTTTTTGCAGTTGCAATGGCCTGAAGCCCTGCAACACCAGCACCTAATATAAGTATGCGGGCAGGTTTTATGCTTCCTGCTGCTGTGATCATCATTGGGATATATCTTGGGAGTATATTAGATGCTTCGAGTATTGATTTATACCCCGCTACAGAAGCCATAGAAGATAAAACATCCATGCTTTGAGCTAAGGTGGATCTGGGAATCATATCCAAACTAAGTGCTTTCAGACCTAATTCTGAGAGCTCTTTTTCAATGTCTTTATCGTTGAAAGGTGCAAACATGGAGACTAGTAGGACATCTTTTTTGCATAATTTGTAGCTTGCTAGGTCCAGCGGATGAATACTTACAAGGATGTCAGAATGTTTGATGACGGCTGTACGATCAGAAATGCTTGCGCCCTCCTCTTTGAAGGCTAGGTCTGGGAAAAAGGCATTAGAACCCGCTCCTTGTTCAACAATGCATTCAAAACCCAGGGATTTTAACTTTTTTACAGAGGAAGGAATAATGGCAACTCTGTTATCCTCCGCCTCTTTTATGACTCCAATCTTCATATAGTCAGTATCTTAAGTTATACAATCGGTATAATAACATAAACAGATTTTGTTCCCATATGTTTAGAAGGTAGTTTTTGACATAGAGTCAATTATACGTATTGTTAATTTTTTTATATTTTTGAGAAATTCTGTAAAGCAAGTCTGTATGAAATATATAAGGTTATTTGAAACTCAAAATAGGTCTGAATTAATTCAGTTGAAATTAAGGTTCAATCAGGTTGATCTTGATTACAGAGTACTTTTCGAAAATACCTTGAATGTTGCAGATGCCTATGGATTAGGGGCTAGAGGCGTAATATTGGAAGTCTCAGAGAAAGATCTTGAAGTGGCAGAAGCAATCTTATTGGATCTAGATCTTGTCCGCTTGAGCGAAGAAGAGAACTTTAATACATTTTTAAATTGGTATGATGATTTTAGCCAACGTATAGGCTTGTTGAAAGATACAGATTTAAGCTTTAGGCTAGTGATTCTAATAGTCTTTGTAGCTGTCTTTATTATGGGCATTGTATTTCCTTTGCTCTTGTTGTTAAGTTCGATGGAATAAGATGTCAAAGTTGCAAAAAAAAGAGGTTTTGGATGCGTTCCTTACCCAACTTTCCAAGCGTATTTCAGATATAGAACAAAATCTGCTGAACATTGAGCAGTCAAAGGCGCAAGAAACTAAAAGTAGTGCAGGAGATAAATTTGAAACAGGTAGAGCAATGCTTCAGGCTGAAGAGGACAAATTATTTGGCCAACTCAATCGAAATAAAGATCTCTTGCTAAAGTTGAAGGTTATCATGCAATCTAATCTTACTTCTTCTTCCATTCGGGAAG
>JAQXAY010000183.1 GCA_029252685.1 Saprospiraceae bacterium | reverse complement strand
AGACACCGGTATTGGTATTCCAGAAAGTAAACTTGAAACCATATTTAGAAGTTTCACGCAGGCCTCTGATGATACATCAAGAAAATACGGTGGTACAGGCTTGGGACTTACCATTGCTAAAGAACTTATTGAGTTACAATCTGGGACGATTGATGTTCAGAGTATTCCGGGGCATGGATCTACCTTTGTTTTTACACTTAAATTTGAATTTGGAACTGGATTAGAACCACAAGCAAAATTACAGGAGCGGAATTTCACCCTTGACGAATTGACTGGGTACAAATTCCTAATGGCTGAGGATAATCTTATGAATCAGCTTCTTGCCAAGAAAGTTTTTGCAAAATGGAATTGTAAAATCGATTTTGCGGATAATGGACAAATAGCAATTGATAAACTCAATGTGAATGACTATGACTTGGTTTTAATGGATCTTCAGATGCCAGAGCTAGATGGTTATCAGACAACAAAATATATTCGTAACGAAATGAGACAGCCAAAGTCAGAAATTCCTATAATTGCTATTACTGCTCATGCGTTGAGCGGTGAGAGTGCAAAGTGTATTTCTATTGGTATGAATGATTATATTTCAAAACCCTTTAATCAGTTAGAATTATTTGAAAAAATCCTCACGATTGTTCAAAAATCTACTGTATAGCTAATTGTACCCTACATTCTCGACCTTTTATTGTTTAAATTAACGAATGAAGATGAGAATCATTATTTGCATATTTCTGAGTTTGTTTTTCTTTTCATGTAGGGAATCTGAGGTAGAAAACACCGTTAAAATGGATGTGTCTATAGTTGATTCTATTGCAGTTGTTGAACCCAAGGTGGAAAAGATTATAGGTCCGAAAGAGTACTTGTTTTTAGATTATTTTTCCAATATTGACCAAGCTGAGTTTGATTCCATTACAGCAAAGCTAATTAAAGAGCAAAAGCTGCGTAAACGAAAAAATGGTTCAGAATACGAGTTGCATTACCTTTTTCCTTCCTGTTTGATTCCTGCCAATGAGCAGCAATTGGATGATTATACAGCCTATAAGTTTGTACCTGATTTCGAGGATGGCCTATTGCGCTCCTTGCGATTAGAACGCATTGGCGCTGCATCCTTCAAGGAGATCATTGCTAATCGAGTTAGTTGCCTTTATAAAACAATCATGGACAAATACCAGGTAGATTATATTTATGAAGGATCTAACCATATTCAATTCAGGGAATATACCATGAATAATAAACAATTTGATCCAGTAGATCGAATTCGCCTTAATCCGGAAAGCGAGGATCCTTATGCAACTCCGAAGTATATTGACCTACCAAACTACCTGAAGGATAAATCAAAATTTTTACTTCCTGGAGAAACAAATATAATTTTTGAAAAGCTTGATGATATACCAGATGCCATAGAGCCAATTATAATTGAAGACGGTAATCGAGTTCTTATTATTTCATTCAATAGAAGGTTTGATTCTACAACAAGTTATTCTCTATGGGAGACAGATGCTTATGCTAATTTAAAAAATAACATCAAGTTTAAATATATAAATACCTTTGTCGCTAACTCTAAGCTTGTGCATATAAAAGATCATTTTGAGCTAACAGTTAGCCTAGATTATATCTCAAAACAAGATTTTCAGGATAGGCTTGATGAACAAAGAAAAGCAGACGAAATACTTAAGGATTCTGTTCCTAATCGGCCTAAGCGCAGTGGATTTGATGAATTATAATTTGATTCAAGAAAACATTAAGTAAATAACTTTTTAGCAAAAGGGGACTGTTATTATGGAAAAACCGAGATCATACTGTGCTTATGTAGCAAGCTTAGAGGCAGATAATGTAAATCGGATTTATCACGATACACAATATGGTTTCCCGATTGAATCAGACGATGAATTATTCTGTAGACTCATTTTAGAGATCAATCAGGCAGGCTTGTCATGGACAACTATTCTCAATAAACAAGATAACTTTAGAAAGGCATATTCGGACTTTAAAATCAGTCTTGTAGCTGCTTATGGGGAGGCTGACGAGAAGCGTTTACTTGCAGATGCTGGTATTATCCGGAATAGACTAAAAATCAAAGCTGCAATCTATAACGCAAAGCAAATTCTAGAACTTCAAGGGCAATTTGGGTCTTTTAAGAATTGGTTGGATACGCATCATCCTATGAATTTAGAGCAGTGGGTAAAGTTGTTTAAGAAAACGTTTAAGTTTACCGGAGGAGAGATTACCAATGAGTTTTTGATGAGCACTGGATATCTAGAAGGTGCGCATGTGCCAGAATGTTTGATATACAAGGTATTGGAAAAGGGTTGATCTGATTTTTTTCAATTAGGCATTTATAAAAAAAACCCAGACATAAAATCTGGGTTTCCTTGTTGTTTTTTGGGCTTAGTATTATCCTTGTGGAATATTCCACATAGATAGTGCTTGACGACTAAGTGTTCTTGTATTTTCATCTTGAGCAGTTTCCATGAACCAAGTTTGGAAAGCTTCAGATTGTGATGCCTCTGCGGATACTTGCATAAAGGTTTTGTAGTCTTTAAAGGATGCAAGAACATAGTGTGTTTCAGAATTGTTATTTCCGGATGACATTTGTCCTAGAGATACTTGGACATTGTGCTTATCAAAAAAGCCCTGCATAGCTCCTGACATTTTTCCGAAAGCTGTTGCTGATGCCATAGGATCTTTAACTTTCATGAACCAGATACTTTGAAATGCATTACCTCCTTTGGGAGTTGTACTCACCATATGAGATCCAGTTGCTGAATTTGCAGGCTGTATTCCCAATTCATTGAACATCATAAATACTTCTTGGAAGTCCTTGTTTGTCATGACCATATTCATATCCATAAAGGGCGCTATTTTGTCAATATCTTCGTGCCAAACAGTAAATGAATGTGTCCAATCTCCAGGTCCTAGCATGTTTGATGTCAAAGCAGCCATTCCAAGGCTCTTTCCAGTCTCCGATTTCATAAATTTATCAAAGCCTTGCATCACAGCCATGTCTTTGCCTGCTGGGACTGTAAAATCCCAATTGATCCAAGTTTGAGCGCTTAATCCAAAGCTTAGAAAAATCGTGCATGTAGCTAGTAATAATCTCTTAGTAAACATAAAATTGATTTGTGATTAATTAGTAAAAGTTTGTAAAAATTAATCATAAACACTTATAAATCAATTAGTTGACTGTCAGTGTTTTGTCAATTAATTGTTAAATGCAAGTGATTGTTTTGCCAACGTTAAATTCTTACCGTTAAACTTTCAAACCGTACACTTTATAGAAAAACATCACTTTTTAATTCTTTAATGAGCTCCTTGTTGAATAAGCAATATTTATAATTTTTTTTTAATGAACTATCTAGGATTTGATTTTTTGAAGGGCGTTTTTCGAAATTAAATAATTGCTTTATTTATTGACTTTAACATGTTTGTTTAATTAAATATAATATTATGATTTTCCAGATTACAGCAACGCATACCCACGCTACCTGCTATGCACATAGCGAAGAAAAAAGAGATGTTTTTGTAAAGACAATCTTGGATGCAGAAGAGAAGGGGGTGAATGTTCTTTCATGCCATGTAAATGCTGGCGCACACAAGATATTTATGTTGATTGAATCCGATTCTCTAGCAGATGTAACTGCTTGGATGGGTCCCATTTTACCCCTGAATGACTACGATATGCTTCCTGTGCTTGATATGAAGGCGGCAGTGGAAAGTATTAAGGCATAACTGATGCTTACTATGAGGTTAAATTTTCCAATAAATTATTTGAATAAATAATTTAAATTATATTTGCGATCAAGGAGTATATTCCCTTAATTCTCTTTATCGATTTAATCAAATGAAAACCATTCTATACCCCCTCATTTTTATTTCGTTTGTAAATAAGAATCTTGCACAAAGCTGCAATGTAATTGAGTTGTTAGTCTCTGATTATTCAGTGCATGCAGATGCTATTGTTTGTAGTGAAACTACTGAACTTCAATTTTCCAATAGAAATAATGTTGTTATTACTAAGCGTAAGTCTGTCATCATTTTAAACGATGCAGGTAGAAGGCATGGTCATACTGTTGTTTTTTATGATAAAAATAAAAAAATAAAAAAAGCTAGCGCTAGATTTTATAACAAGTTTGGTAAAGAAACTAAAAAAATAACCAAGAAGGATTTTAAAGATCAGAGTGCTATAAATGATTTCTCTTTATACGAAGATAGCAGAGTGCTTTATTATGATGGCGGACCTGCCGATTATCCATATATAGTTGAATATGAATATTCTTATGAGACTTCAAATACATTGTATCTGCCAACTTGGAACCCAATTAGTAGTTATAATTTATCTGTGCTTGAAAGCAATTTGATTATAAATTTTCCGGCCGATATGACTTTCAATAAATCGGAGTCCAATTTGGAAGATTTTGAGGTTTCTATCTCAGAAACTATAGATCAACTTAGCTATTCTCTTACTGCGGCGATGCCAATCAAAGAAGAGCGGTATAGTATGCCTTTATCATCTTTTGGACCTAGAGTAAAATTATCACCAACTAACTTTTCTCACGAGGGTATTAATGGTGAGTTCAAATCTTGGAAGGATGTTGGTGAATGGATTGAAGAAGAACTATTGATTGGCCAAGATCAGCTACCGGCAGATGCTATAAGTGATATCAAATTACTTACTAAAGGTGTTACAGATGATCGTGAAAAGGTTCGCTTGGTATATGAGTATATGCAGAAAAAATGCAGATACATAAGTGTTCAAATTGGTATAGGTGGCTGGAAGCCTATGCATGCTGCGGATGTACATCGCTTGAGTTACGGGGATTGTAAAGCACTCGTAAACTATACCAAGGCCTTATTAAATGTAGCTGATGTTCCGTCTTATTATACCATTGTTTACGCAGGCTCTGTTCCAGTAGACATCGATTCATCCTTTACTTCATTGCAAGGAAATCATGCAATACTTCAAGTTCCTTTTGAGAAGGATACTATGTGGCTTGAGTGTACAAATGATAAAGCAGCACCGGGATATATTTCAGGATTTACGGATGACCGCGATGTATTAGTTGTATATCCAGAGGGTGGTACTATCATACATACTAAAAAGTATACAGAAGTAGATAATAGAAAGCGGGTAGATGGAACCATGCAGATTTCAGAAGATGGTTCATTGGCGATCGATGCTATTATAGAAAGTAAAGGGGCTCAATATGGAGCGGTTAAATGGCTAAATAGCCTTAAGGAGGATGAAATAGATAAGTACTATAAAAATTTATGGAATCTGCCTGGTGTGGAGATTGGTTCAGTTAATTTTTCGGATAATAGGACTGATGAGCTTTTTACAGAAAAACTCAAAATGAAGGTCCGCGCTTATGTTCAGAAAATGGGCAACTTGGTTATGTTTAGACCCTATGTTTTGCGTTTAGACGAAGACTTTAATACAACCACTTCTTTGGAAAAGAAATACGACTTTTTCTTGGAAGAAGGAAGAAATACCATGGATGAATTTATTATAGAGATTCCTGAGGGCTTTGAACTAGAAGACCTACCTAAAGCTTTAGAATTAGAACATAATTTTGGAAAATATACATATAGTTGTAGCCCATTAGAAGGAAATAGATTACAATTCAGACGTACCTTATTTCTCAAAAAAGGACGATATGACAAAGCGGATTATTACACCTATGCAGACTTCATAAAATCAATAAACAAAAATGACGAGCAGTACCTCCTATTTAAAAAGAATTAAATTTTATGCCCCTCTTATTCTATTGTTTTTTTGTTTTACTTCTGTAGGTAATGCACAGAAATCAAATAGTAAATTTGGTGAGGCAGTACTTGATGAATTAAAAAAGAAAAACAGCAGCATTGGACCTGAAGCTGATGCAGAATACCTCTTAAATAATTGCTGGACTAAATTGTCATATGAACCCGGCTTGGGCTGGAGGCGGAGGATGATTATACATAAAAAGATCAAAATCTACAGTAAGGAAGATGCCTCGGCTTGGGCAAATGTGATATTTAGCCTTTATGGAAAGGATACTTATTCCAGCTTGAAGGTAGTCACGCATAATTTGGTTGATGGAAAGTCTGTGTCAGAGCAAATATCTAAGAAAGATATCTTCCGGGAAAAAGTTACTGAGGAAAAAGAAAATGTTCGATTTACCTTTCCAAATGTAAAAGATGGATCAGTCATTGAGTGGAAATATGAGCTTATGTCTGAGAATATATTCTCATTGGGCACTTGGTATTTTCAGTATAGTATTCCTGTGGTTCATTCTTCCTACAAAGTATCGATTCCCTCATATTTCAATTATCAATCTCGTCTTATTGGCTTTGACAAGCCTTCGGACAAGATTGTGGATTATGGGAGCGATGTCATTTACTTTGGAACGACAGGATCTTCTAATAATACGAGGACGATAAAGAAACCTAAAGATGGTTCAACAAGATCTTCTATTGATACGAAGACGATAAAGATAATCTACAAAGATGTAGAGGCATTAAAACGCGAACAATTTGTTTTCAATATCAATAATTATAGAAACTCTATTCGTTTTGAGTTAGAATCCTACAAAGAGCCAAATAAAGATCAACAAGATTTTACAAGCACCTGGGCCTCGATTGCTGTGATATTGATGAAGGACAAAGAACTTGGATTACAGTTAAGAAGAAAAGCTTTTCTAAAAGATTTCTTTTTAGAGATGAATCCTGAGCTAAAAGGGAAAAGCGATAAAGATAAAATGCGAATCCTTTTTGATTATGTTCGGACAAATATGAAATGGAATAATAATCGCAGTAAATATGTTGATGAGGGAATAAAGAAGGCCTTTGAGGACCGCATCGGCAATTCCGCTGAGATCAATCTTTTATTGATCAATATGCTACGTAAGGCAGGCTTAGAGGCAAATCCACTAGTTTTGAGTACAACGGATAATGGGGCTATTATCAATGAATGTCCCTCAATACTTCAACTTAACTATTTAATTACAGCTGTAGAAATCGACGGGAAGACCTATCTAATGGATGCAGCGCATAAGTATTCAAATATCAATGCCTTGCCATTCTATTGTTTGAATTACACAGGATTCGTGCTTTATGAAAAAGGCTTTAAAGAGGTTGATCTATCAAGCAAAAGTGTGGAACGCATAAAGATTATCTCAAAAGTAGATGCAGACGGACTTCTATCGGGGTCTTTTCAAAAAATGGAATTTGGACACGCTACAATCGAGGATCGTTCTCAGTTGGAGTCGGATGAAGATGAATTAGTTGAGGTGATCAAAGAGATGCATGAAGGTATCGTAAAAGATAGCTTTGAGTTTGTAAATAAGACGAATGTTAAGCAACCTCTTTTGACCAACTATCTTTTTGAAGATGAGACTAATATTCAAAAGATAGGCGATCGACTGTTTATTAATCCATTATTATACATTGGACAGGATGAGAATCCCTTCAAAAAAGAGGGACGAAAGTTTCCAGTTGAGATAGGGAGTAGTATTCAAGAGAATTACAATGTTAGTTTAGAATTGCCGGAGGGTTACACAGTAGAATATCTTCCTCAGGCTATAAAGCTTGAATTGCCAGATAACTTAGGTAGTTATTATTTTGCTGTTTCGGAAGGAGATACTAGTATAAATGCGATTCGGAAATTGAGCTTGAATAGGCCAATATATAGTGCAGCAGAAGCTGCTGGATTGAGAGAGCTTTTTCTTAGAATTGTTGAAGTGGAAGCAGAAAAGATTATCCTTTCAAAGGTCGAATAATTAAGCCTGATCAAAAAGAAATGCGATCTAAACAACAAACCGTTTAGATCGCATTTTTTTTATAAAAGAATCAAAGGTCGAACGATATTTCCAACTTTTACGTGATACATACCTCTTGCCCAATCCGAACAGTCTATACTTCCGTTTTGATTAATTGATTTTTCTGAAATGCATACACCTAAAGAATTATAGATCTTTACAAGCTTAGGCTTATTGTCTACAGACTTAAATTCTATTTGGATGCTATGCTTTGCTGGGTTAGGATAAAGTACTAATTCTGATACCTCCATTTGGATCTTTTCTACCCCAACTGCATTGTCATTGTTTTCATTGAAGGTAGGGTCCTTGATCACAAAGTCACCCGTTCCATTTGGTGAACGTGCATAGCCTTGATCTGTTTGTTGCGCTCCAAACACTACTTGATCGATTAGCTCTTCACTAGGGTTAGATAAGAATAATTCTTCACCGTCTTTAGCGAGTTTAAAATTGGCATGCAGGCCTTCCTGTGATCCATCTTCATCTGCCCAAATTATAAGATAATCATTTGCACCAATGGAAGTTCCTTGGGGGATTTCCCATTTTATAAGGTTTGTGAAATTATCAGATAAGAAGTATCCAGATAAATCTACAGATTGATCAGTGCGATTATGTAGTTCGATCCAATCATCATATTCTTCATCCTGATCTGCTGCTATACTATCATTAGATGCCATCAATTCATTGATTACAACATCATCCAAAACTAAGCCTGTTAGTGCTACGCGGTATATGAATACATCGTGCTCAGCCCCCACTGGTTCATAAGAGCGAGTACCGGGGTTGTCTCCCTTTATAGCTTCTACATAATATCGAACATATGATCCTCCAGAGAATTCGGGGATATTAGCACCAAAAACACCGTCATTTGCTGCTCCATCATTGTGTTGACCATCATCAAACATCTCTGTATGATCGAATGCACCCATCAAACCTTCGCCATAGTATAGAAGGATTTGATCCACTGATCCGCCGTCAATCTTAGCAGTTACATCAACAGTCTGATCTGGAGAAGGTTGCTGGAAGTCAATGCCCTCAACTGCGTAACTAACTTCTGAGATATTGAGTGGTGTTCTACTGATTGCATTATTGCCTAGGAGTACATTTCGACGTTGAACGAAAAAGTTTTTTAATTCTTCAACATCTTGAAGAAACTCTTGGTAGCTGAATAGAGCGTCACCAATTGGATCGTCTGCCTCAAGGTCATTGATAAGATCTGCGTAGAAATCGATTTTATCGTGAATCATATTTAAATCCATATAGTCGTTCACAATTGTGCGACAATGTGCTAGGTATCTTTGACGGAATTCAGGTACCTGCATTAGCTTGTGCATGAGTGGGAAGCACTCGTCATTTTCTCTTTTAAATGGAGACCATCCGATTAGGTTTGATTCCATGGTGCTATTCCCATCGTACTCTAGTGGAATAAGAACTTCTGTGGCATCATCGAAGTACACATAATAGTCCATTCTGCCTTTGTAAATATAGCCATCCTCATCGGTTAGCATGAGCTCATGTGCAAGAAACCAAAGTGTTTTATCGATATCGAAGTATTGACCAAGAGAATCAGCAAGTTGGTCAACAGGAAGGTTGTTCAATTTGTCTATTGAAGTGATAAGGTCACCCCAAGGATCTAATCGGTCACTTCCTTTTAAGTCATAATACTTTTGGTATTCGGTACTATCGGTACCAAGCCAGTTGAGCGAAGAAGGACCACCGCCCCAACCATTGCCACCGTTGCCTGGTCCGCCCATGCCACCACTACAGGGACCGCTTGGAGGGGGAGGGGGAGGACCGCCACCACCACCTGGTTGCCAGTTTGGATCTGTACAACGGAAGCGACTCCCGTTATCATTCAAAAACCACTCTCTGACATAATCATTATTGAGTTGTTGGACATTGGTATATGATCCCCAATTTTGTCCATTAATCTTTAAATGGACAAAATTACTTTTTAGACTTGGGTTGTAATGCCTACCTATCCAGTTAAAGAGTACTTCTCTTAGATTTGAGGGGTCTTGAAAGCCACAATTAAGATTTGTAGTCTGATAGCCTTCGATATCTAAATCTTCATCAGAATAGTCTATGGAGATGTTAAAGGATTTCTTTTGGGAAAAATTCATGAAGTCCGAAGTTGCTCCTTTGAATCGAACACCAACACCCTCGTATTCCACACCTTCATAGGTAAGTTTGGCAGGTGTGTCTTCATCAAGTAGGTTCCAAAAATTGGATTGATCAAATTCTAATTCTATAACTTTAACCTGTGTATCATCATAAAATCCAGTGGTCTGGTTGCCTCCAAGCGTGAGCATTCTTCCATCTGGGGATATGTTCATCTCCTCTGGTAATTGCTGAGCAAAAATACCTGCACACCAGCAGCTAGTCAGCAGTAATAAAGTGATTTTTCTTAACATTTGAGTTAGATTGAATTAAGCGATTCTGTATAGACTTCAAAAAGGGTAGATGGTTTAATTAGATTGAAGGGCTTACTTGTTAAGTTAGGTCTTTTTGGTAAAATCAAGGAAGAATGGCTGCATTAAATAAGACTTATTGTTTTTGCATTATCATTTTAATCATTGAGTGCGGATTAAAAAAATAGAGTTCAATGTTTTGAAATAGATAGACTGAGTTGAATTTTGTTTATCCTGATTAAACCTACAAAAAGATTTTGCGTCTATTGTTTTATGCAGGAATTCTTATCTTAAGATTACAATTATGTATTTATTGTATGTTTTTTATATTAAGCAGAATCTTTTAATGAAATTATCATCAACTCTAATAGTGCTTTTTTTCGCACAAAATGCACTGAGTGCTCAAGATTACTCCGATAGTATCTCAGTTAATTTTTTTCTGCTCGATGAGTGCAGGATTAGCCAAAGTGTTTCTGGGGAAATCAACTATGTAGATTCTGTTTATAATACTGTTCCATTTTATTTTAAGGCTTATTTTCCCAGTGAACTGCGCAGAGATGAACAGATTGATAAGTTCATAAAGGCGTATAAACTCGATATTGATTATTCTGCAGATTACGATCGATTAGCTACAAACTTTTATGGTGCTTCGGTAGCTCCTGAGGTTGTTGTTTACGATGAACGTAATAAAAAGATATTATACAAAGGTAGGATCGATAATTCTTATGCTGATGTTGGTGTGAGAAGAAGAGTGACTACATCTAGGGATCTCCGAAACGTTTTACAGCTGATTTTAGAGGGAAAAGTGATAAACGACTCCCAGACTAAAGCAATTGGTTGTTACTTGAATCATTAAAAAAGAGAAAAGATGAAATCTTATTTTTTTACACTCGGCATGTTGTTTTTAGGCTTTTCGGGTTCTGCACAGATAAACTATTCAGCAGATATTGCAGAGATCATTTATACCAAATGTGCTGCTTGTCACCGAGCTGGAGAGATTGGACCAATGGCTTTGACCAATTATGATGAGGTTAAGTCTTGGGGTACGATGATAGAGTATGTGACAGAAAATCGAATCATGCCTCCTTGGCAGCCAGATCCTAATTATTCAAGTTTATTAGGAGAAAATTATTTGACTTCTGAAGAAATTCAAAAAATATCAGATTGGGTAGCAAGTGGTATGCCTCAGGGTAATCCTGCTGATGAACCTGAGTTTCCTGATTTTCCTACAGGTTCCGTTTTGGGAGAACCGGATTTAGTATTAGAAATGGCTGAAGAGTGGATGCACGAAGGGAATTATGAAGATGATTATAGATATTTCGTATTGCCAACAAGCTTAACTGAAGACAAGGTTATCAAAGCGGTTGAGTTCAGGCCGGGTAATCCAAAAATTGTCCATCATGCTCTTGTATTTGAAGATCTAAGTGGCGATGCAGCAGCCAATGATGCAGCAACGCCTGAATATGGTTTTGATGGCTTTGGTAGTTTTTCAAATGGTGGACCAGCCAGCATTCTGGATCAGAAGCAATTCCCAAGTTATGTACCAGGGCAAAAACCAATTCGTTTTCCGGATGGCGTTGGACAGACTTTACATGCAGGGGCTGATATTGTTTTACAATTACACTATGCACCCTGGCCTGTGAACGAATCGGACAAGTCGAAAATCAATATCTTTTTCATGGACGAGGATGAAGAGTCCCTAGAGCGTGAGTTATACAGTGAGATTATGGTTCCTGTAGAGCCATATGTAAGTCAACCATTTGTGATCCCTGCTAATACAGTGAAAGAATTTCATGGTACATACACAGTTCCAATTGATGTAAGCTTGGTGAATATAGCACCTCATATGCATCTGTTGGGCAAACATTGGGAGATTTGGATGGAAAAGCCTGGAGGTGAAATTGTCAACCTAATTAATATTCCAGAATGGGACTTTAATTGGCAAGGATCTTATTATTTTGACAGATACATGATCGCTCCTGCCGGAACAGTTATTCATGCAGTTGCCAGTTATGATAACACCTCTACAAACCCGAATAATCCAAGTAATCCCCCTCA
>JAQXAY010000170.1 GCA_029252685.1 Saprospiraceae bacterium | reverse complement strand
AAAAAAAGGAGCTCATTGAGCTCCTTTTTTTAGAAATAAAATCCAAGTGAAAACTGTGTGGATAAGGATCGGTTATCCTGTGGGTTTGGGATTGGATTAGAATCACTGTCCAGCACTGATTTTTTAACCGAATAGAAGTCATTTGTGATATCGCTCAATCCGTAGAAATAACGAGCAGAGAGAAAGACAGAACTATTCAGGAAGAAACAAACTGAACCGTGAAGGTTAATATTTACAGCGTTGAAAAACTTGCCGTCCAATTCGTCATAATCGTAGTATGCGCCAGTAGCGGCATTTTGGTTGACGAATTGTCCGTTGATGTTTATCGTTCCTTCTTGCAGGGCTACAATCTCTCCCGCTTCATCTCGGGAATAGTTGTAGTTTAGGTCCCAGCTTTGGTTAGCGATGTTTCCGGCAATATCATTATATTCAAGCGCTCCATTTCCTAAAGAGGAGACTAAAAAGCCTATTCCTGCTCCAAAGGAGAATTCAAGCTTTTTGATCGGACGTACATAAAAGGAAACTGGAATATCAATATAGGCATTCGAATTCCTTACAGCCATTCTTTTGGTACCAGTAGTCAGAATCTTGTTTCCACTATTAGAAGTGAAGTACTGGTATGCAGGTCCTTCGAATAAGTAAGCATATCCTTTTTGATTATAGAGAAATTCACCTCGGAATCCTACGAAATCATTTAGTTCATAACCGAAGGCCATTCCTAGATGGAAGCCATTGGAGGTGGAAAATGTTTCCAGTTCAGTACCTAGTACAGGATCTAGTTCAGACTCGCTGCTAATAGTAGATGAATTCAGCCCTGCTCTAAATCCAAATTGGAGCTGCGCTTGAGCGCAGATCGCAAAACCTAGAAAGATAAGCGTAAGGCTTGTTTTTATTGAATTGATTGTCATTATCTCTGGTTTTTATCTTTTTCGATCATCTCAATGACCTGATGTGTTTTAAGGTTTTTTCCAATAATCTTACGATCTGGATTTAGTAGGTATAGTTCTGGTGTTACATCTACGAAATACTTTCCGTAAATAGACTTGTTGGTAGGGTCATGTACGTTTACCCATTCTTGAATTCCTACTTTGTTGATGTAATCATTCCATTTTGTATCATCTGTATCAATGGCGATAGCAAAAACTCCAAGTCCATTTCTTTTCCAGCTGTCGTAGAATGCCTTAAGTTTTGGTGTTTCTTCCTGGCAGTGCTCACAATCTGGATTATACATATAAACAACTATATAGTCTTGCTTCATTTCATAGATAGACTTTTGCTGTCCTTTTGGATTTGTTGAAACTACATCAGGGGCCTTGAGTCCTACAAGACTAAGTTCCATTTCTGTAGCACGTTGATTGAGTCCTTGTAATTCAGCTGGAGAAGACCAAACGGCCTTATCTGTTGTGAAGTAGTTTTTTACCATATGCACATAGATTGCTTGCGAGTCCATCAACTTCGTTTCTGAAGGCTCGAAATTTAGGGCGATCCAATTTGCGAAGTATTTATAAAACTCTGGAGAGTTTGCAACATTGTTCATTAGGAAATCTATTGAAATCTTCAATGAATCTGGATGTTGGATCGTGTACTTGTCTATGTATTGCTTCAGCTTGTTTTGTATAACTGGTGTTCTTAGTAAGCGTGCATCATTGAAATCAATATCGTCCCAGTAGGCATTTCTGAACTCCCACAGGTATTGGATCATATCAATCTCCCCTGATTCATCATAGGTATAATCTACAGTTGGATTCTTGCCACCGTTCTTGAATTTGGTGAATAGATTATTTGGATACTTACTATAGATCTCATTTAATTTATCAGCCTTCTCTTTGATCAGACGATCTTTTTGACTTTTGTAATTGTCATAGCCGTTGTCTCCTGGTTTTAATCCTCTTAATTGGTTGTCTACTGCTGCAAGGGCATTGTTCAATGGAGCTTCAAGTGTTTTTACCTGGTAGAAAAGTTCTGATTCTAAGCATCCCTCCACCTGAACAGCTCCAAGGTTATTATCTTGTGTTCTAACAGAAAATTGCTGGTCTTTATCAATCAACAATTGGAAGTTTCTATTGTCTGGGAAGATTACAAAATATAGACCTGGTGGTATTCCTTCTTCACTTTCAAATGTAAAAGTTCCAGATTGGCTAACGCCTGTAGAATCAACACGATAATTCTGATCAGTATACATTCCAATTAAATAGGCAGATCCTCCTATTTTGCCGGTAACAGTAATATCTATTTTCATAGGGCCATTGGTGTCACCAGATTCAATTACAGGTCCCGATGGTCTTGCTGACTCTGATGTTCCTGATGATGAAGATGGCGCATTATTAGCTCCTTGGCTATTGTTTTCGGAACAGGCCATCAGGCCAAGACTTAGAATGATAAAAAGGAGAACTCTCATGATTTAGACTTCTTTTTGAAAAATTAAATGGGTTAACGAATAACAAATATAACGAATGAACAATTTAAAATGGTTATATAATTAACCCAATAAAAATGACTTATATTTTGTTCAATTGGTTGGCTCGATATTTTTTTTAAAAAAGTAAATCCGATTTTTGGAAAACACTTTAATTCCTTTATTTTTGCCGAGCTTTTGTTTGCGAATATAGAATTATTCATTCATATTTGCATCAAGCGGGTCCTATAGCTCAGTTGGTTAGAGCACCTGACTCATAATCAGGGGGTCCATGGTTCGAGCCCATGTGGGACCACTTTTTAGAGTCCATTAAA
>JAQXAY010000295.1 GCA_029252685.1 Saprospiraceae bacterium | reverse complement strand
CCGGACGTTGAGGCCGGCATTACAGATACTCTAGATTGTTATTCAGCAGCTCTAAACTTAAATGGGCTTGGATCAAGTACTGGAGCTAACTTTGCGTATAACTGGATCAGTGTTGATGGCTATCCAATACAAAATCCCAACGCTTTAACACCCACCGTAGATTCGGATGGAGTTTATGAACTAACGGTAACGAATACAATCAATGGATGTACAAGCACAGATAATGTAGCAATTGCAAGAGATACTGTAGCACCAATAGTAGCAGCTTTACAATCAGATACACTTACATGTGGAGTGCTGACTACATCCATAGGTGTTCAGTCCAATGTAAATACTTCTGTGAGTTATAACTGGAATACGCTAAATGGAATAATTATTTCAGCAACAGATATTGTTAATCCTGAGGTTAGTAGCCCAGGGCTTTATTCACTTGAATTAACAAATCTAATCAATGGTTGTAGCACAGTTGAAGACGTTCCTGTGTATCAGGATATAGTTTTACCAATTGCTGATGCAGGTTCCGGAGGATTGATTACCTGTGATTATCTGACGATTAATATAACAGGATCTGCAAGCACAAATAGTGGGCAAACTAATATTCAATGGTATACAGATACTGGTGATATATTAGCTGGTTCGAATACGGAAGATCCTTTAGTAAGCTCTGAAGGTACTTATACAATGGTTGTTACTGATTTATTAAATGAATGTAGCGATACTTCTAATACCTTTATTCAGGAAAATCAAGAGTTTCCACTTATCGCTTCTGTAGTTCCAGATGTACTGGATTGTGACACCGAGGAGGTAGAGGTGGATGCGACAGTCACTGTTATGCAGCCTCAGTATGAATTTAACTGGACAACTTCTAATGGTAACTTTGTTTCGGGTACAGAAGCACTTAATCCAATCGTAAATATTTCTGGACAATATATTTTGACTATTGAGGATACGATCAATGGTTGCGAGAGTATTGATACAATTCTTGTGTTAGATGATTATGAATATCCTACTGTAGATGCTGGTGAAGATTTCTTACTCCCATGCTTTGAAGACTTCAGTACGCTAAATGGTACGGTAAACGCATCTGCATCTAATCTGCAATTTAATTGGACAACTGCCGACGGCAATATACTTTCGGGTTCAAATACACCAAGCCCTGCAATTGACCAAGAAGGGGTGTATACCTTTACTGTATTGAATCTGTCCAATGGATGTGCGAGTTTTGATCTAGTTCAGATAACAGAAAATGTTCCAAATATTCTTGAGGTAGTAACCAGTGATCCTCTTTGTGCGGGTTCATTTGGCACCTTGGAATTCACAAATGTTGAAGGCGGCACAGCGCCATATCTGTATTCTATCAACAATGGGGATAATTTTACCTACGATCTAAATTATTCATTCTTATATCCAGGGGAGTATTCTGTATTAGTTCAGGATGCAAATGGATGTGAGACAGAAACTCAACTAGCAGTCATTACAGATCCACCTATATTGAATATAGACTTGATTCCAAGCATTGAATATCTTGAAGGTGAAAGTGCTCAGATTTCTGCTAATATTAATTTCAGTATGGATTTAGTGGAATCTATTTCATGGTATCCATCGGAAGGTTTAAGCTGTGTGGATTGTTTAAATCCATTGGTAACTATTCAAGATCCATCTGTATATGAACTAACGGTTATAACAAATAACGGATGTTCTGAACGGGCATTTGTGAATGTAATAGTTGATAAATCTGCTGATCTGTTTATACCAAATATATTCTCTCCAAATACGGATAGTGCAAATGAGATCTTTATGATTTATGCTAATATGAGAAATATTAGGGAGGTTCAGTCCTTTGAAATTTTTGATCGCTGGGGTGAAAAAGTATTTACACAGTATAATTTCCAACCAAATGACCCGGCTCACGGATGGGATGGAACACTCAGAGGAGCAGAACTTAATCCAGCTGTCTTTGTCTACTATGCAAGGGTAGAAATGCTAGATGGGAGGATTGAATTTTTCGAAGGAGATGTTTACCTTTCTAAATAATATTTTAGACATTCATGAGTTATGAGCACAAGAAGTTAAATATATTTGCCAGAGGTCTCTTATATTAACAGCAGGAAAAACTTATGAAATAGATGGGGGTTATCATTCGTCAGGGTATAAAGTACAGTGTAGTTCGTTATTCGGCGATATTTTTAGGGCTACTAAGTACCATTTTCATTTATCCATTAGTACTGGATGAGATTGGTCTCGTTCGTACAATCCAAGCTATAGCATTGGTGATGGCTCCGATTGCACACCTTGGTTCCAATGTAGCAGCACTTCGCTTTTTTCCCAAATTTAATTCAGATAAGCTTAAAGCTGCTGGCTTCTTTAGCCTACTAAATCGAACTACATTACTTGGTTCATTACTTGTAACTGGAATCTATTTTATATTCCAGCACCCAATTCTTGAAGCCTACCAAGTTACAAATGACACCTACAGTGATATATTCATTCTTATTCCCTTATTTATTTTTTTACTAGCATTTTCGCAGCTCTACGAAACCTATTCTGCTAACTACATGCGAATTGCAGTTCCTGGAGCGATGGGAGAGTTATCCCTAAAGGTCATCCTGCCTACTCTAATGATCCTTTATATCAACAGCTATCTGAATATAAATCAAGTAATCATTGGTCTTCTGCTAAGCTATCTATTATTGGACTTGAGCTTATTGGCATATTTAAAACAACAGGTAAAAGGACCTCTTTTTGCTCGAATTCCTAAACTAGGTAAATCGTTTCGCAAAGAATTAAGATCGTTTTCTGCCTATAATCTATTCACCTCACTCTCGATACTCATATCCATACGAATAGATCTTATTATGCTTTCAGCCATGACAAACTTCACTATATCGGGAATCTACTCGATCAATATGTTAGTCGGTGAGGTGATTGATGCACCGAGGCAAGCCTTCATTAAAATTGTAAACCCTATAATCTCAAAAGCATACAAAGACAATGATCAGGAAAAGATAAAAGATCTTTACCAAAACACGTCCATGCACATGTTTTTTGCTTCCTCCCTACTCTTTGTTGGGATTATATCTAGTATTGATGACTTATACACAATAATGCCAAATGGTGATTTAGTAGCCACAGGTAAACAAGTGATCTATATCCTAGGAGCAACCAAATTAATAGACAATGCCTTTGGTATTAACAGCATAGTACTACAGCACTCGAAATGGTTTAAATTCTTATTATTTGCTGTTTGTTTTCTAGCAGGAGTAAACATCATAAATAATTATTTTCTGATTCCTGAATATCAGATGAATGGAGCTGCTCTGGCAACTTTAATCTCTGGTTTAGGATTTAATCTTCTAAAGTTCTTCAGAATCAAACAAAAACTTGGCTTCCAACCCTTTACCTGGAAGATTCCTGTTTTACTAGTAATTGGAATTCTAGCATATTTTGTAGGCACACTTATTCCGGCGGGTATAGAAGAAAATGCTTTAATGGCATGTCTAAAAATAATCCTTCGATCACTCCTAGTAGGTGGAGTATTCCTAGGTATTGCGATAGGAATTAAAATAAGTCCTGAGCTTAACGGACTGCTTCGTAACTTTACAACAAAATATTTAAACAGATAAAATGATACTACCTAAGGTTTCAATAATTATTCGTTGCTTAAACGAAGAAAAATATATTGGACGGCTGTTAGCTGGTATCAGTGAACAGGACTATGATAATATTGAAATCGTAGTGGTTGATTCTGGATCAACAGATGCTACCCTATCCATTGTTTCTAATTATTCTTGTAAAGTACTCAACATCAAACCAGAAGATTTTTCCTTTGGCTATGCTCTAAATATAGGTTGCAAAGCAGCTTCTGGGGATATATTGCTATTTGCTTCCGCTCACGTTTATCCACTTTATAAAGATTGGATATCCTTGATGGTTTCTCCATTTATGACGGATGAAAAAATAGAACTTGTCTATGGTAGACAGGAAGGAGATAAAAGAACTCGATTTTCTGAACACATGATATTTGCAAAGTGGTTTCCCGAAAAATCTAGTTTAAATCAGGATCACCCCTTCTGCAATAATGCAAATTGTGCTATCCGAAAAAATGCTTGGAAAAAAAGAAATTATGACGAGACGCTCACGGGCCTTGAGGACTTAGCCTGGGCTAAATTAGCCCTAGAAGAAGGTGCAAGGATAGCCTATCAAGCAGGAGCCAGTATAGCGCATATTCATGAAGAAAAATGGTCGAGTGTTTTCAATAGATACAGAAGAGAAGCTATAGCACTTCGACTAATCATGAAGCATGAGACTTTTAATTTTTTAACCTTCTTAAAATTACTTTCTATTAACGTACTCAGTGACCTAAGAGCCGCTAAACAACAGAAAGTACTTTTAAGAAATATTACAGGAATAATCCGTTTCAGATTCAACCAATTCTGGGGAACTTACAAAGGTTATAAACAATCGTACTTGTTAGATAACCAGGTTAGGGAGCGATTCTATTATCCTTCCGATTACAAAAATCAGCAAGAGCAACAAACCAATTCCACAGACCGAAAGATCGATTACTCTTCAAAAAATTAATCATGGACAAAAAAATAATAGATATCTCTGTGTCTATAAATGAAAAACTTCCCGTGTGGCCCGGAAGCCCGGGTGCTGAGATTAAAACACTTATGAAGATCGGTCCTGAATCAGTTGCTAATGTGTCTCATATATCTATTGAATCACATACTGGCACGCACATTGATGCCCCTTTACACTTTATAAAGGAAGGACATACTACTGCAGAAATTGCCCTTTCTACACTTATAGGCACCTGTCAAGTAGTCCATATTCCCCATGTAAAATCAATTGGTCCTGATGAGCTTAAAAAAATTCCATTCGAAAAAGGGATTAAACGGATTCTACTCAAAACAGACAATCAACATTTGTGGGATAAAAAAGAATATACCTTTGAAGAAGACTATTGCGCTTTAAATGCCGAAGGAGCACAGTACCTAGTAGATAAGGGAATTGAACTTGTAGGTATAGACTATTTATCTATCCAACGATTCCATGACCCAATTGACACTCATGTTATCTTACTAAAAAACGATGTCGTAATACTAGAGACTATAGATCTTAGATCTGTAGAAGCAGGAATCTACCGTCTAATCTGTCTACCACTAAAAATAGAGGGAATTGAAGGATGTCCAGTTCGAGCAATCCTAGAAACCATCTAAATTTTAAGCTAATTGTCTCATATTCACAAGGCAATATTCCAGTCAAATTCTGTGGCCAATCAAAAAATGGAACTTTGTTTCTTCAAAAAAACTTTATTATTATATAATAAATTTGCATATTATATACGCTTAATCATCATTTATTAAGCTATCTACAACACCGGAAAAGGGGCCTAAAAACCCCTTTTCTTATGAATACTGCTCAAGATATAATTGCAGTTGGTCGTTTCCTTTACGTCAAATCTTTTCTATTTCCTTTAAATTATGATAAATCCGTTTCAATACGGTCTGATCAGATCTTCATATTTGATCTGCAACAATTGAATTTTTTGGTGATTTTTTGGCGATATACATTTTAGAGACTTCTTTTGAAGTCTCTTTTTTCTGTTTTATGACATAATATCATCAAAATCACATTCAAACAAGTAACCTTGGGCTTAGGTTTGTATCTTCGCGAAACATTCAAAACGTTACTATGTCTATTTTCAAAAAATCACTTCTTTTTTCTATACTGATTTGTTCTTTCAGTTTAAATGCCCAAAATTACTGGAAAAAGTCAGACCTAAAAGGTGACCTCTCGGGAAGTAAAAACAATAAAAATGCAAACGCATTATCTTCTACCTTTGATCTTGATTTAAAAGCTTTTACTGATTTACTAGAGGATGCGCCAATGCGATTCTCAGAAGCATATAAAAGTAAAGCCGTTCATCTTGACTTCCCTAATCCAACTGGTAGTCTTAGTTCGTACAAAATTGTTGAGGCTCCATCACTTTCTCCAGAATTGAGTATAAAATTCCCTGAGATCAGATCTTATGCAGGATATGACACATCTAATCCGTCAAATTATTTAAGGTTTGATATTAGTCCTAGAGGTCTGCATGCTATGGTCCTCTCCGCTTCTGGAGAAACCATAATAATCAACCCTTTTAATGAGTCGACAACGGATACTTATGAGGTTTTCTTTAAAAAGGATGCCATAGGAGAGAATGATTTCAACTGTGAAACTGAGGCAATAGCAAAAAAAGAAGCTTTAGACAATCCTCTTGATTCAGAAATAAACTTATTAAATACTGACTTTAAAACATATAGACTTGCCCTTGCCTGTACTGGTGAGTATGGTATTTTTCATGGAAATGATACCACATTGATTCTCGCAGCAATGAATACGACTATGACCCGTGTGAACGGTGTCTATGAAAGAGAATTTGCTCTGACTATGGAAATCATTCCTAACAATGATCAGTTGATTTATCTTGTTCCGAATGAAGATCCTTATTCAAATAACAATGGAGGTGCAATGCTTGGACAAAATCAAACAACTATAAATGCAGCAATCGGAAGTGCCAATTATGATATTGGTCATGTCTTCAGCACAGGAGGAGGTGGAATTGCATTCCTAGGCTCTGTATGTACCAGTAATAAAGCGCGTGGAGTTACTGGAGGAGGATCTCCGGTAGGTGATCCATTTGATATTGATTATGTAGCGCATGAGATGGGTCATCAATTTGGTGCAAATCACACTCAAAACAATTCTTGTAACCGTGTAAATAGTGCTGCCTTTGAACCAGGCTCTGCCTCCACGATCATGGGATATGCAGGAATCTGTAATCCAAATGTGCAAAACAATTCGGATGATCATTTTCACATCCACAGTATATATGAAATTAATGCCCACTTAAATGGAGCAGGTTCTTGTGCAGCGATTGAGGTCATAGATAATACAGCCCCAAGCATTGAGCCACTTGAAGATTATAATATACCGCATAGTACACCTTTCATATTGACAGCAATAGCCACGAGTGCCGAAAATGATTCGCTGACCTACTGCTGGGAACAATATGATAATGAGATTGCTTCTATGCCTCCTTCTCCAACAAATACAGATGGACCTGCATTCAGGTCTAACTCTCCAACAAACAGCAATCAAAGATATATGCCACGCTTGGAGAATGTGGTTAACAATACAGATAACACATGGGAGGTTCTCGCATCCGTTCAACGTGAATACAAGTTTAAAGTATCTGTAAGAGATAACTATCCACTTGCAGGAAGACTTACTGATGCGGAAATGAATGTAGATGTAATTGGCTCTTCGGGTCCTTTCTTAGTTACAGAACCAAACACGAACCTGGACTGGCCAGCACTTTCCCTTCAAACCATAACTTGGGATATTGCCAACACCGACCTTGCACCAATCAACTGTTCACATGTAGATATTTACTTATCTCTGGATGGAGGTTATACATATCCAGTAGTCGTCGCTGAAAATGTTCCTAACCAAGGATATCACTATGGTCCAATACCAAACAATCAAACGACTACTGCAAGAATAATGGTAAAAGGTCATAATAACATCTTCTACGATATTTCAAATACGAACTTTACAATATCTCAGCCTCAAGAAGGCTATTCTGTTTGGTTAGAACATCCTGACCAGATTGGCTGTGAAGGAGATTCAATTGCATTCTTTTTCACCTCTATCGGATTCGATAGTTTTGATGAACCTATAAATTTTGAATTAAACAACCAATCTACTGAATATGGATATTTCTTTGAAAACAATCCACTAACACCAGGACAAGACAATAATTTGTTTTTATTAGCACCAGATAATCCAGACAATTCTACCATATTTTGGGATGGAGTGGTCAACACTGAATCTGGTCAATACAATTTTGATATTCCAGTAAGCGCGATTATCTATTCAACTACTATAGACAATGTTGATCTAAGCTATCCACAAGATCAATCCATTGATATTTCACCAGAACTAACCTTTGAATGGGAGGAAGTGGAAAATGCATCGTTTTACACGATCGAAGTTTCACTAAATGCTGACTTCAGTAATATCGTCGAGTATGCAACAGACATAAGCTCCTTATCCTATGCCATATCCATTTCTCTTGAAAATGAAACGAACTATTTTTGGAGGGTAACTCCGGCCAACCCATGTGCAGTAGGAGCGGCTTCTGAAATATTCAGCTTCACTACTAATTCAATTACTTGTGTGTCTCTCTCACCACAAGATTTACCTGTAGATATACCGTCTTCTGATGTTGTTACAGTAAGTTCAATACTGAATGTTCCAAATGATGGTATCATCACAGATTTAAACGTCTTAAATATTGAATGTGAACATACATGGATCAATGATCTACAAATTGAGCTCACATCACCTTCAGGCACTACTGTGCGCCTTTTAGATAATACTTGTGATAGCGAGAATGATCTATCAATGAGTTTTGATGATGAAGCAGAAAATGAATATGGAACCTGGCCTTGCCCTCCAATTGAGGGACTTACCTATACACCATTTGAATCTTTATCAGCTTTTGATGATGAAAATGCAAGTGGTGAATGGATTTTATCAATAACAGATATCTTTGCACAAGATGGCGGAGCTCTAAATAACTGGACATTAGATCTATGTTATCTAGGAGATCTACCTCTTACAATCAATGCAGACATAATAGATGCAAGTTGTTCTGATTCATCAGATGGAGCTATCACTGTAAACGCAGAAAACGGTACAGGAAATTACACCTATTTATGGTCTAATGGTAATACATCAAATTCTTTAATTGGTATTGCAGCAGGAGATTATGAGGTAACCATCTCAGATGGAAACCTTACTATTACGGAAACTATCACTGTTGATGCCCCAGATCCTATTATAACTTTTGAAAACATTACAGCAGATCTAGATAATCAAGGAACAGGCTCTATAGAGCTCAATATTTCTGGAGGTACCGCTCCATATTCTATACTGTGGAGTACGGGTAGCACAGATTTTATGTTGAGTGATCTTAGTGCGGGCACTTATACGGTCACCATAACTGATGACCAAGAATGTGATCAAGAATTCGAATTTGAAGTTTCAAACTTAACAACACCTGTAGCTTCATTCGAATCGGGCATAACCGAAGGCTGTGCGCCTTTTGAAGTCCAATTCACAAATGTTTCATCAGGAGATTTTGATAATATATCTTGGACCTTCGAGGGTGGGAATCCAACTTCTTCCTCAAATGAAAATCCAAGCGTCATTTATTACGAGCCAGGATCATACTTTGTCAGACTTCTAATAAGCAATGACCTTAGTGCCGATACCATAATTCAAGAGAACCTGATTCAAATCAATGATATTCCAAGCGTTGGCTTTGACATCATAAATACAGGAAACTATATCTTTGAGTTTGACAATAGCTCAACAAATGCAGAAACCTACTTCTGGGATTTCAATAATGGAGAAACCTCCACCGAGGAAACCCCTACTACTGAATTTGAATTTCCAGGTGAATACAATATCCTTCTTGTTGCTAGCAATGAATGTGGTGATGATTCTCTTTATGTAGAATTGATCACTACAAGTTCTTTCGAGCTCCCTGAAACTTATAAATTCGAAGTAGTACCAAACCCATCAAATGGAAACTTCAAACTCAACTGGGAAAGCCCTGTTGATTTAGATAACATGGAATGGGAATTCATAAGCACTCTAGGACAGACTGTTAACAGAGGAGTACTCAGCAATTTAGAAAGAACAGGTGCCGAATTATTTAAACAAACTGATATTCCTAGCGGAGTTTATTATTTAAAAATAAAAGTGAACAACGGAATAAAGGTTTTCCGATTAATAATAGAATAATAAAAAGAGGGCTTGAAGGAAACTTTAAGCCCTCTTTTTATTTTAATAGCTAATCTACTCATAATCAAAAGTTTAATTATAGCAATTCTCTTAAAAAGCCATAGGAATATCACATCATATCCTATTTTCGTTTTTTATTTTGTCACGTCTGTTGTATTTTTAAAGGACCTATAAATCTCACCCTGGGTAATACACAAAGGCATTTTATTCTTATCAGAAGTCTTAACTATGAAACTAAAAGCATTGCTACTTTGGGGAGCTTGTATGTTTTTTATAAACATCTCTTCCTTCGCTCAAGAAAATTACTGGGAAAGTATTCGAGAATCAGAAATTCCTCAAAATGGAGACAGACAGATTGTCCCAGAAAAGTATCTGTCTTATAGAGTGGATATAGACAAAATCTCGGCTATTCTCGATCAAGCTCCTTTAAGATTTAGTAAAGAGGCTCTTGACTCCAAAGTCATCCTTGAGTTACCTACTCCAGATGGAGAAATCAAACGATTCAATATTCTTAATGCGCCTGTCTTCGCACCTGAACTTGCGGCAAAATATCCTCAAATAAGATCATTTGCTGGCCAAGGCATAGATGATCCACATGCATATATACGCTTTGATTTAGGGCCTAAAGGATTTCACGCTATGATACTAAGTCCAAATCACAGCACTATATTCATAGATCCATTTCACGATAATACATTAGATGATTATATCGTCTATTATAAAAAGGACTTCATTGCCCATAATAAAACTATGACCTGTGACTATGAATCCGTAAATAAACATCTTCTGCATGATACTCCCGATCTAGACAAAGCTCCAATGAATGGAGATTGTCAATTTAGAGATTACAGAATGGCACTCGCTTGTACTGGCGAATATGCACAATTCCACGGAGGCACTGTTACTTTGGTTCTTGCTGCAATGAACACTTCTATGACTCGCGTAAATGGTGTTTATGAGAATGAAATATCTGTGACCATGACGCTTGTGCCGAACAATGATCAATTGATTTTCTTAAATGCCGGTTCAGATCCATACTCAAATAATAATGGCGGAGCAATGCTCTCTCAAAACATTACAACCTGTAACAATATAATAGGATCTGCTAATTACGATATAGGACATGTATTCAGCACAGGCGGTGGCGGCGTAGCATACTTGCAATCCGTTTGCCAATCCAATAAAGCAGGTGGTGTTACAGGGCAAGGAACTCCTGTTGGTGATCCATTTGATATTGATTACGTTTGTCATGAAGTTGGTCATCAATTTGGCGGTAGACATACACAAAACAACAGTTGCAACAGAGATAGTAATTCCTGTTATGAACCAGGTTCAGCCTCAACAATAATGGGATATGCCGGTATTTGC
Source organism: Saprospiraceae bacterium (assembly GCA_029252685.1). Taxonomy (GTDB): domain Bacteria; phylum Bacteroidota; class Bacteroidia; order Chitinophagales; family Saprospiraceae; genus AM-2324. The sequence goes on along the minus strand of JAQXAY010000295.1, from coordinate 2,963 downwards.
TCACCAAACGTACAAAGCAATTCGGATGATTACTTCCATATCAATTCAATCATATTGATGAGTAATTTCATCACTGGATCTGGTAATTGTTCCGCAAATACGAATACAGGAAACAATGCCCCTGTAGCCGATGCAGGTTCAAATTTTACAATACCAAAGTCGACACCATTTATACTTGAAGGAGCTGCTACAGATGCCGATAGCGATCCTATTACTTACTGTTGGGAGCAATACGATAAACAGGTTGCAACAATGCCTCCCTCGTCTTCCAGCACTTCTGGACCTGCCTTTAGGTCTCTAGACCCCACTACCTCACCAGATCGCTACATGCCTAGTCTTGACAATGTAGTTAACAACACAAATAATACATGGGAAGTACTTGCCAATGTAACTCGTAGCTATAATTTCAGACTTACGGCAAGAGATAATAACAGTAGTGGTGGTTGTACTGACGATGATAATATGACCGTTAGTGTAAATGCTTCATCTGGACCTTTTTTAGTGCTTAGTCCAAATACAAATGTTTCTTGGCCTGGAAATTCTACGCAAACAGTAACATGGGATGTTGCCAACACGACAGCATCTCCAGTTAGTTGTTCTAGCGTAGATATCTTCTTATCCTACGATGGAGGATTCACCTACCCTATTACCCTTGCAACAAACACAAGTAATGATGGAAGTCATGCTGTGACAATACCTGGCACGCAAAGCACTACGGCAAGAATCATGGTCAGAGGACACAACAACATATTCTATGATATTTCTGATACTGATTTCACCATTTCTGTTCCAGTTGCAGGTTTTGCATTAAATGCAGCACCAAGCTCAACCACTATCTGTAGTGGAACAAATGCAAACTATACTATCATCACAACACCTTTAGGTGGCTTCAACAATCCTATAACATTTTCAGCAAGTGGACTTCCGGCTGGCTTAATAGCAAGCTTTAGTCCAAATCCAGTTGGTCCCGGCTCTAATTCCAACCTCAGCATTTTAAACACAGCAGCTGCACCAGCGGGAACCTATAACTTTGATGTAATAGGAACTTCTGGATCGATAACTTTTAATTTATCACTTGAATTAATCGTTGAGGCTGGCTTTCTAAGTCCTGGAGTTCCTGATATTCCCAATAACGGAGCGACCGATATCAGCCTGAGTCCAGAACTTTTCTGGAACCCAATACCCGATGCAATAGACTATCAAGTAGATGTTGCAAGTGACCCTTCTTTTGGAAATATAATTGAAAGTCAGGCAAACATTACTGCTCTATCCTACACCTTATCAACGGTATTGAATCAGTTTACAACCTATTATTGGAGAGTAAGAGGTACAAACAATTGTACTACTGGATCTTTTGGTGCAGTTTATAATTTCACAACAGGAAACACACTTTGTACTACATTCACCTCAACAGACGTGCCAGTAACTATACCAAGTTCAGGTGCAAATACGGTTTCCTCTGATGTTGTGATTTCTAATACAGGCACAATAACGGATGTCAATGTGAAAGGTATTGACATATCGCATACTTGGGTTAATGATTTAATCGTAACGCTTGAATCTCCATCAGGAACTGAAGTCACGCTTTTTGATCAGCTTTGTGGTAGTCAGAATAATGTACTAATAAGCTTTGATGATGAATCTTCTAATGCGCATGGAAGTATTCCTTGTCCCCCAGTAGATGGACTAAGCTATCAACCAGACGGTTCCTTGACAGACTTTGATACCGAAAATGGGGATGGCACATGGACGCTTTTTGTAGAGGATGTAGAAAACCAAGATGGTGGAACAATAAATGCTTGGGATGTTCAAGTTTGCTTTGAAATACTTCAACCAATTACTGCAACCATTACAGGTATAGATGTAAACTGTGCAGGCGGAAGTGATGGAGTTGCATTTGTAGTTCCGGCAGGAGGTGCTGGTTCTTACACCTATCTTTGGTCGAATGGCCAAACAGGCTCATCCATAGCTAACCTCACTGAGGGAACATATTCTTGTACAATCTCAGATGGTTCAAATTCAATTACCATAAGTGTAGACATTGACGAACCGCCGGCACTTAATGTTACCGAGACGATCACAAATGTTGTAGCCGGAATGGACGGAGCAATTGATTTACTTGTAAATGGAGGCACTAATCCTTTCAACTACCTTTGGTCGAATGGAGCAACAACTGAGGATATTTCAAACCTTGATGCTGGAATATATACAGTAACAATCACAGATGATAATGCCTGTGTGTCTATTCTAGCCTATGAAGTATTATTACCGCCGGCTCCAATAGTTATAATTTCATCAGATATAAGTTTTGGATGTGCACCACTAGATGTGCAATTCACAGACCAAAGTTCTAATAATCCAACAAGCTGGTCTTGGACCTTTGAAAATGGAACTCCCGCGACCTCTACTCAACAGAATCCATTGGTAAATTATTCAGGAAGTGGTTTATTTAATGTAACACTTACAGCAAGTAATCCAGGAGGAACGGACACTCAAACCTTTTCCGATTATATAGAGGTAATTCCAGCAGCAACACCAAACTTTACAACAAGTATAAATGAGCTAGTTGTTGATTTCATAAATACTTCACAAAATGCAGACAGTTATTCTTGGGATTTTGGCGATGGAAATACATCGACTTTAGAAAACCCAACCCACACCTATGGTCAATCAGGAAATTATACCGTAATTCTGACTGCTACAAATAGCTGTGGATCCATTACAATAAGTCAAAATGTAATTGTGCTTATCCCTCCAGTTGCAGGATTTAGTGCAAATCCTGGTCAAGGATGTGAGCCTTTGACGGTGCAGTTTGTCAGCACCTCTATAGGGCAGGTAGATACATATCTTTGGACTTTTGAGGGGGGAACACCAGCTTCCTCTACAACAGCTAGTCCAGTGGTAATATTCAATAATCCAGGCATCTACGATGTCAGTCTTGAAGTGACCAATACTGCGGGTAG
>JAQXAY010000124.1 GCA_029252685.1 Saprospiraceae bacterium | reverse complement strand
AATTACAATATAATATTAATAAACCACAATTTTAATTGTGGTTTATTAATATTGGAAAAACCCCTTTGATCTGATTGATTTTTAGGTGAGTTCACCTCCACAACTCGAACCTGCACCAGCTGTACAGCCAAAGCAATGTTGGTTGATTATTATTGGTCTATTTTCCATTGATTGCTCCTGGTATTTAGAAATGTGGTTAGATTCTTTCACGCTAATTCTTAAATCTAACATTTGATTGAAGTCACAATCGTGGATATATCCATCCCAAGATACCGAAACAGTATTTAGGCACATGAGGCCATCAAGAGTTGCTGGATTAAATGCCTCAACTAGTTTTTCCATGTAAGCTTCATAGTTTTCAGATTCTAATAGATAATCTAGGAATCTTGAAATAGGAAGATTGGTGATTGCAAAAAGCTGGTTGAACCTAATGTCGAATTTTCGTTTCAACTGACGTTTAAATTCATCTTCCAATACTTTTTGTGCACTAGGTAAAAATGCACCGGACGGATTGTAGACAAGGTCAAGGTTAAGCTTTGAGTCTTCCTGACCATATCCTACTCGATTCAGCATTTGCAGTGCCTTGATACTATCTTCAAAGACACCATCTCCACGTTGGCTGTCAGTTCTGCCTTTGCTGAAGTAGGGCAAACTAGAAACAACTTGCACCTTGTTTTCTGCATAAAATTCTGGAAGATCGTGGTATTGGGGGTGTGCAACAATTATTGTAAGGTTACAACGCACCATTACCTTCTTACCAGCTTCACGAACTTCTTCAACAAACCATCTAAAATAGGGATGCATTTCTGGTGCACCACCGGTAATGTCAACGGTGTGGATACTACTAGACCTTTTGATGATACTTAAGCAAATATCTAAGTCTTCCTTTGACATGTTCTCCCTTTTTTTATCTGGGCCTGCATCAACATGGCAATGTGCACAAGTTTGATTACATAATTTTCCAATGTTTAGCTGAAATATTTCAGGCTTTGAAGCTTTAAGGCCTTCTACTTGAGATTCGTATACTTTATCTGAAAATTTAGGAAACTGTTTATCTATAGTTAGTTTCTGTCCATTAAGGACTTCCAATTGGTAGAATGATGAACTTAGTTCACTTTTTCTAACAGATAATGATTTTGTTTTTTGTTTTACTCCCATTTTAGCTTAAACATTCATTTACATGGATAGTTTCTTGACGTGCTTCATCATTTGAGTCCCATATACAAGACTGGAACCTGCCCGAATTGCTGCAGATACATGAACTGCCTCCATCATCTGTTCTTCGTCTGATCCTTTTTCCAAACATGTCGTCGAATATGCATCTATACAATAAGGACATTGTATTGTATGTGCAACGGCTAAAGCGATCAGCGCTTTTTCTCTTTCTGTTAGTGCGCCTTCTTTGAATACTTCACCATAGTAATCAAAGAATTTACCTCCCATTTCTTCCTGAAATTCTGTTATCTTACCAAAGTTCTTAAGGTCCTCACTTCCAAAGTATGCATCTTTTGACATAGGTCACTTTTTAAATATAGTTATTTGATTAAAATGTGTAAATATAAACTACCCGTAAATATTATATATTTTGTTCTTCCTTTATTTTCTTTAATGTTCCTTTTTGCTTGTTCAAAAGAATCAAGAAGAAAACTGGCTGATGATCCTGCGAATAAATTATATGTTCTTGAGAATAAGTACTCAGCAGGATTTTTTGTTTCCGAAGATAGGCCTTTACTTCCTCCTCCTTTTAATTTAGTTGTGGTGCAATCCTGTTTTTTTGCCGATTCGACAAATAATTTTTCAGAAGCTGTTCTATTAGCTGCTTCCACAGACCCGCAATCACAAACAGATGGGCGCTTAGTTTGTGGTATGCAATTTAAGCATCGTGATTCTCAAGCCTACAAGACAATATCTGTATTTATACCAGCTCAAGGTAGCCCTTTTAAATATTTACATCAGGACCAGTTTAGACTAAAGTATGATGAAATGCTTAGGATTGTACAAAGTTGGACTTGGAATTATCTTGGTTATCAAGATTGGAGTTTTGAAGCTTGGGTAAGTACAAACTTTATTCAAGATGGGCTAGAGTCCTGCCTTGATCTTAAGGATAATTAACACTTTTTTTGTTTATATAAGTTATCTTTGTACAACATTCTGTCTTTTGTCTTGTTTCACGGCAGTACTTTCAAACTCATTCTTCATGATATATAATAAGTTGGCTAATTCATTAAACGGTGCAAAAGATGCTAATCTTCTTTTAAATAAAGATGAGTGGTCTGCTTTTCTTTTTCAGGATATATCATTTTTAAAGGCAGCCTGGGAAAAAGTACAGCCAAAGGAAAGACAATTACTCAACTTTGAAGCTCTAAAAGCTATACAGGCAAAGCCACCTGTGGGAATGGATATGTATTATGTTTTATTTGAAAAAGCTGGGGAACTCGTCGGCTTAGCATATTTCCAACTCATAGATCTTGATTTAAATAATAGTGTACGCAAAGGTGCTGAGCCTACTTCTCAAAGTGGAAAAATTTATTTCAAGCTTAAATCCTTTATACGATCTAGAATTAATATAAAGCTATTGGTTTGTGGTAATTTCCTTACTTCAGGAGATCAATCGCATCATTTTATTCGTAAAGATTTGATTCAAGAAGGGAGCCAATTTCTAATAGACACCTCAGAGGTTCTTTTAAAGACTGTTTCAAAGACTTGCAAGCCATTGAGGGGCGTAATGTTTAAGGATCTTTATAATTCAAATGAAGAACAGAAGTCCCTTTTCAAAAGAAATAATTTTTTAAAGTCTAAGTTCCAGCCTAGAATGGTGTTCAATCTTGACCCTTCTTGGAATTCCTTTGAGGACTATTTATTGTCTGTAACTTCTAAGTATCGTATACGCATCAAGAAAGCGCAGAGTAAGCTTGAAGGTTTTGAGATTAGATCTTTAGATGCAGATGAAATACTTGCTTTTGATAATGAAATAAATGCTCTTTTTGAAGAGATTATATCCAACGTAAGCTTCAATGCCTTAAAGTTTCCAGAAGGCTACTTCGCAAATTTAAAAAGGAATCTTGATGATAAATTTGAATTCTTTGGGTTTTTTAAAGATGGACAGTTCAAAGGATTTTATTCAATGTTCCATGGTACTGAAGAACTTGAAGCGCATTATATTGGAGTTCGAAATAAAGACAACAAAAAATATAAAATCTATTTCAACTTGCTTTTGGAGTTGACTCGAATAGGTATCGATAGAGGTTATAAACGGATTAATTTCTCGCGAACAGCAATGGAGATCAAATCATCTGTTGGAGCCATTGGTGAAGACCTAAACTGTTATTATAAACACCCAAATCCTGTTTTACAGGCATTTACAGTTTTCTTGTTTAGATTTTTAAAACCGGCAAAAGTAAAATGGACACCTCGGTCACCATTCAAAAAAACAAAAAAAACAGAGCACTAAAGAGCTCTGTTTAGAAAGTAGTTTGTTGTATTTGTTTGGTTGGATGTTACACTTATCTGAATAGTATATTCGTCTATTTGTTTTATTTCTAGTTTTTTAGAATCTGCTTGGAGCAGAAGACCTTCTTTGCTATAAGCAAGTTTGTTAATCTGACCTATAAAAGCAGCACCTTTTTTGTTTGTTATCACTACTTCGTTTCCCATCTGCTTGGCTTTAAGGATCAATTTGTTTTTATCCGTATCTTCAATTGCAAAGAATAAGGCGCCCTCCTCAGCATTGAAAATGCTTAACTCAATATCTTGATCGTTGGTCCATATACCGGCAAGTTTACTAAAGGAAGTAGATTTTTTGCTGTTGTGATTGACGCTTCTATTGCTGTTTATTAAAAGATCATTTCGATCTCCTTCAGAGATGCTCACCTGTTCGAAATTCGATATTGGAAATATCTTGGGCTCTGAATTAGGTACCTCAGGGATTTCCATAAAAACAATAGATTCTGAATTGTTTTGATCACTGTTTTTACCCAAGAAAGAGATAAGGGCATAAGCATTTACTGCTAGTAGTGTTACTGCTGCTGCAATACCAAATTGTCGAAACAAGATTCTTACCTTAGTTGTAGAACTATTATTATCGGAATGGAGCCTAGACTCTATTTTTTTCCATGAATCAGGATTTGGACTGACTTTTAGTTCTTCGCTTTTCTTTGCAATCTGATCAAAAAGATTCTTTCCCATTATATGTTATATTAGTCAAGCGTTGTTTTATTCAATTTTTCCCAGTTTGCTCTGAGTTTTTTCTTAGCAAGGATAAGTTGAGATTTACTGGTGTTTATGCTAATGCCTAGTTTTTCAGCAATTTCTCTATGCTTATACCCTTCAATAATGTACATGTTGAATACTGTCCTGTAGCCTACCGGCAAGTTGTCAATTAGTTTTAGAATGTCTTGAGCCATTACATCCCCTTCTATGTGAACCGTGTCGCCAATTTGGAGATGAATATCATCAATACTGTCAGTAAATACTTTTTGCTTTCTTATAAGCATGAGGCATTCATTGACACAAATCCTGCGAGCCCAACCTTGGAAGCTTCCTGCTCCATGGTATTTATCTAGCTTTGTAAGGATCTTATAAATAGATTCTATCATAACATCCTCAGCTGTATCATGGTCTTGGAAATAGCGGCGAGAAACACCTAAGAGGAAAGGAGATAATACATCATACAATTCCTTCTGAGCAGAAGGAATACCATCTTTACAAGCCTCTATAAGTTCTTTTCTAATATCCATTAACCTCATTTAGGGTACCATAGTCCTTGCAATGATAAGATGCAATGTAATTTAACTTTGGTGTATTCTATAGAAAATAATTATCTTAAACTATTAATAAATTATTTGGTTTTGAAAATTAGCTCAAATAAATTTCTATTTATTAATTTGCTGATAATTCTTAAAAGTACTTTGATTTTATAATGATGAAGCCTGAAACAAAAAGGTTACAGATATCTTTACTGGACTTAGCTAAAAAATACGGTTCACCTCT
>JAQXAY010000113.1 GCA_029252685.1 Saprospiraceae bacterium | reverse complement strand
ATGACGACACAGATGATAGTAATTTAATATTAGATTACGCATCTCAAGAGTCAGAAAACAAATTTCGTCTAGAGAACACTACCCGTGTCGCAGGTTGGAAGATTAATACTGGATTTGGTTATGAGGGTGTTCGATATACCAATAATTCTTTTTTAAAGATCGCAACACCTCTTGGGCCTGAAGATGTGTTTTTTGATTCAAAGGTTTATTTCAATAAATACTCCGTATTTACCCAACTCTCAAAGAAATTATTAGATGATAAACTAGCCGTTTCGGTTGGAGCGAGAATGGATGGGAATAACTATTCGACGAACATGTCTAACATGCTTGAACAGTTTTCTCCCCGTCTATCTCTTGCATATAATTTAAATCCTAATTTGGCATTGAATGCAAATGTCGGAAGATACTTTCAATTGCCTCCTTATACTGTATTGGGTTATAGAGAAGCAGATGTATTGTTCAATCAAGCAAATGTGGACTATATCCAAGCTGATCATGCTGTACTAGGTCTAGAGTATATAACGGCTAGCAGCTCAAAATTGACTCTAGAAGCATATTATAAGAAATACTCGAACTATCCGTACCTCGTTGAAGATGATATCACATTAGCGAATTTGGGTGGTGACTTTGGGGTCATAGGAAATGACAGGATATCTTCTACTGCAAATGGAGAAGCATATGGTTTAGAGTTTCTTTTTCAACAAAGGTTGTACAAAGGGTTTTATGGTATAGGATCTTATACTTTAGGTTGGTCAAAGTTTGATGATAGTATGGGAGAGCTTGTTCCTTCATCTTGGGATTCAAGACATATTCTAAATCTTACTGTAGGAAAGAAATTTGGCAAGGATTGGGAGCTGGGTGTTAATTGGAGGTACCAAACCGGTTTGCCTTACACACCATTCTCAGATGTTTCAAATCAAGTTTCATTCTGGAATATAAATAATGCAGGTATTAGAGATTATACCCAGATCAATACGCAGCGTGCGGCAGCTAGTAATACAATCGACTTAAGAATAGATAAAAAATGGTTCTTCGATAAATTTACTTTGAACCTGTACTTTGATATAGAAAATATATTCGGAAATGCGGTTGGATCTCCAATTATGCTCCTTGATCGTGAATTGGATGAAGGTGGTCTACCAATTGGACCAGCATTGATTGAAAATCCTACAGATCCAATTGGAGAACAGCGTTATAAAGTAAAACTTCAAGATGTTACTCAAGGTACACCAATACCAAGTTTGGGTATACTATTTGAAATCTAAAAAATAAACTTTAACTATTGATTATTTTAAGGGGATCTTGCAAAAGGTCCCTTTTTTATTTTTTGAAAATATTCTTTTGATGTTGTATAGACTCCTGATGTATAGCCTTAAACAAGCTGATTGTAAATTCCTCACTTAGATCTTCTTGTTTTCCCTCTAAAATCATTTTTCCTAAAATCTCATTCCAACGTTTAGATTGAAGTACAGCAACATTATGCTTTTGTTTCAATAGACCAATCTCCTCTGCTGTCTTCATTCTTTTTCCCATCAATTCTATAATCTTTTGATCTATTACATCAATATGTGACCTTAAGAGATGGAGCGAACTATTGTATTCAGAAGCGGAGTCTGTTGTTTTTCTGATCTTAAGGTGGTTATAGATTTGTATGAGTGTTTCTGGTGTAACTTGTTGAGCAGCATCACTCCATGCATTATCAGGGTCGATATGTGATTCGACCATAAATCCATCATAATTTAGGTCCAAACCAGTTTGACAAAGATCTGCAATCAAGTCCCTGCGTCCTGCAATATGGGAGGGGTCAAGTATAAGGGGTAGATCTGGGAACCTATTCTGAAGGTCAATTGGAATCTGCCATTGTGGATTATTTCTATACTTTGATTTTTCATAGATTGAAAATCCTCTGTGGATTACACCTAAATCTATGATACCAGCTTTATAGAATCTTTCAACTGCTCCAATCCATAAGGAGAGGTCTGGGTTGACTGGGTTTTTGACTAGGACAGTTTTTCCTGTTCCTTTCAGTGCATTAGCAAGATCTTGAACGATAAATGGATTTACTGTAGTCCTTGCACCGATCCACAGTATATCTACATCGTGTTCAAGTGCTAATTCAACATGATGCGGAGTAGCAACCTCTGTTGTTGTTTTTAGTCCCGTCTCTGCCTTTGCTTTTTGTAGCCATTTCAGACCTATAGCTCCAACTCCCTCAAAGTTGCCCGGTCTTGTTCTTGGTTTCCATATCCCTGCTCTAAGAACCGAGGTGCCAGAATCCTTTAGTTGATGTGCAATTTTTAATACCTGGTCTTCGGTCTCTGCACTGCAGGGGCCAGCTATTAAAAGGGGTTGTTCTTGATTGAAGTCCGAAAGCCAGTTTTTGAATGCTTTGTTATTTTCCATTATGCTAAGCCGTTTAATATTTCCTTCAATTGATTTGTATGTTCTATTTCATTGAATACTGCATTAAAATCGTCTGATTCAATAAGTGTTTTAAATTGTTTGAGATTTTGAATATATTCTTCAAGTGTCTCAAGTATATTTTCTTTGTTTTCCCTAAAAATAGGCGTCCACATGCTCGGAGCACTTTTTGCAAGTCTAACTGTAGATTCAAATCCACTTCCAGCAAGGTCAAAGATATCTCTTTCATCTTTCTCTTTTTCTAGAACAGTTTTGCCAAGCATAAAGGATGAAATATGCGATAAGTGAGAAACATATGCAATATGCTTGTCGTGTGCAATAGGGTCCATATAGCGCAGACGCAGATTCATTTTTTTAAATATTTCTAAAGCCTGCTCTTGAAGCTTGAATGCAGTTTTTTCAACCTCACATACAATCATTGTTTTTTGCTCAAACAAGCCTTGGTGTGCAGCTGATGGTCCTGAAAATTCTGTCCCGGCAATAGGGTGGCAGGCTAAGAAGTTTCTGCGCTTTGGGTGCAAAGCTATTGTAGTACATATTTTAGACTTGATAGAACCCATATCAATAACAAGACAGTTCTCATTGATTTGTTCGAGACATTCGCTTAGAATATCGCTGATATGATCTACGGGTGTTGCTATGACAACAAGGTCCGCCTTATTTAATTCTTCAATGCGGCTCTCAAAGTCTATAAGTTTCAATTCAAGCGCTGCTCGAACATGGTCTTGGCTTTTATCTATTCCTCCAAAAGAAGCATCTGGGAAGATCTTTTTAAGGTCAAGATTAAAGCTTCCTCCTATAAGGCCTAATCCTATTGTAATTATATTATTCATAATAGTCGGTCTAATGCTTTTTGTAATAAAGGAATTGGCGTGCATAAAGAAAATCTTAAATAGCCTTCTCCTCCTGTGCCAAATACAGATCCAGGTGTAATAAACAGTTTGTGTTTAGATAGGATTTTATCTGAAAATTCAATAGCATTTTCGCCTAGGGGGATTCTCGCCCAAAGGAACATGCCTGACTTTTCCTTTTTTAAAGTACAATCAAGTTTTTCTGCTATCTCACAAAGGATTTTATGTCGATCGGAATACTCTTGATTCAATGCATCAATCCAAGTCTGATTAGTCTGAAGGGCTTTGATCGCTCCCTTTTGTATTCCTAAGAACATGCCAGAATCCATATTGCTTTTTACGCGCAATATATTGCTAATATGATTTGCTTGACCAAGCACCATGCCAACTCTCCAGCCAGACATATTAAATGATTTACTCAAGGAATTCAGTTCAAGACAATGATGCATGGCTCCAGGTAGACTAAGTAAACTCAAAGGTGTCTCATTTAATATAAGACTATAAGGATTATCATTAACCAGCATAATAGAATGCTTTTTGGTGAATGCAATAAGTTTTTCGAAGATACTCCTGTTGGCAACTGCACCTGTCGGCATATTAGGATAATTAATCCACATGATTTTTACTTGGTTCAAGTCAAGTTTTTCTAAAGCTTCAATATCTGGCAACCAGTTGTTTTCAGCTTTTAAATCATAGCTTATAGTTTCTGCCTGCAATAACTTTGTTACAGAGGAATATGTAGGATAGCCAGGGTTTGGAATCAAAACTTTGTCTCCAGGATTTAAATAAGTCATAGAGATATGCATAATTCCTTCTTTACTTCCCATTAGAGGCAGTATCTCGGCGCTTGGGTCGAGGCTTACTTCAAATTGTTTTTTGTAGAAATCTGCTATAGCTGATCTTAGTTCAGGAATTCCTTTGTAGGACTGGTAGCGATGGCCTTTTAGATCGCTGCTACACACATGGAGTGCTTCTACCGCCTCAGGAGGAGGTGGTAGATCAGGACTGCCTATTCCAAGGTTTAATATTTCTTGTCCCTGCTCAATGAGCATTTGTACCTCCCGTAGTTTTTTTGAGAAGTAGTATTCCTGAACATTGTCTAATCGTTTTGCAAGCTTAATCATGATTTTGCAGTTTTGTATACACCTAGAATTTTGAACGCTTCAGCCATGATCTCAATGATGGATATTGCTTTTTTGAATTCAGCATACTTTTCAAAAGTTACATCAACGAAAAAAGCGTATTTCCAGGGTTTTTCGATCTGTGGTAATGACTGGATTTTGGTTAGGTTAAGTTTACAATCGCTCATCACATTTAGCATTGTTGCAAGGCTTCCGCGCTTGTGTTCAAGTTCGAATTTAAGTGATGCTTTATCATATTTGGTATTGCTTGGAATGTTTGTGTTGTTTTTATTTAGGATAACAAATCGAGTTTGATTTTTTTCCACGGTCTGTATACCTTCCTGAAGTATATTCAAGTCAAATAAATCACTTGCTTGTAAAGAAGCTATAGCTGCTATTCCTATTTTATTACTTGCTGCTATTTCTTGAGCAACGGCTGCAGTGTCTTTTGCCTCCACAAGTTTAAGGTGTGGATGCTGGTCAAAGAATTTCTTGCATTGCAACAAGGCCATAGGGTGGGAGTGTACTTCCTTGATATCTGATAAGCTTTGGCCGTTTAATGCCATTAGATTATGTTTGATGTTTAGGTAGTATTCTCCCTTTATATTTAAATTGTTATGGTCGATTCTTGCGTAGTTCGGTATGATCGAACCTGCAATTGAATTTTCAATAGCCATAACTGCCTCCTCACAGTCACCAGAGGTGATTGAATGAACGACTTCATCAAAACTAAGGCAGTACCTTATTTCAATGGGATCTTTATAAAATTCTGTTCCAACTATATGGTGGAAAGACCCTTCTATACCTTGTATTGCAATTTTCTTTGTCATAGGCCAAAAAAAAAGCCCGATATATAAATACCGAGACTTTAATGTTATTATTATTTATGTTATCACATATATCAAGTCTCAGTTTCTTTTGGATAAAAGAAATAAAAGAAAAAATAATATGTGCAGAAATTTTTCATACTTTATTGTTGATATCAATATATTAATAATAATTAATA
>JAQXAY010000293.1 GCA_029252685.1 Saprospiraceae bacterium | reverse complement strand
CAGTACTTTTATTTATGCCTTTTCTAGGCCAAGCACAAACGGATTGTGATAACGATCTAATAGCACCCATTGCAATTTGTCAAGAATCTATATCTGTTGTTCTTCAAAGTGGCATAGCTGTAATTGATGAATCTATGATTGACGCAGGTTCAGTAGATGATTGCGGTATATCGTCTATTTCTTTGAATCAGTATGAATTTGATTGCTCAGATGTGACTGTAGACTTAAGCCAATTTATTTCATTTTCTAAGGGACCGGTACCTATTGAGATATTGGGTAAGGATGGTTTCTTGGGTTTTACTGGGAGTAATAGTTTTAGCACTATTAAAGATGGATTTGAATCTGATCGTGTTGCTTTTTTTATGGAGGAAATCAATGGTTTTGACCCAAATGTATATTGTGTTGAGATTAAAGCAGATGATTTTTCCAATGTCGTAAGCATGCAATACACAATTGATTTTGATTCAGATTACTTAGCCTACAATGGCGCCAATAATGTAGGGTTGATTTATTTTACGGATCAAAATATAGGTCAAAATGCATCGACACTAGGGATTTCTTGGGTCTCTTTAAATATTCTAGATGGAGAAACTTTACCGAACGGAACGACCTTGTTCTCCCTATGCTTTGATGTAATTGATTCGGATGAAGCATCAACAGTATTGGTGGTCAGTGATGAAGCTGGAAATACCTCTGCATGCGTGACTATGGTAGATGTGGTAGATGAAGAGGCGCCATCTTTAACATGTAATTCAGTAATTGCTAGTATAGATCCACAGGGCTCTGTTCAGCTTGATCCCGAGGATGTAGTTTTAGAAATCTTGGATGACTGTCCAATTAATGCTTATCACTTTGATCATTTAGTTTATGATTGTTCCGATTATTATTCAAAAGAAAAACTGGCTCCGTATTTCACAAATCAACCATTAAATCCTGAAATTATAGGTGTAAACGGATTACATAGATTTAAAGGCTTATCCTACTTTAATACTTTGGAGTTAGGTTCTGATAATTTACTTCAGGAGACTGTTTTTGAGATTCAAGAAAGCTCGGATAATCCTTCGACAGCGTGTTTCGAGGTTTCTGTAACTGAATTTGATTCTATAATAGGCATGCAATTTTCCTTGAGCTATGATGCTGGTTTATTGAATTTCCAGGGACTTTCTAGTTCTATTGATAATTTTACTTCAAGTAATTACAGTAATGTATCTCCTGGGCTTCTTTCAATATCTTGGAATTCAATTGATGGCTCCACTGGTATTTCATTTGCAGATGATAGTGTTATATTCGACTTGTGTTTTGAGAAAAATATGGGCTTATCTTCATCTAATACTTTAACTGTTTCTGATTTAAGTGGAAATTCAGCGACTTGTTCTTTTGATGTAGAAGTAAATGATACGATAGCGCCAGTGTTGGAATTGAATAATGTGATTTTATCATTAGGTGAAGATGGTTTTACGGGCTTAGATCAGATGTCATTCATTGATTTGGTATCGGATAATTGTGGTGTTGCACAGATAATTTTTTCTGATCAAGTTGTACTTTCTTGTGAAGATATAGCAACAATTCCAGATGTCAATATTAGTCCTAGTAGCAGTCCTGCAATTATCGAATTTATAAATAAGGATAGTGAGTTTTTGACCTTGATAGATGTTTTGTCTGGGGATACTTTAGCAATTGGATCTTCTGGTCAAGAGATTGGGCTTAATATTGTTCAATCTTCAGGTAATGAAGCTTATGAGGTTTGCTATGATTTCTTGGTAGAGGGTTTTGAGGATGTTATAGGGTTTCAGTTGTCTGTAGATTATGATGCTGATATTTTATCTTATAATGGTCTTGGCTCCTCAGATCTAGCTTATTTTTCATTTCAAAATATAAATCAGCCTGCTTCTGGCTCTTTGATTGTCTCCTGGAATTCTTTAGACATCGAAAACGGTGTAAGTGTGCCTGCAGGTTTTAATTTGTTTTCAATTTGTTATGATTATTTAGGAAGTATTGGTGTTCCTGTTGAGGTTGAAGCACTTGATTATTTCGGCAATACAACGGCTGTAACAGCCTATGCCGTAGTTGTGGATGATATAGGGCCTAATATGATTTGTGAAAAAAACACAACGGTGTATCTGGATGAAGATGGTATCGGTTTGTTAGATAACAATGAGCTTGTGTTAGAACTTTCAGACAATTGTACAGCTTCAAATGTTCAATCAGAGCAATTCATTTTTACTTGTGAAGATTTAGGAATTTCTATTATAACAATAGGGTCGAATGATAATTATGGGAACATGTCTTCATGTGAAGTAATTCTTGAAGTTAAAGACAATATTACTCCAGTTTTAGATTGTAGTT
>JAQXAY010000085.1 GCA_029252685.1 Saprospiraceae bacterium | reverse complement strand
GGCACCATACTTGCCGTATGCCCGTTGGTTGTGTAATCCATTAGAAGTTTTTTGCCAACCTTGCCACCTTCTATAGCTAAACCACCCGTTTCATGGTCTGCAGTAACTAAAAGAAGGGTATTATTGTCTTTTTTTACAAAATCTAGTAATTCTTGTATGGCTTGTTCTGCATCATTCATTTCAGATTTGAATTCAAGTGTGCTATTGGAATGCAGACTTATATCTAACTGACTAGACTCAACCACAAAAATAAAACCGTTTGTATTTTTCTTGGATAAGAATTGAGGTGCTTTTTCACAATAAAATGGAAGATACATTCTACCTGTAATTGCACCAGCAGGAAAGAAATCAGATGCGAAATAAATGAGTTTTTCGTCAATGTCTAAGGTTCCTAGTTCTGGTAATCTATCCGTAGAATTATCAATGATTTTGTACCCATTATTTATTAAGGAATCCAATAGGTTTTTATCATCCATTTCCCTGTCAAAAAAACTTTCTCTTCCACCTCCAATTAGTAGGTCAATATTCAATCTGCTTAATTGTAGAGCAATATCTTCTTTGTTGATCCTATGTTTTGTATGTGCAAAGAAAGATGCAGGAGTAGCATGTGTTAGTGGTGAGGTCACTAGTATTCCAGAGCTGTAGTTGTTGATAGCTGCTAGCTCAAAAAGATTCCTTATCGGAATACTATCCAAATTTAGTCCAATCGCATTATTATATGTCTTTATACCAGTTGCCATAGCGGTTGCCGACGCCCCTGAGTCAGTAATCAGACTAGAGCCTGAATGTGTCTTTATTAAACCTATATGTTTGAAAGATTCAAACACTGTCTTTTTCTTATTGGAGAGTACCTGAGTAGAGATTTGACTAAGTCCCATTCCATCCCCAATGAATAAAATGATGTTTTTGGGACCTAAACTATCTTTTTGTCCAAAAACTTTGCCAATAAATAGAATAAATATGAAAGCAAAAGATATAAGGTGTTTCTTACACATTAAAGAGAATTTGATTGAAAATAAGCTGTTTTTTGATATCATGTTTCAAGGATGTCCATTCTTGTAAATTTGTGTTATCCGCTGATAGTCTATGTATTAAAATATTAGGAAAAAATTAACAGCAACTTTACGCAAAGTGGGTTGTCTATATTAGCATAAGATTGAATTAAGTAATAGTTTTGTATCAAATATCAGGTTAAAGCCATGAAACATATTCTTGTTTTTCTTTTTGGATTCATTTTTTCTGCTGCTTCTACATTAGCACAGGTGAATGATAATATGGAATTAAGTTTCTTTGATTTAATCAAAAAAGAACAGGTTAAAAATATAGAGATTTTTGCAGACTTAGAGGAATTGGTTGTAAAAAAATCAAGGACAGAGTCTTCAGCAAGGGTATTTGTTCGAATTAATGGAGTAAGACACGCATTAAAGGCTAATATTAATGTGCGAGGTAAGTTCAGAACAAGGGTTTGTGATTTTCCACCACTTAAGTTAAATTTCAAAAAATCTAGCCTACAGACTTTGGTAGGTGCACCACAGTTTGATAAATATAAGATTGTATCTCACTGTTTGGATAATTTGGATGAGGCTATTATAAATCTTCAGAAAGAAGCTGCTGTATATAAAATGTATAATGAGGTTACTCCTTATAGTTACAGAGTCTACGAACTTGAAATAACTTACATCGATATCCATGATCCTTCTTGGACGATAAAGGCACCTGCATTCATCATAGAAAGTAATAAGCAATTTGAAGCAAGATTGGAAGGAGAGTTTATGGATACTTTAGGTTTGACAAGTCAAGCCTTTGATAATGAATCTCTTGACAATCTGATGTTGTTTAATTACATGATTGGAAACGCAGACTGGGATATCCGAGTAGGAAGGAATGTCAAAATGTTTTGGCTTGAATCCAAAAAGATTTTCATTCCTGTAGCTTATGATTTTGATTTTTGTTCTTTTGTTGCCCCTTCTTATCTGAGGCTATTTACCTCCTTGGGACAGAAAAAATGGAATGATAGGATCTTTGTGTCTCCTTTTAAGGGCTATTCAACCTTATCAGATAATCTGAATTATTTTGAAAATATAAGACCTAAATTTGATTCAATTATTCGGTCAATGGACAGAATATCTGAAACTGATTTGCAGCGTATAAAAACGTTTATCAATACATTTTATAATAGGAGTTTACAGGACCTTAGGTCTATGGATGTTTTAGAAGAAAATAATCAGGTTTTACGTTAGTATTTATAGTTGCCTTTCCACTTTTGCTGCATCGATTTTTTAACTTTTTCTTCTGTTGGATTTGATGATGGTTCATAGAACATAGATCCCTTTATTTTCTCTGGAAGAAAGTCCTGTTCGATAAAGTTTTCTTTAAAGTCATGAGCATATTTATAATCCTTACCATAGCCTAATCCTTTCATCAGTTTTGTAGGAGCATTTCTTAGATGCAATGGTACCCCTAAATTGGGATCATCTTGTATACTTGCTAAAGCCTTATTGATTGCCATATATGCAGAGTTGCTCTTTGGACTGGTAGCAAGATAGATTGTTGCCTGTGATAAGATTATTCGAGCCTCTGGCATGCCGACCTTTTCACAAGCTTGAAAGGCTGTTGTTGCCATTAGCAATGCATTCGGATTTGCAAGCCCTATGTCTTCAGATGCTGCAATAACTAACCTTCTGGCAATGAATTTTATATCTTCTCCTCCATGAAGCATCCTGGCTAGCCAATATACTGCAGCTTGAGGATCTGATCCTCTAATACTTTTTATTAGTGCAGACGCAATGTCATAATGCTGTTCTCCGCCCTTATCATAAATAGAGATATTCTCCCGTATGGTTTGTTCAACAATATGATCCGTTACCTGTATTGGATCTTCTTTGGCCATAGATACAACGAGCTCTAGGATATTTAATAGTTTTCTCGCATCGCCTCCTGAGAATGCTTTAATTGCTGTTGTTTCTGATAATTCAATTTTTTTATCCCTGAGTATATGGTCTGTAGCAATGGCTCTTTCTAATAATTTATCTAATTCTTCGTCTGTGTGATGGTTTAAAGTATATACTTGGCATCTTGAGAGTAGGGCAGGGATTACTTCAAATGAAGGGTTCTCTGTTGTCGCTCCAATTAAGCTTACTGTTCCATCTTCAACTGCTCCCAACAATGCATCTTGTTGAGACTTAGAAAAGCGATGTATTTCATCTATAAAAAGAACAGGAGAGAGGCGATCAAAAAAAGCTTGTTTTTTTGCTTTCTCAATGGATTCTCTAATGTCTTTGACTCCAGAATTTATAGCACTAAGCTTTATAAAATATCTATCTGTAACTCTTGCAATTACATTCGCAAGAGTAGTTTTTCCAACCCCAGGAGGCCCCCAAAGGATAAAGGAGGGTATATTACCTGTTTCTATTGCTGTTCGAAGGATTTTATCCTCGCCCAAGATATGTGACTGGCCAATATATTCTTCGAGTGTTTTAGGTCTTAGACGTTCAGCGAGTGGCTGCATAGCTTTAGTTTGGTTCTACCTAAAATTAATAATATTCTACAAACAAAAAGGCCCTTATTAAAGGACCTTTTTGTTGTTTTATTTATTTGTAATTAATAGGTGAGTTCGTATTGTAAAATAAGAAAGACCAAATATCTGATTGTTCTTCAATAATTTTAGATACGGGTTTTCCTGCACCGTGACCTGCATTCTTTTCTATTCGTATCAGCGTTGGATTTTTTCCACTGTTACTGGCTTGTAGCTGTGCTGCAAATTTAAAACTATGAGCAGGAACTACTCGGTCATCATGATCTGCTGTGGTTACCATAGTTGCCGGGTAATCTACATTAGGTTCAAGGTTGTGTACTGGGGAGTATGCATATAAATTATCAAATTCTTCTTTGCTGTTTTCAGCGTTTCCATATTCTGGAATCCAACCTTTTCCAACTGTGAACTTATGATATCTAAGCATATCCATTACCCCTACTGCAGGGAAGGCTACACTGAACAAGTCTGGTCTTTGCGCCATACACGCACCGACTAGTAGTCCTCCATTTGATCCACCTGCTATTGCAAGCTTTTCTGAACTGGTATAGTTCTCTGCTATTAAGTATTCTCCTGCTGATATAAAGTCGTCAAACACATTCTGCTTGTTGAATAGCATTCCATCCTTATGCCACTCTTCACCATATTCACCTCCACCTCTTAGGTTAGGCATAGCAAAGACACCATTATTTTCTAGAAGAATTATTCTTGAAGTACTAAAAGAAGGTGTAAGTGAGATGTTGAATCCTCCATATCCATACAGGTAAGTTGGATTCGTACCGTCTAGTTCAAGTCCCTTTTTATGCACTATGAACATAGTAACAGTTTCGCCATCCTTACTTTTGTATTCTACTTGCTTTTCAACATAGTCCTCTGGACTAAATTTCAGTTCTGTTTCAAAAAACGGAGCGGAAGTACCAGATTCAATATCATAATTGAAAATAATGCTTGGATATATAAAGGAAGTGAATGAATAGAATAGTTGGCTATCCTCTTTTTTTCCACTAAAACCTCCTGCAGATCCAAGTCCTGGAAGCTCAATCGCTATTTTGTCGCTACCATCGTAATTCATTTGGTAGATTCTGTTTGTCGCTTTTTCAAGGTAACTTGCGAATAATTTTCCTCCTCCAGTACTAACACCTTCTAAAAGGTTGTCTGTAGCTGGGATGATATCTTTCCAATTTGCTTTTGCTGTATTGTTTAAGTCGACTTCAATTAAGCGATAGTTAGGCGCATCAATATCTGTTAAGACTAACAGTTTGTTGTCCGTGTTATCTACAACACTAGATTTGTTTCCAAAGCCTTCGAAAAGGAGTTTGAGTTCTCCATTTAAACCGTCTTCTGTGAGATCCATATAGTATGTTGCAAAGCCATCTGTACCAGGTTGCTTATACATAACTAGGAAGCGTTCATCTTCAGTAACTCCTCCAAAATTGTAGTAGTCAGGATTGTTATCATCTCTATGGATCAAAACATCTTCTGATTGAGATGTACCAACCTTATGATACCAAACACTATGGAATTTATTGTTTCCAGAAAGCTCAGTCCCTTTATCTGGTGCTGGATATCTAGAATAAAAGAAACCATCTTTCCACCAAGAAGCTCCTGAGAATTTTACCCATTCGATCTTGTCTTCCATTTGTTCCATGGTTTCGAGATCGTATACAGTAAGTTCAGACCAGTCAGATCCTGCAACATTTGTAGAAACTGCAAGATAGCGCTCATCTTTTGATGCGCCGGATAAGCTAATCGATGTTGTGCCGTTTTTGTCTACTTCGTTAGGATCGATAAAGACCTTAGGCGTACCATTCTGTCCATCTTTTACATAAATGACAGATTGGTTTTGAAGGCCATCATTTTTGTAAAAGAAGAAATTGTTTCCAACTTTACTTGGTGCGGATCGCTTCACAAAGTTGAATAAGTCTGTATACCGCTCAGCAATAGCACTTCTGTAGTCGATCTTCGATAAAAATCCTTGGGTTACTTCATTTTGGGCGTCAACCCAAGCCTCAACCTCTGCTGCTGTATCAATTTCTAACCATCGGTAAGGATCAGCCACGGAAGTTCCAAAATAATCATCTTGTACAGTTTCAGTTCTTGTATTAGGATAGGTCATTTCAGCTGTCTCATTTGTTGTACAGGAGGCTAGACTCAATAGTCCTGCTACTCCTATTATGAACGATTTTTTCATCTTTAACTAGTTTTACATTTGAACCAAATAAACTGAATTATTTACAGAAATTTAAATTTTTAGGCTCAAAGGAGAATTGTTAGGCATGAAAGCCCTATTTATTTAGCTTAGAAAGCAGATCTTAGGTTGGCGTAATACCTGAAAATGTATGGATCATCTGTGTCTGAGAATCTGAAATAGTTATTTAGGGTCTCTGTATGATCCGAGTTTACCCTGTCTTTAAGATAAGAAAGAAAGTAGATCCATTCCAGACTATTCCACATGAAACTAGCCATTGCCATTGGATCATTTGTTAATAGAAAGGAATCTGCTTTTTGGTTAAGGTATTCGTTGTTGTAGACTGGCGGATTTGTAAATATAGCCATGCAGAATGAGCTATCTATTGTCAAAGACTCTGGATGACTAGCAAGTGTAAGGCATAGTTTCAATTGTCCTTTATCGTTTGGGTAAGCAAAAAGGGTTGATAATAGCACACAATGCATATTATCTTTTTTTGATTGGTTATCCTTACATGATGTTTTTACGATTATAAGGTCATCATTTGAAAGATTGGTTTTGTGCTGTCTGTCTTCCCAGGAAATAATCAAGGCATCTTCGAGGGCCTGATTAACTGCCAGGTCTTTTATTTTCTGAATGGCCTCCTTATCATTTGTCTTTGTTGTCGAAGTGGCCTGGTTTGGGCTAGGGTGCAGGTCTTTTTTGCAAGAATAGCATAGTATCAGACTAAGAAATAAAAAGCCCCAGTAAAAAAACTGAGGCTTTAATATTTTAAGACATTGC
>JAQXAY010000082.1 GCA_029252685.1 Saprospiraceae bacterium | reverse complement strand
GTTTCCTTATAAATAAAAAAAGATCCTCCAATGTGGAGGATCTTTTTTTATTTAAACGTTCGAGTTCCTAAATATATATTCTCCAACAGCACTTTTCGGGCACCATCGAGCTTGTACTTCTTTACATATACAGGTAATTGAAACCCTTCAAACTCTTGTCGGACTTCAATTACGGTTTGGGTTGTAATACCATACCTTAGGTGCTTATAGGAAAGGATTGCACCGCTCTTTTTTGAAAAATAGAACCACCACTTTTGGTTATCCTCACTTATAGCAACAACCTCAGAAATTTCACTATGTGTTGTAGAGTCTGAGCCTAGATATTTCATTTGACCTTCCAGATCTATAATATTAAATGGCATGCAGGTCATTTGATAGGCGTCTAGCACTGTCATTTCAACCATTTCTTTGTTGACCAAAGTATCTTCAGTATCATTTTCAAAACTAAAATACTGCCCAACGATATCAGCATAAGTTATAAAATCCCCCGATTCATTCTCGAATGATATTCGCTTCTTAGGACGATCACCCCGTTCATAAACATGAATCTCGTTTATCTCAGTAGAGGCACCCTTCTCAAAAGAAATCTTATTCAAACCAAATTTCACTTCATTAAGTTTGGTCCAATTCTCTAGCCCTCCAGCTTCCTCTGTAGCCTTAGAAATGATACTCATAGAGTCTTGAATAGGCTCTTCATTTTTTTGTTGCTTGCAAGAAGCTATTGAACAGAAAGCCAGGGCTAGTATGTACAGTTTATAATTCATTCTAATTCTTCCATTTATAGTTAACATTCCTTCAAGTGAATAAGAAAAAAAACACCATAAGAAGGCAATGATTAAGTTATTTTTCAAGTAAAGATAAGAAGTCTTCTAAACCTCTCGTATTGAGGCAAGCCTCTTTGGTGAGCCCTCCCGATTGTGCTGCTAAGACACCATATTTAACATCATCGATACCTTTTACTGAATGTGCATCAGGGTTTATCGAGATTTTCACACCTTTTTCCATAGCATAAGGAATCCAAGCTGGGTCAAGGTCTAATCGCCAAGGGTTAGCATTCAATTCAATTTGTACACGATTAGCAGCGCAGGCATCAATAATCTTTTTATGGTCAATCGGATATCCTTTTCTACTGAGCAATAATCGACCAGTTGGATGGCCTAGAATATTTGAATAAGGGTTTTCGATCGCTTTTAAAATCCTATTAGTAGCTTTCTCCTCATCCATTCTAAGGTTAGCATGTACAGATATTATAACGGCATCAAATTGTTTTAAGATTTCGTCTTCATAATCCAAGCTACCATCATTTAAGATATCACACTCAATCCCTTTTAGTAATTTAAAATCAGGGTGCTTTGCGTTAATGGCATCTATCTCTGCCCATTGTTCAAACAAGCGATCTTCTTTTAGTCCATTTGCATAGAAAGCAGACTTAGAATGATCGGTCATAAGCATATATTCAAAACTACTTGCTTTGGCTGCTAAAACCATCTCCTCCATGGTATTCATTCCGTCACTGTAGGTCGAGTGATTATGAACTAAACCTAACAGATCAGTCTTTTGAATCAGAGGGTAAATATCTCCTTTAGCAGAATAAGTCCAAACATGGTCTAGGTGTCGAGCGGGGGCAGGAACAAAGCCAATCCCTTTTGATTTAAAGAATTCTTCTTCTGAAGCATACTGATCATCATCGCCAATTATAGATTGATTTGGTAATATTGAATGCTGAATCAAAAATGAACCAAACCGATCTGCTGAAACGGAATCTATTTGTATCTCTAGACCTGCCTTCGAATTTAGAATTATCTTATTATCATTGGATTCTACAACGGTATAGCCAAGATCTTTGAATTCATCTTTTGATAGTGGGTAATTAATTAAGAGTTGAACTTTATCTCCTATTGTATTTTGTGCGGCAAATTCACCAAGAAAGGCTATGCGTCCGTCTTTTGGCTTTAATTCATCCATTTCAGCGATCAAAACATTCGCCGCTTCATATAGGTTGGAGAAATGCACATTTCCAATATTCTGTTGAAAATACTCCAGTTTTACACGCAAATCCTCTTGTGTCTTCGCCCCAAAGCCAGACAATTCAACTAATCTATTTTCATTGATTGCATATAGTAATTCACCTATTTCCTCTACACCTAATTCCTTCCAAATGATGCGTATTTTCTTTGGACCAAGACCTTTTATCCCTAAAAGTTCTACGATTCCTTTAGGCGTTTGCTCCAAATACTTAGTTAAAGTGCTCATTGAACCCGATGTCGATAATTCAGTGATTTTTGAATTAATCGCTTTACCGATTCCTTTTATTTGTGCACGCTCCTCCTCCGTTAAATCTACTACAGCATCCGGTAGTTTCCGTAAAGTTATGTAAGCATTATTATAGGACTTTATTTTAAAGGGATTTTCTTGATGCAACTCCATCAAGTCTCCGAGAAGTTTAAACTGGTTGGCAATATCTTTATTAGTCATGCCCAAAAATATAAAAAGAGATGAAACTCATCTCTTTTTTGTATTCAAATAGCTTGATTTTGGGTTCATTTTCTTATAAAATATTCAGAAAGTAACTATAATATAAGATTTTAGGTATTTCAGCTTAGTTGTAGTTGTGTTTATTAATTTGTATG
>JAQXAY010000079.1 GCA_029252685.1 Saprospiraceae bacterium | reverse complement strand
AACATCCCCCCAGAAGCAAGTTCTGCAATCGACTACATTACTTTATCTAATACAAACTTTTACGCGCTTAAAAAAAGGAAACGACTCGATGCGATAATTTTGTAAACAGTAGATTATTTGTTTGGATCATAGAATATACTATTAGTAAAATTACTCCACAACTAGTGTTTCACTACTTTATAATTACAAAGTACGTTCATAATGATGTGACTTTAGATGATAAAAATTAGGCAAAAAAATGATTTAAGTCATTTTTTAATATATTTTTATAATAATTACAAAAATATAACACTCCTTATACTCATTATGAATTTAGACCAAGAAGAACTTTTTGAACTTCTATTTGAAGCAGCGGGTGAAGGAATCATTCTCGTGAATAAAAGTGGAATTATACTTAAAGCGAATGAGCGAGTTGTTGAAATGTTCGGCTATTCAAAAGAGGAGATCACCAATCAACATTTAAACATTTTAGTTCCAAAAAACATACGCGAGAAACATAGTAAGCACCTTGAGCGATATTTTATGGCACCAAAGTCTAGATACATGGGCATTGGTCTGCATCTAGAAGCGGCAACAAAATCAGAACTGCTATTCCCCGTTGAAATAAGTCTAAACCACTTTGAAGCTAAGGGTATAACCTATGTGATAGCACTAATTACGGATGTTACTGAACGGAAAATCCAAGAGGAAAAAATCCTTAAGCTCAATCAGGAGCTCGAGCAGAGGGTTGTTCTCAGAACAGAGCAATTAACAAAAAGTGAACAACTATATAGCACTGTTGCTAAAAATTTCCCAGATGGGACTATCAATGTTTTTGACAGAGATTATAACTTTCTATTTGTAGAAGGTAAGGAACTACTTTATAATGATATCGACGCAAAAAGCCTTACTGGCAAGAACTTTATAGAATTCCTTCCACCTAGTCAGCACAATGCAGCTATTGCATGCTTGAAAAAAACATTTGATGGAGAGGCCTGCTCTGCAAATATAGAGATGGATGATAAATTTTATACAATGGATACCACTCCACTCGTAGAATTTAATGGTAGTATCCTCAAAGTATTAGCAATCATCAAAAACATTACTCAGCAAAAACAGGCTGAATTAAAAATCAAGCGAAACTTAAAGAAAGAGCAGGAATTAAATCGAATGAAATCTCGATTTGTTTCTATTGCTTCACATGAATTCAGGACACCTTTAAGCACTATACTTTCTTCAACATCGTTGATATCCAGATATTCCAAAAATGGCGATGACGAAAAGCGTGATAAACATATAAATCGAATAAAATCTTCTATAAGCAATCTTACTCTTATCCTTAATGACTTCCTATCCATTGAGAAATTAGAGACTGGAAAAGTAGAAGTAAAAGCAGAATATTTCGACCTAAATAAGACTATCAATTTAATAATTGAGGATCTAAAGGGTGTATTAAAGAATGGACAGCAAATCCTCTTTTCACCTGCAGAACAAGAGCATATCATTTATCTGGATAAACAATTAATGAGTAATGCAATTATAAACTTACTGAGTAATGCCAGCAAATATTCCTATGAAGCTCAGGATATTCGCTTTGTGGTAAAAAAAGAAGAAGATGTTTTTTCAATAAATATCATAGATGAAGGAATTGGTATACCCTTATCTGAGCAAAAACATTTATTTGAGCGATTTTTTAGAGCTAAAAATGCATTAAACATTCATGGAACAGGTCTTGGATTGAATATCACACAGAAGTATATCGAACTGATGAATGGAAAAATCAATATCCACAGTATAGAAAACAAAGGCACTGACGTAACATTATTATTTCCGCAAATTCAATAAAAATCATGAATTATTCTATCTTACTTATAGAAGATAACAACGAAATGCGAGAGAACATAGCAGAAATTCTCGAGTTAGCAAACTATAAGGTATACACTGCTTCCAATGGAAAAGAGGGATTAAAAAAAGCAAAATCAATGCTTCCCAACCTCATCGTCTCTGATATTATGATGCCAGTAATGGACGGTTATGAGGTGTTATATCTATTAGGCAAATACGAAAAAACAAAAAAGATTCCATTTATATTTCTAACTGCGAAATCCGAGCCTTCAGACTTCCGAAAAGGAATGAATCTTGGAGCAGATGACTATTTAGTAAAGCCATTTGAGGAAATGGACCTTCTAAATGTTGTTGAAACTAGAATAAACAGGAGTAAACTATTAAGCCAAGAGTTCAGTAAAGACCGAAATGGCCTTATGAAATTCATTGATACCTCCAAAGGAATTGAAGAGCTTACGCTGCATGCTAAAACGGGAAAGCCAAAAGAGTACAAGAAAAAAGAAATCATTTTTCATGAAGAGGATACTGCAAACTATCTGTACTTCCTAGAAAAGGGAAAGGTTAGGCTATTCAAAAAAAATGAATCCGGAAAAGAATTTACCATAGGCTTATCAAAACCAGGAGATTTCATAGGATACATGCCCTTACTCAAGAAATGTAATCACACAGATTCAGCAGTTGCAATGGAAGATATTACCGTCTTCAGAATCCATAAAGAAGATTTCAATAAATTGATGTACAGGAATCGAGAGATCGCCTATGCCTTTATCAAAATTCTTTCAGGTAGTCTTATCACAAAAGAAGAGGAAATATTAAATCTTGCCTATAATTCTGTGCGAAAAAGAATGGCCGACGGACTACTACTTTTACACAAAAGATATCAAAAAGAGGGAGAAGACAGATTCTCTATTGCTATCCCACGAGAAGACCTAGCAAGTATGGCGGGTACCTCGCCAGAGTCTGCAATTCGAGCTTTGTCTGCTTTCAAAGAAGAAAAACTCATCCAAATCAAGGGAAGTAAAATCACAATCCTAGACTTGGAAGGATTGGTGAATACAGCACAGTAGTTTTCTAAAAACCAAAAAAAGGGAGCCTCAACAAAGGCTCCCTTTTTTACAGAAAAAATCAAACAAGTTTACCCATTCTGCTGCTTCAAAAGATCTCTGATCTCTTCCAACAGTTTTTCTTCTTTAGATGGAGCAGGAGGTGCAGATGGAGCCTCAGCTTCCTTCTTCTCCATTCTGTCCTTCATATTATTATAGGCTTTCACAACCATAAAAATGGCAAAAGCAACAATGATGAATGTGATAATTGTATTGATAAATGCCCCATAAGCAATTGCCACTTCTGCAATGCCATCTCCTGCTCCAGCAGCAGACTCAGCCGTAGCATCTTGGATTACAAGCTTAAGCTCAGTAAAATCCACACCTCCTAGCAATAAGCCTATTGGAGGCATAATAATATCGTTTACGAGGGATTTTACGATTGCACCAAAATAAGTAGCCATGATAAGACCCACAGCCATCTCAATTACATTTCCCTTACTGATAAATTTTTTAAATTCTTGAAACATGAGTTGGAGTTTTAATTAACAATAAGAGCAAATTTAGAAAAGATTCATGAAATTCAATCTATTGCACATTATTAATAGACTTGTACGAATTTAATCATTGACCAAAAATTGTCCCCGCCTAAGGTCCGAAACCTTGTAATTCCCTATTGAATCCAAGGGCATAGATATCATAATTTGACCCGTATTTACAGTCTTGAGAACATTAAAATGTAAATGTGGATCTGTAGAATAGCCAGTAGACCCTGATATTCCTATAGCCTGCCCAAGTGCAACTGTATCCCCCAATTCTACTAAAGATCCCATGTGGTCAAGATGCACATACTGTGTATAAACCCCTGACACAGGATCAAAAAGAGTAACAAAGTTTGCATAGTCTCTCCACTTCTTATCTTTGCCGCCCTTGCTGTATTCCTCAATCACTCCAACCACAAAACCACTTGTTGCAGCACAGATTGTATCTCCAATCTCTAGATCGAAATCAAAAGCATATCTAGAATAATCCGTATTGTGGCTAGGCTTTGAGTTGTAGCCCTGCATCAGATTATAAGAAGCACCCTGCTGAAAAGGTAAAGCCAAACTCTGTACAGAGACTTGATGCTCAGGATCTCCAATACCTATTCGAAATGAAAAATTCTCCCTACTCAAGCCCAAGCCCAATACCTGTATAGATGTATCCGCTAATGGACTAAGTACTATTGGCATTTTTGTACTACTAAGCTGATTTTGGATAGTATCCAAGTCCGAAGATACCCAGATTCTCAAGGGTGCTAATATAGGATTCTTAACCTGAATCATGGTATGCCCCTCCATTTCTTCCAATTCAATATCCATATCGAACTGATTATACTTCTCCTTAGGCAGGTTTGCACAAGAAGCAACTAAAAGCAATATGGGTAAGAGCAAATAACGCAGCATTACTTTGTTTTATCTTAAAGAGGAGTTTATAATTCCAAAAGCATATAAATCGAACAACTCGTGTGCACAAAGTTGCCTAATGGTTTATCCAAATGCTTAAAACCAATTTGTTCATACATCCCAACAGCTTTATCAAATTCAGGTATAGACTCTAAATAAAGATGCTGATATCCTAAAGACCGAGCTGAAACAATACTCCGCTTAAACAACTGCATTCCAATCCCCTGACCACGACCTTCAGGTCTGACATATAATTTCACCAACTCGGCACAAGCTTCCCCTAGCCCATCTGTTGGGTAAATACCACAGCAACCATAAATACCTTCAGTCCCTTCAGCCACCCACAATAGAGATCGTTCAGCTCTGAACAAAGTATATAGATCGTCCGTAGAGGCGTCTTCATAAACAGTACCTTTTTTTGGTGCATCAAATTCATCAAAAATTGCTCGAATCAGCTTAGCTAATTCAGCATTATCCGATTTTCGTATTGGCCTAATATTCATACTTCCCTTTTAATTGATCATTGTAAAAGCGTCCATAAGAATTTGCTCTTTTAAATCCATGCCACAAGCGCAAGGGAACATCCTTATGCAAGTATACTTTATCGTCTGTCTTAAGCATGAAATAACCAAGCTCCCCATCGCAAGAATAATACTTTGCCGCACGAATCCATGAACTTTCACTGGTATCCGCAATATCATGATAGCCAAAATCTATTTCTTCGATTTCAAATACCATTTCATCCGCACCTAAATTACCCGCATCGAGCTTAGAACAATTGGTGGGCATACAAGCCGAAAAGTAAAACAAGCAGACCAGGCCAGTCATAACACTCAAATAGCGCATAAAGTAGATTCTTTAATAATATGTGGAATTATTATTTACGCCAATTAGTTTGCTTTATAAGGGGTCATTTCTCAAAAAACCAATTAGAGATTTGATCCCTTTTTAAATAAAAACAGTTATGCTTAAATCTTGGACAAACTAATCACATAAGTACGTTCCCTTTAGATACAATCTTTTCCGGTAATTCAGTCTCCCCAAGCATCTCCCTCAAATCAATCTCAATCGTCCTACTCAATGATAACATTGGAATATCATTGACCATACCCTGAAATGGATTCTCTGAATAGTCCCCTACAATCTCCATCATCACATATATCCATCCAATCAATACAGATACAGGGATAGATAGCCAAATTCCTAATGGACCTGATTCCATAAGTGCAGGAATCATACTAAATGGTAAAAAGATGATGAATATACCCACGAAATAACGACTCATATTAGCATACTGCCTAGGTAAAGGAAACTTCTTAATACGCTCGTTTTTACCTTGTAGCGTGTAAAAAGTCCGCAAAACTTGTTCCAGCTCCATATGTCTAAAGTCATCGATGTAATCCGCAGCTCTTAGTGCTGCCAAATCTCTTGATTGAGCATTTATCAACTGTGTAGCCGGATTTGCTTTTTGTATGATGAAATTATATTCTTCATCATTCAAAAAATCACGAAGCGAAATTTGCTTGATCTCCTCCTCAAAAAGGCCTACTCCAAAACGAGTTTGATACATCTCAGCAGTTCTGGACATCAATCCACCCTGGCTGATGTGCTCCCAGGACGTTGGCACTAACAACTGTTTGCGATGCTGATAAAGCCAGGCAATATTCCTGTAAATCAATCGCTGCTTTATCGCATGAATCTCCTCAGGACTTGCATCAGTATCACGGAACTGATTATTAACAAAACTATCCACCTGCATACCCCAGGTACGACTTTCATTTACAATACCACCCCAGATTTTTCTAGCTTCCCAGGTTCTGCTATACGATTGATTGTTCTTGAAACCCACATAAAAGGCTACTGCTGTACCTATAACAGATACCGGAAGCCATGGAATTACAAAATTAATCCAATCGAAATGATATAGTAAAACGGCAAAAGACATCATAATGGTCAACCAAATAATGTGATGACCAGACCACTTTAGTAATTTAGAAACATGAAGTCCCTTAGAAACGATCATATATTAGAATTTTTATAACTCTAATTTAAAACATCTCTGCTTGCAAAAAAAATCTTACTAGTCAAAGTAAAGGTTATCAATTAAAACTTCTCCACCAATAAATTCTTGAGCGGTATTCTGAGGATTCCACATAGCAAAAGGGATATTTATATCGCTTACATCTAGACCTACAAAATCTCCTAAAGGTATGGTATACGCAAAGAAACCAGTCCCCACATCTTCACCTGTATAGTTAGCCAAGTAAACAGTAGCATCAGTAGAAGTACCCTCAAGTTTTATCTCAGCATCATTAAGGTCAACTGGTAACTTTAAAGAAAAGTGGACATTGGTATATGTACTCATATCAACAGGATCTTGCATCTTGATATATCCACCTCCCCAGTTACCTCCCTGAAAGTTGAAGACCAATGAAGAATCTCCTTCAATTGCGGAATCTGAAATACCAACATTAGGTTCTCCACCCCCACCCCACACAAGGACTTCTAAATTCCCCAAAATATCAAAACCATCCTGAATGGCGTGGTCAGCTATGTTTGCCTCCAATATCTGACCGATTGTCTCTTCAGCAATATCCAAAATTGGAGCATCAGGTGCTAAAAAATCAATCTGCTCATAAACGCGAACATAATCTACAAGCATTTGCTGAGGAAAAACGGTAGAACCATCTGGCTCGCCAGGCCAGTAACCTCCAACAGCAACATTCAAAATGATATAAAAGCTTCTCAAAAACTCCTTCATATCACCTTCTACACTTAGCTCATTTACACTAATGCCATCAACTAATAGATGTATAGTCTCAGGCGTCCACTCCAAGGAATACACGTGATAATCATCACTAAAATCGCCAGAAGAAAGCGTATAGTCTCCTTGAATACTTTCAAGCCCGTTGTCGGAATTGGTAAAATGAACCGTTGAATACATCTGATTTGGATTTTGACCAAGTATTTCCACAATATCAATCTCACCACAACCTGGCCAGGTTATATCAGTTATATTATCGCCAAGCATCCAAATTGCTGGCCATATCCCTTGACCAAAAGGCATCTTTGCCTTTACATCTACACGTCCAAAACGAAGACTAAACTTAGACTGTGAAGTCAATTTTGCAGAAGTATAGTTTCCAGCTGTCAGCTCTGAAGCTGTAATTCGCAAGGCAGAAACATCATTGGTTTTGTCTATTCCTGAATTAGCAGAAAGGTCTGTATACAGCTGCAACTCGTTATTTCCCCAGCCAGCTGGCAAGCCATATGCGGTACCATCTCCTAATTCATGATTCCAGTTATCAAAATTGATGGTAGATCCATTAAACTCATCGGCCCAAATTAAAGCGTAACCTTCAGGAGTTTCATCAACTACAGGATCAACAAGCGAAGGCACCTCATCATCTGAACCACAAGCTGGCAAAATAATTATAAGTGCAAAGAAATAAACATACAAACAGAAAGTGGATCTCATGATTTCAGATTTATTAGTATCAAAATCACAATAATTATTGGCTATTCACAAAGGCTTCAGAAAACTTCAAAAAGAAGATAATAAAACTTAAAATTCTGATTTTCAATATACAAAACTTAATACCTAAAATAAAATCAAGGTTCCCTAAATAGCCAACTTATTTTAAGCAACCTTGAGGATCTATTTGCTCAAACTTAATGTTTTAAAATTCTTAAGCGTTTTACGCTCAAAGTATATCAAACCAATCAAAACGACTATCTCAAGGAATAAATAAGCATGCCCCCATAAAGTAATTAGATCCCAGTGCATTATAATCTCGATAATTGACAGGAGGAGATACACAACATTCAATCCAATAATTGTACTAACAGCATATTGAATATGAGCCTCTTCTTTAAGAAGAAATATACATGTAAGATCAAAAACAGAAAGGAAAATTGCACAACAAGCGAGTAACCTTAACACTGCTAATGGAATACCAAAAAACGGCTGCCAAAAAGGAAGAATCACAGCCAAACTTATTGACGAAAGGACTGCTCCAAAAAGATCCAATTGGAACACTTTTTTGAGTTCTAAAAGTCTAAAAATACGCATAGAGTAAAAATACGTATTTCAAGATTAAGAAAAAGCCCCAACCGAAAATCGGTTAAGGCTATATATTGAATTATTTTTCCAATCTATTAAAAGCTTACGGTACCAGATTTAACGTCATACATAGCACCCACGATAGTAATTTCGTCATTATCCATCATCTCTTTCAAAACTGGACTTTGTGCTTTTATGTTTTCAATGGTAAGGTCCACATTCTTTTGGGAAACGCGATTTACAAAATCCATATTCGAAGAATTACGGGCTTCACCTTCACCTGTACTTGTTCCATCTACAGCAGGCATGATTTTGTCAAGCATCTGCGTTAAATTTCCAAGTTCAGCCTTATCACAGGCACCTTTCACAGCACCGCAGGAAGTGTGTCCCATAACTACGATAACTTTAGATCCTGCTAGCTTACAAGCAAACTCAAGACTACCTAGTATATCTTCATTCACAAAATTACCCGCTACACGAGCATTGAAGATATCACCGATTCCTTGGTCAAAAACAACCTCCGTCGGGATTCTTGAATCAATACAACTTACTACTGCTGCAAAAGGATATTGCCCTGTTGCAGTTTCTTTTACTTGTTGGTGTAGGTCGCGATTCAATGGATTCCCACTAGTAAATCTTTCATTTCCGTCTTTTAGCAATTGCACTGCCATGGCAGGATTTATCTCAGCCTGTGTATCTGCAGTCTGAGTTTTGCTATTTGAGATATTTTGAGCAGCCATTTTTTATAAGTTTTGAAATGTTTAAAAATTAAGCAGTTTTAGATTTTCGTTTGCTAGGTAATATAACATTTACTATTACATCTTCAACTTCATTAAGCTGATTAGCAACACCTTTACGTTTTCTTTCTACAACAGTAAGGTCTATACCTCTATGTCTTGCGTTAACTTCAAACTCTTCTATTATCTCCACTACATCTAAGTCTATATTAATTGATTTAGAGGCATCAATAATCACCTTCGAATCATTTGGTAACTGACTTAGCGTACGCTGTATACTTGCCTTGTTTATAAAAGTAACATCTTCAGCAAGAGCAAGTCTTATCGTTCCGTCATCTTTAAGATCTCTGTCACGCTCAAACAAGAAAGGTTTCTTATAATTGTTATATAACACATTGAAAACTGCCACTACAAGACCCATTATGATACCAGTAAGTAAATCTGTAAATACAATACCTATTATAGTAATCAAAAATGGAACAAAATGTCCTTTACCCTGCGCATACATTGCCTTAAACAATGATGGCTTAGCTAGCTTATAACCCACAACAAAGAGTATAGCTGCCAAACTTGCAAGCGGGATAAGATTCAACAAATTAGGAAGGATTATTACAGATATTAATAGTATGAAACCATGAAGGATCGCAGACATCTTAGTACGACCTCCTGATTGAATATTTGTAGATGAACGAACAATTACCTGAGTAATAGGAAGACCACCAATCATACCTGAAAGAATATTCGCTACACCCTGAGCTTTCAGCTCTCTATTAGCAGGAGAAACTCTTTTTTGAGGATCTAATTTATCTGTTGCCTCTAAGCAAAGTAATGTTTCTAGACTTGCAACAATAGCAATTGTAACACCTGTCACCCATACTGCTGGATTAGTCACAGCAGAGAAATCAGGAAATGTAAACAAAGCCAAAAATCCTGAAAGGTCTTCTGCAACAGGAATATTTACGACCTGCCCGCCAACTAAAGCAATATTAGGGTTACTTGCGAAAACCATATTCAATCCAACACCCATTATGACAACAATTAAAGGAGCCTGGATGATAGTAAACAACTTGATCTTCTTCATGAATGGTTGTTCCCACAAAATCAATACGAGCAAAGATAAGGCAGTAATAATCAAAGCACCAGTGCTCAAAGCATCTGTATATGTTGCTAAAGAAGCCTGAAAGTCAGCAAAGCTAAAGCTAGCATTCTTAGTAAACTCTTTTGTATATCCAAGCGCATCAGGAACCATCTTTTTAATGATGACAATACCGATACCGGTTAACATACCTTTGATCACAGAAGAAGGAAAGTAATATCCAATAATACCTGCCTTTGCAAAGCCAAGAATAAGTTGAATCACACCTCCAATAACTACAGCCATTAGAAATATATCGAACGCACCCAAGTCTTGTATTGCTAATAAAACGATAGCTGCAAGACCTGCTGCAGGACCACTTACGCCCAAAGCAGATCCACTTAACATACCTGCAACTATACCACCAATTATACCTGCAATTATACCAGAGAATAACGGAGCACCAGAAGCTAATGCAATACCAAGACATAGAGGAACCGCAACAAAAAATACGATAACCGATGCAGGGATATCATTCTTTAGGTTGCTAAGGATATTATTATTATTGTTATCTAACTTCATGAATAGTAGGTTTTACGCGCACAATCTCAATTTCTCAAGTAGATCATGTTTTTGTTTAAATATGTAATATCATATTGCTGAGCAATAATACACTTCTAATACAAATATAAAAACTATTTTGTTTAATAGTAATACTATTAAATAAAATTTAATTGTTAAATTCACGTTAGTAAATTTCTGATAAAAGAACTATTTTAGTAAAAACATTACGGAGCGCATGGCCATTGGTATCAAAGTCAGTTTGAATGAAAAGCTTTATCTACGTGATCCTCAAGAAACGCCCCTTGGAAAGAGAATCATCAAACAAAGTATTCTCTTAATCGAAGAGATAGGATTTGAGGCATTTACCTTTAGGAAGCTGGCAAACACTATGGAATCAACAGAGGCCTCTGTTTACAGGTACTTTGAAAACAAACACATGCTTCTTTTGTATTTAGTTTCTTGGTATTGGGAATGGGTTGGATTTTTGATTGAAATGAACACCCGAAACATAACAAACCCTGAGGAGCAACTCAAAATCATTATTCACACACTCATCTTTGCTTCTAAAGAAAACCCCGCAATTGAATATGTAAATGAGAGTGTTCTACATAGAATTATTATTTCGGAAGGTAGTAAAGCTTATCACATAAAATCTGTAGACAAAGAGAATAATGAAGGTTTTTTCAAAAACTACAAGGATTTAACATCCAAAGTTGCCTGTGTTATAAAAGCCATAAACAACAAATTCCCTTATCCTCGCTCACTTGCAAGTAATCTGTTTGAAATGGCAAATAATCAGATCTACTTCGCACAGCACCTTCCCAAACTAACTGATGTCACAGTAGAAAACGAAGACTTTTCAGAAGTTGAAAAAATGCTAGAGCATTTTGCTTTCAAGATACTAAAGACATAAACAAAAAAGAGGCTACTAACTGAGCAGCCTCTTTTTTGTTTACTTAAAATTATAGTAGTTTACCTATCAAGGCTTACCTTAAGTTCTCGATAAAGAAAAGTATATTCCATCTTATATCTATATGACCAATCTCTTGAATTTGATGCCCCTTGGTGACCTGCCCCTTTTTGTAAGATCATAAAATACTTAGAATCATTCCTTCCCTTTTCCTGAAGTGATGCCAGAAATTTATAGCTATGATGCGGTGGTACCCTATCATCTTTATCTCCTGTAATTAAAAGAACATTTGGATACTTTTCATCCTTTTCAATATTATGCAATGGTGAATAGGATTTCAGATTATCGTAATCCTCTTTGATGCTAACTGTACCGAATTCATCTATATTCAAATCTTTTTTACCCACAGTAAATTGCTCAAAACGAAGCATATCTAGAGCACCCGCACTGATAATTGCTGCTTTAAACAATTCAGGTCTTTGTGTTAGTGCTGCTCCAACCAGCATTCCTCCATGAGAACCTCCCTTTACAGCCAATTTCTCAGGTTTGGTGATCTTCTCACGAATCAGATATTCGGCAGCTGAAATAAAGTCATCAATACAATTTTGTTTATTTAGTCTACGGCCAGCTTCACTCCAAGCCTTACCCTTACTTCCACCTCCGCGAACCATAGGAATGGCAATAACTCCTCCTTTATCCAACCATAAAGCCCAATTCAAATTAAAACCAGAGTCTATGGTTACTCCATAGCCTCCATATCCGTACATTAAAACAGGATTATTGCTAGTATACTTTAATGACTTTTTACAAATCAAATACATAGGAATGAGTGTGCCATCTTTAGAATGGTATTCAATATAGCGGGTTTCAAGCCTGTAATAATCTACTGGTGTATTGATAGAGGTCATTTCCTCCAAGCTAAAGTCTTTAAGGGACAGGGAGTATGTCATCTTTGGATATAAAAATGAACTTACACTGAAATACACTTTGTCAGATTTTTCTTCAATACTCCAAAAATTTGATACTTTTTCACCATCCAGAAATGCCATTTTCTTTATGAAGTTTCCAGCACCATCAAAAAATAAAATTATTTCCTTCCCTCCATTTCGATAGTTGCCTGCAAATACATTATCAGATACCTTTTGGAATTCGGTAAGCAAGACATCATATTCAACAATAAAGTTTTCCGGCTGCTTAGGATTTATTAAATCCAAACGAACGATTCTCTGATTTGGTGCTGCCCAATTTGTTCTGAAATATAAATATTGATTATCAACTTCTGCTATTGTAAATTCCAACCCCTCCTTATTTGGCATCGTAAGTAAGTTCCTGAGCCTGAACGTGTCTGCGTTGAACTCTGTAACAGAATAAACTGTAAACTCAGCGTTACCTCTTTTTATCGGCTGGGAAATAAATAGTTTGGATTTTTTTCTAAAAAAATTGAAATTTTTGCCGTTTGCATTCGGACTCATACGATACAATACCTCATCAGTTTCCTGAGCATTACCCAATTGATGAAAACACAAACGCTGGCCCTTACTGGTTTCTAGTAATTCTTTTCCAATCGAAGGTTCATCATATCGATCATAGTACAGCCCCTTATTTCTCCAAAGTACTCTACTGCCAGCTCTTAAATGGTCCAACAAATCTTCAATACGGTTTCCTGAGTCTAAATCATAGAATACAACCTTTCTCCAATCTGTTCCATTGGGTTGTAAAACGACCGCTATCAGTTTTTCTTTTTTATTTACTTCATAAAAGTCAATATCGATTTTAGCTTCAAACTCGGTTTCAAGTTCTTTTATATCAACTAACTTCTTATAAAAACCACCCTTAAATAGTTTGTAATATAAATCCGGTGCTCTTTCATAGGAATTGACTCTGTATTCAAACTTATACATTTCATCCAAATTCAGCTTGTCTGAGTCTGAATCGCCGCTGGTTACAACTATATCTACTTTTTTCTCTTTAACATCTAATATACGCCTAGACCAAAAATATAGATCCGCATATTTATCTAAACCCCCATATTTCTTCTCAAAAGATTTTGTCACTAATTCTTGTTCATCTAACCAGGATTGAAGTCGAATATCTTCTGGATTCTCCATCCACTGATAAGGATCTT
Source organism: Saprospiraceae bacterium (assembly GCA_029252685.1). Classification (GTDB taxonomy): domain Bacteria; phylum Bacteroidota; class Bacteroidia; order Chitinophagales; family Saprospiraceae; genus AM-2324. The sequence continues at coordinate 2,575 of JAQXAY010000079.1, read as the reverse complement.
TAATAACTTCATTGAAATAAATATCTATACTATCCTCCTTTGGCGTAAAAGGATAATCGAATTTTTTCTGAGCCTGTAAATGGAAACTGCCTACGAAAATTAAAAGTAGAATAGCTAAGGGTGTATAGTTCATAATTTCATAAGATTTATGGGCATTCGGTAAAACTGCTTTGAATTTAATTAAAAAATAATTTCTTTCAATTAGTTGATTTCTTTTTTTCTATCTCCACATTTGAATTATAAAGCAGTTAAATTATCTTACAAGCAATTAATCATCAAAATAATACTCTGCGTTTCAATAACATAGAATACACCTACTTACCCTTACCTTCCTTACTTGTCAATTTCTAATTGCTCAGAAAAGTCCCTATGTGCTTCTGAAGATATTCCGTAATGGGCGCAATTGATGTCTACACCAACCCCCAACGTGCTTGATGTAGACCGACTATATCTAGAATACTACAAAACACAGCCCTACATATATAGGTCTTATTAAACAACTTATAATTGACCAGAGTAAAAGCAAAAAAATGCGTGCCTAAATTAAGCACGCATTTTTTTATTCTGTAAATCGAATTGACTTAGCCAACTCTATGAGCTGATCTTCACTGACTGAGTCCACTGGTACTAAATAGAAACTGTAGCTGTGTTCTTTATTCCCTCTAAATAGATATTCCTCCTGAGGTAATGCCCACCAACTATCATCTCCTCCGAGACCTCGCTGCCCCAAATCAATATTCAACTGCACCAAATCCTTTTCCACAATATCAAAGGTATGCTTGCTTCGGTTAGCATTATTGTAGTCCCACGCATCAGTCATATCAAAATCTTCATTTTCCATATGGAGGGCACTAAAACCTAAACCTTGGTCATCTGCAGAAACCACCATCAAGCCATTTTGGTCTTCATTCAATACTGCAAACCAACGCACATCTACCTTATAGCCATTTTCTTGAGGACGAATATAAGGTACGTATTGATCTGAAACGGAGGACTTGTAAACACCGACAAATGCAGAGGCCTTTCTATCCTGATAATTCTCAAATGGTCCCCGACCATAAAACTTCAATTGATCATAATCCCTAGGAACCTGCATACGCATTCCGATGCGAGGAATATCGTATTTGTACTCCGTAGAAGATAGTGTTGAAGATACCTGCACTATACCGCTGCCGTGAATGTGATATTTAGTTTCAAAAGTAGTCTCAACTGCTGGCAACCAAAACTCCTGAACAAGTTCTATCGTTTGTTCGTCCACAACACGAATGCTATATTCACGAACCTCTTTCATAGCCGTAGCATACTTCCAGGCGATATTCTTTCTATGCATGCCGTTTCCATAATCATTGTCTGTTACAGGACGCCATAGATTAAGCTCAGGACCTTTCCCGTCCTTAAGCATTTCTTTTCCCTTCCAAACATAAGAAACACAATGTCCCTTCTCAATATCATATACAAAGCGTAAATCTTCATTACTAATAATCAACTGCTCAGTACCTTTAGTATAATTCAATGTATTTCCTTTATCTAATGCGGTAGCTTGCTGTTCAAATTTTTGATCAAGGTACAATTGCTCTTTGGCTACCTCATATCCTGCATCCAACAATCCCCAATCATCCTTCAAGCGTGCAGAGCACTCTACAAAATACTCCGTATTTGCTGCAAACTTGGTATCATCCAATGGTACTCGGATTAGCTTCCCAGTATGAGTAGGAACCTCAACAGTATAGACCATTGAATCCAATACAAGTCCATCTGCTTTCACCTGGATATGCATATCAAAACGATCCAGATCCGTAAAATCATACAGGTTTTCTACAAGTATCCTTAGATCATTGTTTTTGCTTACACCCTTCGCCTTGAAGTTGATAAACTCATGCGCTTTTTTCACCTCAAACAAGCCAGGTTGAGGACTACGATCCGGAAACACAATCCCATTATTCAAAAAAGTAAAATCCGATGGCATGCCTTCTCCATAATCACCGCCGTAAGCATAAAAACGCTGACCATCTTCATTGAATTTATAAATGGATTGATCTACCCAGTCCCAAATAAATCCTCCTTGCAGGTTATCATACAATTCAATCACATCCCAGTAATCCTGAAAATTCCCGGTACTATTACCCATGGCGTGGGCATATTCACAAGGAATAAAAGGTCGATCGGTCAGTGCTTTACCCATCTCTTCAAACTTAGCAGGGCTTAGATACATTGGAGCAATGATATCGGTATTCCAATCCATGTCAAACAGGTTTCCATCCTCTGCTTTGTAGGATCGTTCATATTGAATGGGGCGCTTCATCTTGTCTAAAGATTTAATAAGCTTATATCCTTCGTAGAAATTGACTCCATTACCAGCCTCATTACCCATAGACCAAATAATAATAGAGGGATGATTGCGATCACGAAGAACCATGCGTTCCATACGTTCCAGGTGTGCTTTTTCCCAATCTGGCTTATCCCCAAGTGTATGCTTTCCATAATACATGCCATGAGATTCAATATTTGCCTCATCAACTACGTAAATTCCATGTTTATCGCAAAGCTCATAAAACCTCCGTCCTCTTGGATAGTG
>JAQXAY010000074.1 GCA_029252685.1 Saprospiraceae bacterium | reverse complement strand
TTAAAGTTGGAAAAGCTTTAGGTGTGATCTAGTAAAAAAGGGTGGAAATTAATTTCCACCCTTTTTTACTAGATCACACCTAAAGCTTTTCCAACTTTAATGAAAGCGGCGACTGCCTTTTCCATGTGTTCTTTATCGTGTCCAGCGGATAATTGTACTCGAATTCGAGCTTTACCTTTAGGAACTACTGGAAAGAAGAATCCAATGACATAGATTCCCTCATCCAATAATGCATTTGCAAAATCTTGAGAAAGTTTCGCATCATAAAGCATGATCGGCACGATAGGGTGTTCACCCGGTATAATGTCGAATCCTGCTTTCTCCATTTCTGTACGGAAGTAAGTAGTATTTGCTTCTAACTTATCTCTAAGCACTGTACTCTCGTTGAGGATATCTAGTACCTTGATGGATGCACCAACTATAGAAGGAGCAAGTGTATTTGAGAACAAATAAGGTCTTGAACGTTGACGAAGAATGTCGACAATCTCCTTTTTAGCTGCGGTAAATCCGCCTGAAGCACCTCCCAGTGCCTTACCAAACGTACCAGTTACAATATCAACACGATCTAAAACATTTTTATGCTCAATTGCTCCGCGACCTCGAGCTCCCATGAAACCAGTTGCATGGCATTCATCTACCATGACCATTGCATCATACTTGTCTGCTAAGTCACAGATTTTGTCTAATTGGGCTATGGTTCCATCCATGGAGAAAACTCCATCAGTAGCAATCATGATTCTTCGAGCACCCTGAGCTTCTTTAAGCTTAGCCTCTAGGTCTGCCATGTCATTCGTCGCATAACGGAAGCGTTGCGCCTTACAAAGTCTAATGCCATCTATGATAGATGCATGATTCAGAGCATCAGAAATGATTGCGTCTTCTTTACCAAGTAGAGGCTCAAATAGACCGCCATTTGCATCGAAAGCTGCAGCATATAATATAGCATCTTCTTGACCAACAAATTTTGCAATCTTTTCTTCTAATTCTTTGTGAATATCCTGTGTTCCACAAATGAAGCGTACAGAAGAAAGTCCGAAGCCATGTGTTTTGATAGCATCTATACCTGCCTCCAATACATCTGGGTGCGATGATAGTCCCAGGTAATTATTAGCGCAAAAATTCAATACCTCTCTGTTATCTGATGTGGTAATAGCTGCTGATTGAGGGGTTGTTATGATACGCTCCTCTTTATATAGACCTGCATCTCGAATCTCAGCCAGTTCGCTTTGTAGCTCTTTTTGAACTTTTGAATACATAGTTGATATTTTTAAATCTTAATAGCTATTGCTGTTGATAAAACGCCATTTTACAAGTTAGTAACTTTAAAGGGCGTAAGTTTTTGGTTTATACTGTTTTGTGTTTTTTTAAGTTCTATAGGGGTTTTCGGCATATTTTAACTTGAAAAAGTGTTAAGTGCTCGTTGTCAGTGTTTTCCACAAGCATCTGTGGAGATGTTTGTAACTATAGGGACATAACATTAGATTAACGTAGATTTTTGAGCATATCGTGAACCATTTCTGGCAATCCAAAAGCTTCTTTCCAGCCCCAGTGTTCTCTGGCAATCCGATCATCTATACTATTTGGCCAGGAGTCAGCAATTGCTTGTCTGTAATCTGGTGCATACGTCATTTCGAAGCTCGGAATATGTTTTTTGATTTCTGCAGCAATCTGCTTAGGGGTAAAACTCATAGCTGCAAGGTTATAGCTTGTTTTGATCTTAACCTGTTCCAAAGGAGCATTCATCAATTCGATAGTTCCACGAATAGCGTCTTCCATGTAGATCATAGGAAGTTCCGTTTCTTCGGATAGGAAGCTAGTAAATTTCTGCTGTTTGAGTGCTTCATGAAAGATATCAACCGCATAATCTGTTGTTCCTCCTCCAGGCATGGATTGGTAACCAATAATTCCAGGGTAGCGGACAGATCGAACATCAATCCCATACTTCAGGAAATAATAGTTGGTCCAATATTCTCCGGCAACTTTACTCATCCCATATACAGTGGTTGGGGTAAGTACGGTATCCTGCGGAGTTTGATTTGGAGGAGTTGTAGGGCCAAATACTGCAATAGAGGAGGGGTAAAATACTTTTTTGATGTTTTTTTCTCGAGCAAGTTCAAGGATGTTGAACAAACCATTCATATTAATATCCCAGGTGCCCAATGGATTAAGTTCTCCTTTTGCAGAAAGTATTGCAGCCAAATGATAGATTTGGTTGATCTGGTATTTTTCGACTACCTCGTTCAATCGGTCTCTGTCTAAAACATTAATGAGTTCGAAAGGACCGGTTTCCTCGGCTTTTGGTCGAATATCTGAAGCAATTACATTATTATGGCCATAGATGGATCTTAAGGTTTGGGTGAGTACCGAACCTATCTGTCCATTTGCCCCAATAATAAGTATGTTGTCTTTTTTCATAGAGCTAAATAAATGATGCTCGAAAGTACTAAAAAGAGTTGATTTTTACCTTATGTTGGTTCAATTCTTACGAATTGATTCCTTGAGATGCAGCTTATTCAAAAGCAGGGAAGTTTTCCAATAGAGTTGTCTTTTTTTGTTCATAGTCCACACTGAACACATGGGTTTCCTTCCCGTTGGTTACGCAAAGAAAAGGAACATTTAAAACTTGGTTGTAGGTAGAGACCTGCTCCAGTGATCCTTTAGTAAGGTTGGTCTTTGGTGATTTGCATTCTACTAACATAAAAGGCTTGGTGTCTTTATCGTAGATTAAAAGGTCGAAGCGTTTGCCAAGTGTATTGTATTCCAATGCTCGCTCTACACTTAATCTATTCTTGCTATATCCCATCTTTAGGATAAGGAATTGGATGAATAATTGGCGTACGTGTTCTTCTGGAGTAAGAATTAAATACTTGTTGCGCACACAATCGTGAATTTCAACCTTGTTGTTGTCTCTTTTTATCTTAATAAATTGTTGGTATTCAAGTAGTTTTAGGTTCATCCGAGAAAAAATTTTGATTTGCTACTTCGGCAAAAAACAATACAATAATTTTTTGGCGTTCTAAAATAAAAATTTTAATTGAAAGTGGGGTGTATGCCTTCAAAATTTTATCATATAGACAAAATACCCTCAGTGAAATTTTTTTTATAATTACTTGACTTTTAGCAGCTTTTGGTTGTACTTTTGCATTGCATTTAAGAAAGAGGTACTATACTTATCTAATCACAAAGCCTCTACATTTTAACATTTCCAACACATCCACATTTCCAAGTTTTCATCGAAGAATTTAAGAGTGTACTCTTATTATTTAGTATTGTTTTATCAACTTAAAGCTGTCTGAATTGCAGGTATAAGGTGTTATAAGAACTATGAACACTATTTACAAACTGAACACCACTGTAATTCAAAACATTTAGCGCGTGAGCGTAGTCCTGTAGATGTAGAAACCTCCCCCCGGTGCTACTTCAATATGCGGGCGATAATGAAAGTTTTGATTTAGATAGATCGAATGGTTATTTAATGGATGAGGGGAACGGCTAACGTGTAAGTGTGAGACTGAATAGTAGTTAGTTAGTAGGATTGAACATAGAAATCAGTCGTTTCCCTTTTTTTACACTTAAAGAAGTAATGGTTAACTAGTGAGAGTTTTTTCATAAGCACTTTCGGAATACAGTTTCGAAAGTGTTTTTTTATTTAAAAAGGGCCAGGTTTTTCAACCTAGCCCTTTTTGCTTTTATTGTTTGATCGGAGCTTTTCCTGCAAGATCTAGGAAAAAGGCATATTCCATTGCCGTTTCCTTGAACCTTCGGAATCTTCCCGATTGCCCCCCATGACCAGCATCCATATTAATATGGAATAATAATGGGTTGTCATCTGTCTTGAGCTCTCTTAGTTTAGCTACATATTTAGCAGGCTCGAAATATTGAACCTGAGAATCATGATAACCTGTAGTGATAAGCATTGAAGGATAGTCCTTTGCCTCAATGTTGTCGTAAGGAGAATACGATTTGATATAGTTGTAATAGGTCTCATCATTTGGATTTCCCCATTCATCGTATTCACCAGTAGTCAAAGGAATAGATTCATCCAACATTGTTGTTACAACATCCACAAAAGGAACTGCAGAAATAATACCTTTCCAAAGCTCAGGAGCTTGGTTGACTATTGCACCCATAAGTAAACCACCAGCAGAACCACCCATTGCAAATAGGTTGTCAGGTGCAGCATAGGAGTTATCTACAAGATGTCTACCACAATCAACGAAATCATTAAAAGTGTTCTTCTTGTTTAATAGTTTACCATCTTCATACCATCCACGTCCCATTTCTTGACCACCACGGATATGTCCAATAGCATATACAAACCCTCTGTCAAGCAAGCTTAAGCGGCTAGAGCTAAAGTATGGATCCATACTTGCTCCGTATGAACCATAGCCATACAATAAACAAGGTGCAGTGCCATCAATAGGCGTGTCTTTATGGTAAACCAGTGATACAGGTACTTGTGCGCCATCTCTAGCAGTCACATATATACGTTCTGACTTGTAATTGTTTTTATCAAAATCTCCAAGTACTTCAGTTTCTTTGAGCGTAGTAAATGCTTTCGTATTCATATCGTACTCAAAAACTGTATTTGGTGTTGTCAAAGAGGTAAAGCCCAATCGAATATTATCTGTTTTGAAATCTAGATTGGTACTGGTATATGCCATGTATGCATCCTCCTTGAAGTCAATGTAGTGTTCTTCGCCGTTCCAAGACATCACTCGAATCTGGTTGATTCCATTTTTACGCTCAGAAAGAACCATGTAGTTTTGGAAAATATCCATTCCTTCAAGCAGTACATCTTCTCTGTGTGCAACTACTTCTTTCCAGTTTTCTTTAGATGTATTATCAAGAGCACACTCCATTAATCTAAAGTTCTTTGCTTCTAAGTTGGTTATTACATACCACTTATCTTCGAAGTGATCGATGCTATATTCTAGATTGCGTTCTCTTGGTTGAAAGATCTTAAACGCTTCATCCGGATTGTTTGCTGAAACAACTCTGAATTCTGTAGAAATTGTTTGGAAAGATGCAATAATGATATAGTCCTGCGATTTTGTCTTATACACATAAGTGCTGAACGTCTCATCGGCTTCATGATAAACTTCTACATCCTTATCTGCTGATGTACCTAGCTTATGCTTAAAGATCTTATATGAACGAAGTGCTTCATCTTTTTTAGCATAAAAAATGGTCTTATTGTCATTTGCCCAAGTAACGGAACCTGTTGTATTTGGGATTACATCCTCCATCATCTCACCTGTTTCCAGATTTTTAAAGCGAACGGTATAAATCCTTCTACTTACAATGTCTTCACCGTAAGCAAGGATCTTATTATCCGGGCTTACGCTTCTGCCACCTATGGAGTAGTAATCATGTGCTTCAGCTTCCTTATTAGCATCAATCATAAGATCTACAGCATCTGTTCCTTTTGCTTTACGCTCGTAGATTGCATATTCCTTGCCTTCTTCATAACGCGTAATATAAGTGTAGCCGTTATAATCATAAGGTACGCTCATATCATTCTGTTTGATACGGCCTTTGATCTCATTGAAGAGTTCATCCTGGAAACCATCCAGGTGGTTCATCATCTGATCGGTGTATTCGTTTTCTGAATTCAGATAATTGATAACATCCTGAGAATCTCTCTTATTCATCCAATAGTAGTTATCAATCCTACTGTCATTATGAATAGTTAGTTCTTTAGCTTCTTTCTTAGCTATAGGTTGTTGAAGATCTTTTTTTTCCAGCATTTGTGAAGTGAATTTTTCCTGATCAGATTGATCTGTATTACAGGCAACTCCGAGTCCTAAAAGAACAAATGGAGCTATTTTTAGTGATTGCTTAATCATGTTTATTTTTGATTTGTAGGTGCAAAATAGCTAAAACTTCGTTTAAATCAAGGACAATCTAAATGGTCTTATGGTTGCAGTTAATCATAAATCATCATTTGTTTAATTTCAGTTTTGAAAAGAATATCTGTATCCTTGTAGAAATCAAATGACATAGAGATTTTTATATAATCTTTGGATTTTATGCAATTAAAGACCTCATACAGGCAAATCCTTTCAATATCAGTGCCAATCATTTTAGGTTCTGCTGTTCAAAATGTAATTGCCCTCTCAGATAGTGTATTTCTTTATCACAAATCAAATGATGACTTTGCCGCCATAGGTTTCGTATCTGTATTCTATTTGATAATAGCAGCCATCGGTTATGGCTTCTCAAAAGGTGGGCAGATTATCATAGCTCGAAGGATGGGAGAGTTGTCTTATGAAGGGGCAGGTAGGAGCTTTGTTGCTATGTGTTATTTTGAATTATTTCTAGCATGCATCATGTTTCTTTTGATGTACTTTGGCACACCATATCTGTTTGACCTGATGCTAGACTCTGAAGAGATTTATACTCGGAGTTTGGATTATATAAGGTACCGATCTTTTGGTGTCTTTTTTTCTTACTTGGGTGTTGCTTTCTTTGCTCTTTACACGGGAATTGCAAGGACAGGCTTTATTATCTTCAATACCATTGTACTTGCACTCGTTAATATAAGCCTTAACTACCTATTGATCTATGGTAAGTGGGGCTTCCCAGAAATGGGTATTGCAGGTGCGGGTTTGGCTAGTAGTATTGCAGAAGGAGTGGCTTTTATCTTTTTTATCGCCTACATGTTATGGGACCAAAAACTAAAAGTTCTTTTCTCCAGCTTTTCTGTATTAAAGTTCAATATTGAGAATATAAGAAATATAGTATCCATCTCTTTTCCACTTGTCTTACAGAGTATAATTGGACTGGGAGCATGGTTGTTCTTTTTCACCAAAGTAGAAAACTTAGGAGAAGAAGAGCTAGCGATGACGAACCTCGTTCGTATTGTATATTTATTGTTGTCAATTCCTTGCTGGGGATTTGCTTCAGGCATCAATACACTTGTATCTAATTTCATTGGTGCGCAAAAGCGAATTGCAGTTTTTCCTATCGTATGGAAAACAGCAAAACTTTGTTTTTTGGTAACAATGGTTTTTACCATTCCGATGGTTATTTTTCCAAAAACTATATTGTATCCTATATTGGGAGGTGCTGACATGTCTCTCTTCGATCAAGCTAGACCAATTTTTAATGTCTTACCCTTTATACTGACTTCGTTCGCTTTTGGGGCGGTCTTTTATAATGGACTTAGTGGCACGGGTGCTACTCGATTGGCATTGCTGATTCAATTTGTTCAGGCAATAATCTATGTGGTATTGATTGAATGGAGTATTGATTACAGACAGGGAGACCTTTTATTGGCCTGGATGGCAGAGGGTATATATTGGGGACTGATTCTTTTGGCCTGTGTGATCTATCTCAAGACCAAACGCTGGCATGGTTTGAAGGTATAAACCTCCTTCTTAAGGCAGCCTGTGTTCGATAGGCTTTCCTTTTCTTAAATAAGATACGTGTTTTTAGCTGGGTTTTGATGGCTTATGACGGTATACATAAAGGATGTATTACAGCCTTTTTAAGTCAATTAACCAATCTCAAAGTAGCTACTCATAAGTAAAATCAGAATATTTAATTTTCTGTATTTAGTTGTGAGTAGCGGCTTTTAAAAAAAAGGACAATCTTTTAGTTCTAAGTGAGTTTCTCCAGATAGGTTTTGATTCGGTGGCATGCTTCTTTGATCTCCTCATCTGATGCAGCATAGGAAATTCGAATACAACCGGAGCAACCAAATGCTGATCCAGGGACAATAGCTACGTGAGCTTCGTTAAGGATGTAGGTACAAAAGTCAACATCGTTACTTATGATAAAGTCACCTGCCTTTTTTCCTATGAAGGCACTTATGTCTGGGAATATATAGAAGGCTCCTGTTGGGTCATTGACTATCATGCCCTCGATCTCATTCAATAAATCCATAATGAGAATCTTACGCTTAGCATAGGCTTCTTTCATTATCACAGTGGATTCTAAGCCGGCATTAAGTGCATATGCAGCAGCTTTTTGGGCAAAGGCATTGGCTCCTGAGGTCACCTGGCCTTGTATTTTAATACACGCTTTTGCTACCCATTCAGGCGCACCAATATACCCTAATCTCCATCCTGTCATTGCAAATCCCTTTGAGAATCCATTGACTGTAATGGCTCTGTTCTTTAAGAATGGAATTGCTCCCACACTAAAGTGCTTCTCCTCGAAATTTATGTATTCGTATATCTCATCGGCTACGACTAGGATGTCTTCTCGATCACGGATGACCTCCATCATTGCTTCCAGCTCTGCTTGTGTGTAGACTGAACCAGTCGGATTACAAGGAGAAGAAAAAAGAATAAAGCGCGTTTTATCTGTAATCGCAGCTTCTAATTGTTCGGGATTGGCTTTGAAGTTTGTACTTATATCTGTAGTAACAATTACAGGTTTAGCCCCAGAGAGTTTTACAATCTCATAATAAGAGACCCAGTATGGTGCCAGAATAACTACTTCATCTCCTGGATTCAACAAAGAAAGACTGAGGTTCGCTAAAGATTGTTTAGCTCCATTGGATACCACGATTTGATCTGCGCTATAGGCAAGATTGTTGTCCCTTTTGAATTTATCAGAAATAGCTTTTCTCAATTCAGGTAGTCCTGGTACTGGAGTGTACTTTGTGAAGCCATCATCCAGCGCCTTTTTAGCAGCCTCTTTAATGTGATCTGGTGTATCAAAATCTGGCTCTCCCAAGCTAAGATTGATAACGTTTTTTCCTTCAGCTCTGAGAGCTCTGGCAAGGCCAGCCATCTTTAAAGTGGCAGATTCTTGCATGTTTAGGACTCTGTCCGAGATACTTGTAGTTGATTTCATATGAAAGCTGATATGAAGCCTTTGGTTAATAAATGAAGCAATAATATAAGGGCTTAATAGCACAAGTGCTTTCTAAAGCCAATTATTGGACAATTTAAGTAAATATTAGGGAGTAAATGAAAGTGAAAAGGCATAAAAAAATTTTATCTTTCGCATAAATTACTTTTGAATGAGTGCTTCTAAAAAATCAAAACATTCCGATTTGAAAAAGGATTCCAAGAATACATCTGGAAATAGCGCTTCGCTATTCCCGCAGCTCAATGTAAGCTACAATACTTCATTGTGGGAAAAAATCTACAAGCTCATTTTACCTGTTTTTGCTGTACTTATGATTTTTATGGCCTTGAACAGTGGCTTAAACGCCGATGAGGAGTTTCAATATGATTATTCAGAGAAACTGATAGAATACTATGGTTCTTTTGGTAAAGAGGCAGCCGCCTTAAATATCGAAAAGGGCAATATGCACTATTATGGTGGGCTGTTTGATACCTTAACCGGTTTTGTGAATAAGGTTTTAGGCTTTGAACAAACGGATACAGGTTACAGGCATGTAAGACATATTTTTATTGCACTTTTTGGTTGGTTTGGAATCTTCTTTACTGCTCAGCTCACTAAATTAATAGGTGGAGTAAGAGCTGCAGTACTTGCCGCTTGCATATTATTCTTGTCTCCAAGGTTTTTGGGACATGCACTTATGAACCCTAAGGATATACCATTTGCCATGGGAAATATCATGGCGATTTACTTTTTATATAGGAGTTACCTGACTTGGCCGGATATCAAATGGAAAGATATAGCTGGCCTTGCTGCGGGTATAGGAATCGCCATTGCAACACGTGCAGGTGGATTATTACTTTTTGCCTACATGGGCTTGTTCTCTCTGGTATTTCTTTATTTGTGGTCAAGATCACAAAAACAAATGGATTGGGGCAAGACGATTAAGGGACCTATCCTAAAGTTAGGAGTAGGAGCAATAGCTGGTTATATCCTTGCTGTTTTGTTTTGGCCTTTTGCTTTGCAAGCTCCGATTGCCAATCCTTTAGAGGCTTTAACGGAATTCTCAAAACTAGGAATTCGGATTCGAGTATTGTTTGAAGGTTCGAATATTATGTCTGATACTACTGCACTCACTTACGCTTTGAAATGGGTGCTGATCACTATACCACCAGCTGTTATCTTAGGTTTTATACTTAGTGTAGCATTCGGTCGGAGCTTTTTGAATCGATTTAAATTACTACCGACATTTATGCTATTCTTCTGCTTTGTCTTTCCTTTAGCTTATGTGATGTATAAGGATTCGACGCTGCATGATGGATGGAGACACCTAATATTTTTATATCCTACCTTGGTTGCTCTAGCTGCCTTAAGTTGGGATTTGCTGTGGCAAAAGTTTGAATCAAATAAAGCAGTGCTTTATAGTGTTCTGGGACTTTTTGTTCTCTTACAAATCAATCCTGCTAGATATATAGTTATGAATGCTGCCTACCCATACACTTACTTTAATGTATTGGTTGGGGGAGTAGATGGTGCTTTTGGGAATTATGAAACAGACTATTGGGGTGTAAGTGTAAAACAGGCTATTGAAGAAATGGATGCAAAGGGCTACTTCCCTGAGGGAGATACGGTAATGGTGGTTTCACATTTCTCGTACAGTTTGCAGAAGTATATCCAGAATAAATACGAGGGACGTGTTAAAACGGGTTACGTAAAATATTATTCAAGGTATGCTAAGAATTGGGACTATGGTATTTTCCCTACACGATATATTCGTTCAGGACAACTGCGCTCAGGGAACTGGCCGAATTCAAGAAGTTTATTCACAATTGATGCAGATAATGTACCACTATTGTCTGTGGAGCAGGGTGGGGGTTCCATATTTGTAGCCGAAAATGCTTTGCGTAACAATGATTTTTCTTCGGCAGCAATTGCCTTTGAAGCTGACTTGAAGGATTTTCCAAATAATCCGGATGCCTTACTTGGGTTGACACGAGTGAATCTGGGCTTACAGAATTGGAGTAATGCTGTGAAATATGCGGATGAATATATTAAATTGGCGCCCGATTATTCTCAGGTTTATATTTTCAAGGGGAATGCTTTATTAAATTCTGAGAAACTTTCAGAAGCCATACAGACATTTCAGCAGGTACTTGCCATCGATCCAGATTACAATTTGGCCTATTACTATATGGCCTACTGTTACCTAAGGATTGGAGACAATAACGCAGCCCTGAATACAGTGATGAAACACTTGAATGCCAATCCGAATTCTAAAGAAGGATATCGTTTGGCATCCCAAATTTACAGAGCTATGGGAGATAATAATAATGCTGTAGATATGTTGAACAGAGCATCTAAAATTAGTAGTTAAGAGCAATTGAATGAATTACAAACTTTTATTTCCTACATACAGAAACCGATATTTATTTATCAAGTCCAGGCTTAAAACATACGGTAATCGTAAATTAAACCATGTTTTAAATCTGGGAACGGGTGAAGGTGATTATGATCCAATGATCAGCGAATCAGTAGGGTCCCTAGTTTCCTGTGATATTAATCCTAAAGATGTTAATTTTGCGCAGGAGTTAAATAAGGCATATGGAAATATTGATTACAGGGTCGAAAATGCATTAGATCTTTCTTTTGATAATGAATCATTTGATCTTATTATCTCTGTAGATGTTATGGAACACGTTGGTGATCCAGAACAAATGCTTGTTGAAATGTCGAGAGTGCTGAAGACTAATGGGATGGTTTTTTTAACCTATCCCCAATTAAAATTTCCATTTACTTACGATCCTATAAATCGTTTGCTCTCCTTTTTTAAAGGAAAGAAAAATATAGCTCAGGGTGCTTATGCTTTTGGACACGAGTATCTTGTGGATATGGAAAAGGTGGAGGAATGGTCCAAAGAAAACGATCTTGAGGTTCTTCAGAATTTTGGATTAAGCGGTTACCTTATAGGTCTGTTAGAGATGTACTGGACAGGCATTATTCAATCTATTTTTAAAAGTAACGCTAAGAACCTGAACGATGGCAAGATCGATGATCATAAACTTACAATGCGTCCGAGTTTGAAGGCTCCGGCACTTGTAGTCTTGACGGATCTGATCATACGTATAGATAGGATTTTATTTACCGGAAAGACCTATTCAGTAGGTAGAGGAATGGTTTTG
>JAQXAY010000060.1 GCA_029252685.1 Saprospiraceae bacterium | reverse complement strand
ATATCCATAATCAAACTAGGATTCATATCAAATGGAACAACTTCACTTACACCTCTATGTATAAGCAAGGCTTCTCGACCACCAGCAATAATCTCCACATCAATCCCTGTTTGCTTTTTCACATCAATTATAAAATCCTTAGCATTTCTTGCATTCCTAAGAGCTGCTGTCCCAAAAGCCTTTAGGGCATCCACTTGGTATTCATCCATAATCGATGCAAACTGATTCAGACAATTGAGGCCTCGAGTGTATGGAGCTTCACCAATATTTGAAATTCCTTCAGAGGCAAGGCTCACATATATTCTCTTTTTGAACAAGATACTTGTCGGTACACCTTTTTGCATTTCTACAATCAACAGGTGAAATGTATTTGTCCCTAAATCTATGACAGCGAACCTATTCATGACTGCTATTTATTTTGCATTAAACGTTGACGTTGAGCATTTGCCTGTGAAATATAATTATTCATGTACTTTACAGCATCTGGTGTCATAAATGACGAATATTTCTTTTTTCCATCCTCATAAAAGATAAAATAAACACAGCCCTGAGAGAAGTAAAAATCTGCTTCCAATATAGTTTCTATTCCTACGTCGAAGAAAATTCTTCCCATTGATTTACATCCTGCTGTTTCTGGAGCTACAGATGTCGAGATATGAGAAAGTGTTCGCTGTATCGAACCCTTGTCATCTAAACTCATTGAAAAGGGAAGTTCGTAGAACACATAATCTATATGCGAACAATTTTCATATAGATACTCTAATTTCTCTAGCGGAGGAAGTGGCAATGCAGCTTGCTCGACAGCCTGCACAGGCACATCACTTTTTCCGTCATTCTCATTAGATTGCTGTTGTTCCTCATTACAAGAAAAAAGCAAGACCGCAATAACTACGATTGGTACTATTCGCTTTAACATAAATTTATATTTCATACATGATTTGAATAGAAAAGTAATACCCTACTAGTGCCCTTGACCAAGGATACCCTACTTCAGGAAGATAAAAAGGAAACAATGACCTAGTGAAATTTAATTCGGTCTGTATGTTTTTTCTTGGATAAAGCCCTATTCCCAACGTAAATGCAACATCATTAACCCTGATATACTCATCCAAAGTCCTAAATGGTGAACCGGGGCTGTTTTTACTACGGAAAAATCGTCCATAAACTAAGCCCGCCTTTGCATAGACTTTATAGTAATCATCCACATACCAATCACTAAATCTAATTGTTACAGGGACTTCAATATAATCCATTCCAAATTTCCAGTTTAGTAAACCATTACTAGCTTCAAATTCAGAAGCTGATGGTCTTGAACCACGCTGGCTAAATAGCATATCCGTATCAATTTGAACCCTATCCCTTAACATGATGGAAGCCCGTATGCCGGTCCGAAGACCAGGATTGCTGTACCCACCTACATCATCTCCGTTGATTTGACTCGCATTGAGACCTACAATAAGTCCAGCCTTAAAAGTTTGTGCTTGTGATTCTGAATGAATAAACACCAGAATTAGCGTACTAAAAAGTAAAAATTTTAATTTCATACGTAAAAATTTCAATAAATATAATTGTGCCTGCCTGAACTTCTCTATACTTTACTTTAAATTATATTATTTTAGTCAAGAATTTATTTAACCCTTGGATTACCACACACTCAATACGTTTATGATAAATTTCACAAAGCACAATCTAAAAAAGTTAGAAACCGTACTTGAAGAATTAGAATTCTCTGTAAGATATGAAAAGGGTAATTTTAATTCAGGGTTTTGTGTAGTTGAGAGTAGTAAGGTTATAGTAATTAATAAATTTTTTGATACAAAGGCAAGGATATTAACTATCATTGATATCTTAAATAGCAGGACTATCGATACTGAAAGACTGAGTCCGACTAATCTAAAGACCTTTAAAACAATATTTACTGCGTCCAAAGAAGCTGAAGAAGAAGCATGAACAACGAATTAACATTCCTGGGTACGGGAACATCTCAAGGTATACCCGTTATTGCTTGCACATGTAAAACCTGCACATCCAAAGATCCTAAGGATAAAAGATTACGCACCTCCGTTCATCTTTCTTGGAGAGGAATGAGCATCGTTATTGATTCTGGCCCAGACTTTCGATACCAAATGCTCCGAGCTGGAATAACTAAACTGGACGCACTCCTGATCACACATGAACATAATGATCACATCATAGGAATAGATGATATTCGACCTTTTAACTTTAGACAAGGTGGAGAAATGCCCGTTTATGCAAATAAAAATGTCTCCGAAAATCTAATCAATAGATTTGCATACATATTTCAACAAAATCCATACCCAGGTGCTCCTAAGATCAATTTAAACACAATTAATTCGGAAGATCTATTAACGTTGAATGGTCAAACAATTATCCCTATTGCTTTGAATCATGGAATCACAAGCAGTTTTGGCTACAAGTTTGACTCCCTTGCCTACCTAACCGATATGAAAACCCTACAAGAGGGTGAATTAAAAAAATTAAAAGGTACTGAAACACTTATAATCAATTGCCTTAGACTAGAACCCCATTTTTCGCACCTAAACTTAGATGAAGCACTAGATTTTATAGCGGAAATACAACCTAAAAAAACCTATCTAACACACATCAGTCATAGGTTTGGCACCTACGAGTCTATAAAAAAAATGCTACCTCCTAACGTTTTCCAAGCTTACGACGGACTAAAGATTGAGTTCTAATCTGTTGAGATTATCATTCAGTTTCTTATTTTTACGGCAATTATTCGCAAAATCGAAAAAAATGAATCTACTTAAAGACAAAGTAGCCCTAGTAACAGGTGGCTCAAGAGGTATTGGTTCTGCAATTGTAAGAGCATTTGCAGCACAGGGAGCAAATGTTGCTTTCACATACTTAAGTTCTGAAAAACCTGCACTAGAAATCCAGGAAGAATTAATCGGAATGGGTGTTAAGGCAAAAGCATATAAATCAGATGCAAGTTCATACGAACAATCTGAAGAACTAATGAAAAATGTGCTTGCAGACTTTGAAAAGGTTGACGTTCTTATCAACAATGCTGGTGTCACTCGTGACAATCTTATGCTGAGAATGACTGAAGAACAATGGGATACGGTAATCAACATTAATCTTAAATCTTTATTCAATCTTACCAAGCAGGTTCTTCGTCCTATGATGAAAAATCGTAGTGGCTCTATTATCAATATTTCATCTGTAGTTGGTGACTTTGGGAATCCTGGTCAAGCAAACTATGCTGCATCTAAAGCAGGTGTATTTGGCTTTACAAAGTCAATTGCCAAAGAAGTTGGTTCGAGAAATATACGCTGTAATGCTATCGCACCAGGTTTCATTAAAACAGACATGACTGAACAGCTGGACGACAAAACAAAAGATGCTTACCTTACAGGGGTAGCACTAAAAAGATTTGGAGAAGGTAAAGAAGTTGCAGATGCCTGTGTTTATTTAGCATCAGACCTTTCTTCCTATACAACTGGACAAACACTTTCTGTTTGTGGAGGTTTAAACATGTAAAAAACAGAGGAGGGTGTCGCCCTCCTTACTTTTTTCCAAAAAACTGACAATTACTCCCAATTAAGTAGCAAATATTCCCAAAAAGGTAGTATTAGAACCAAAAAACCATTAGTTTTGAATAACCAAAGGAATTATTTAATAGATCCTTAACGTTTATACGTTAGCTTTATTAATACATTTGCAGCACAAAACTAAAATTAAATGAAATCCTCAATTAAAAATCAAATAGAATCTCCCAGTATGATGGGAACTGTTGCTTCGAATCGAAGTAAAGGTGCGGATATTGTAATCGCTTTAGCAGTCTTTATTTCTTGTTGTCTAATATCTTTTACTGAAAGTAAAGAAGTAGTAGAATCTCTTTTCACCAATATCATGCCTTAATAGTTTCGGAGCTATCTTTCCGAAAACTCTGCAAATTATCAAAAAACGATACTAACTTTATATTCCCATTTTCCAGCTTCAATACTAACTTTGTAGCTGGATTATTATTATATGCCAATTTGTAAAAATCCGATTTAGACATATCTACCTCTAAGCACCGCTCTTCTAAATCCCTTACATAAAAACAGCCATCCTTAATAATAGCTCCATAAAAATTCATTACAAAATAGTAATCCTTCAATACAAACTGTCTGCTTAGCAAAGATCTATAATCTGCAAAAACAGTATCAAAATTTTCGAATCCATTTTCAAGGATAGCATCAGTCAGATTTACCTTTTCATAATTTTCTTTTAAATAATGTCGCTGATTATAACCATAGGGAATAAATTCTCCTTCTATTATATCATTAGCTTTAAACGGTAATGGATTCTTAAGATCATAGACTCCTTCCCAAGTAGACTGTTGTACATAGAATATATGACCTGTTTTTATTTCGAGCCAAAGATAACGCTCATAATATAGGTTATTCTGATGCCACTGATTCACAGATATCAATACAGCTTTTGTTCGTTTGGCCTGCACCAGTTCCAATTCCTTAGACATGACTTTTACTCCGCCCCCTCGAAGCAATGATTCCTGTGCCTCTGATATTTGATCGATTTTAGAAAAAGCATTTGCAAAAAGGTAAAGATCCGATAAGAAGTGTATACAATCTGTATACCAAGTCTCTGATTCCTTCGAATCTCGATACACAAATTCTAATATCCTATCTGACAAGGCATTCATTTTATAATTGACCATAACACTAGCTATATCTTTCCAGTAAGTAACTGGTTTCAACAGCAGATCCGCCAGACCCATCCCAAGAGCATCTTCAATCCAACGCTCTAAAATTTTAGCTCCACTCTGCATCAGCCGAATGCGCTCCTCTCTTTGTTTTGTTCTGCTCTCTTTGAGTCGCGTCAAATCTTCTGCAGTGTAAAAATCAGCCCGCTTCTTATGAATAGGAATGGCCTTGCTTAACCATTCAGAATAGTCTTCTGATTCTATTACCTTAAACTCACTGTATTGCTGTTTGAATCGAAAATACAAATCAAGCCCATGGACACAAGGATTTTGAGAATTTGAGCAATTGCAGTAAAATGCTTTTCGCTCAATGTCCCAAACTTGAACATAAATTTTCAAGCCCTTAGATTTGAACCTACCTGCGAAAAAACCCTTTCCTCTATGGAAACTTATCCAATACTTACTTAGGGAATTAGATAATGACTCGTCGGGAAATTTTTCCTGAATAAACGTATCAATCGCAGATATTTCCATGCTGTCTTTTTAGAACCATCGGATTAAAAAATTGATAATCTTCTTTTTAAATGAATTGAAAGGATATCCTAAGAGATCCACAACCGAAAAGAAGGGTGAGTTTTTCACAATACTACGTTGATTAGAAAATGCTAGGAAACTCTCAGATCCTCGCCCCTGCCCAAAACCGCTTTTTCCACTACCTCCAAAAGGAAGGTTGTAGTTAGCAAGTTGAACGAGTCCGTTATTTAT
>JAQXAY010000057.1 GCA_029252685.1 Saprospiraceae bacterium | reverse complement strand
TAAAAAAGTGTAGTATAAATGTTTGATATTCAAAGTTTACAGAGTAATTCAGAAACTCCAACCCTGATTGCCATATTGTTGGCAGTAAGTCTATGTGTAGTATTATCAGCACTGATAGTCCTGACCTATGATATTACCACGAAAGTTTCCAAGAAAGACCATAATTATATGCAATCTCTTGCTATGATCTCCATTTTAGCAACTATGGTGATGCAAGCAGTAGGCGATAGTTTGGCAAGAGGATTAGGGATGTTAGGTGCACTTGCTATCATTCGTTTTCGGACAACTTTGCGGGATCCAAGGAACATGACTTTTATGTTTGCCTCACTCGCAGTAGGTATTTCTTGTGGTGTTTTTGGATTTACAATTGCGGTCACAGGAACCTTTGTGTTTTGTGTACTAGCGATTATCCTAAGATTTTCTGTCTTTGGAAATCCTGACCCATTGATCGGAATACTTAAAATTTCAATGTACTATGAGAAGGGAAATGAAAGTATCAAAAAGATGGAGTCTGTTTTGAAAAACTTGTGCAAGGAATACCGCCTTACCGATATACGAACAAGAGATAAAGACATCGTTTTAGAGACTGAGTTTAATGAATTTGGAAAAAAGGTGGTGACAAAAAGTATGAACAAAAGGGTGAAAGACCTGTCATATGAATTGTTCTTAAAAAATGATATTCAGGATACTGATTTACTAGATAAGTTCACTGAATTAGAGGATGTTCAGGAAGTAAGTCTGCGTTTTGTTAAAGGTGAAGATAAATTATAATGGATATACTAAAAAAGATATACAATCCACTTTATTTAATTGCTGTTGGCTTTTTGGTCTTTCTATTTATCTATAAAAGTCAGCTAAAAGAAGAACAAGAGCAATTTTTTGGATTTGCAGAAAACCTTGAGATGGAAGTCAATTTAGATTTTCCAGTTCAGGTAAATGGAATCATAGTAATGGAGGGAGATTCTGTGGATAGTGATTCCCCATTATTGAATCTTACGCAGTTAGCCCTTTCGAAAGAGATTAATGATGAGCAATTTAAGATCGAAGAACTGAACGCTAAGTTCAGAACTGGGAAGAATATCATACAGAATGAGATCAATCTTGTTAATGCGGAGTATTTGGAAAACTTAAATGAAATCGATTCTAAAATCACTACTCTTGAAAAAGAGATTGAGCTGCATGAGGATATGAAAGAAGGACTGAAAAGTCTGAACCTTGATGCAGAGGACGCAAAGGTAAAGGCTTTGCGGAGTGAGATTGAACTGCTTTCCAAATCAAGAATAGATCTCGAGCTTATCAATAAAACGCTTGTTGGTGGTTTGAATCAAAAAATAATTGATGAATCCAATAACTTACAGGCATCGATCTCCAGACATAATAGTGATGTTTCATTCAATGAAAAGAAACTGAGAAAGTTATCACTCAAGTCTCCGTCAAAAGCCTTGGTCGGTAACGTTCATGTGAAAGAAGGCGAGTATGTAGATGCTTTTGAGACTATGGTAACCTTATATGAGCCAAATCCAACACAGGTTAAAGGATTTGTACATGAGGGTATGCATATTGATGTTCAGATAGGAGATCGTTTTAATATAAGATCCATGCAAGATTATGATAAAACTACGATAGGAGTTATAACAGGACTTGGAGCAAGAATTGTGGAGATTCCGGAACGTCTTCGTAGAGTGCCTACTACTAAAATATATGGTAGAGAAGTCGTGTTGGCTATCTCTTCGGATAATACCTTCTTGCAAGGTGAAAAGGTCATTATTAGCGATCTGCCTTAGCTTAATATTTTCAACTGAATTTCTATTCATGATATCTAGAGGACTTCATACACTTTGCTTTTTAATACTGCTCAACCCAGTTTTGTGGAGCCAGGTATCCTTCGTTGATTATCTTCAACAAGCACTTGACTTGTCAACTGAAGAAACTTTAGATACTGTAGAGCGCGATCAAATAGCTTATAAATCACCTTTTATACGACGGTGGAATGTGAGAATGGACACCGATGAGTTTCAATTGGAGCGACAAGAATACGAACTGCGTGGTGACCTCTCCAGCAGGGCAATTCGAAAGTATCAAAATCGATTGTATACCAGTTATCAAGCAGAACTTGATTTAGAACGTTCGAAGACTTTAAGACCAAATGTAAAGACAATCTATGAGGCCTGGTTGGATGCCTTTTTTGTAGAGAAGGCCTTAGACTTAAATGCATCTATATTGCCGTTTTTGGAAGATCAGCGCTTGATGTTAAGTAAAATTGGTATAGACGGAGAAGTAGCAGTATATGATTATTTGGATGTACAGCGCAAACTTGAACTCCTGACTTGGAATATCGAAAAGGCTGAACGCATAATTGATACGCTAAGAGTTGACGGGGCATCTATAGTTTCCATAGATCAACTTTCGGCAAATGTTGAAGCTTTGCGATTGAAATTGCAATTGACCTACCCGGAATACTATGAGGACCAATTAGATTTGAGACGCATAGAAGATGAATATGGTTTAGAGGAAGCTAGTACTAATAAGGTATTAGATTTTGTTCGAATCAATTATAATGGCCCGCATACTGATGACTGGGAAGAACGAGTAAGTATTGGGGTAGCTATGAATATAGGGCGATCTGAAAAGAGAGAACTTGATCTTGTTGAGCTGAAGTTTGATCAAGAGTTAGAGTTGGAACAGATCAAACAACGTCAAATCGATTTTAGACAAGAAACTGAAACTGCTTTGCTCAAATTTCGTAAAGCAAATGATGCCTACAACTCTTTTGAAAGTTTACTGGGGCGCTTGGAGTCCTTTAGTGTACTGGCTGATAAACAAAGGCCAAGTAATAAAAGAGATATCATTAAATGGCTAGACCTTAAGATTGAAGAGATTAAAGCTCAGCATGAGTTAGTAGAGCTAGAGGAGAATGTTTATAATGCTTATCTAGGTTGGTTAGATTCCAATGGACTATTCGAACTTTATCCAACACTTAATTTTTTAGACTCTAATCTAGAAATTCCAGTTTTAGGGCAGTGATTTGTTTTTGAATCATACTTAATTCGTCTTCAAAAGCACTGGTTTTGTTTATAGCTTTTATTTTGCAAGTATATGCTTTTGTTTTGCAAGTGGTTGTGGTTCTTTTGAAAGTAAGGGCACTCTTTTCTTCGAGTTTCTATGCATTTTTTACGCTTTCTAAATTAAATTATGAATTTAAATCAGGTGACTGTTCCTGCTAGGGACCTTGCACGTTCGATTCCTTTTTACGAAACCTTAGGATTGGAGTTGATTGTGAAAGCCTTACCCCATTATGCAAGGTTTGTCTGTCCAGATGGTCAGGCTACATTTTCTTTACATCAAGTCACAGAGCTGCCAACAGTGGATGGGCTTACTGTTTATTTTGAATGTCCTGATTTGGATGCTCGTGTGGAAGATTTGAAGCGCTTAGGTATTGTATTTGATCAAGGTCCCAAGGATCAAAATTGGCTTTGGCGGGAAGCTCGGCTAAGAGATCCTGACGGAAATCGATTAATTCTCTATTTTGCAGGTGAAAATCGTCTAAATCCACCTTGGAGAATAAAACCATAGGCCTATGAAACACTGGATTCTACTTCGTATTTATAGGTCTTTGTTTATCTTGGGTTGCAATAGTGTTGAAATAAACAATAATTTCTGTGTCGACTAAGAAAAAGCTATTCATTTCAGAACCTAAGCGCATATTTGGATTAGATATCCTAAGAGCTTTCGCCATTGTCTTAGTGGTCATGGGGCATGGTAAGTTCATCCTCAAGGATACTGCTTTGGAGGGCTTCCCTTTTTTTAGAATGATTGATGGCGTTGATATCTTTTTTGTTTTGAGTGGATTTTTGATTGGCGGCATTCTTTTGAAAAATTTGAATAAAAAAGATCAATTTGGAATTCGAGATCTCGGCATTTTTTGGAAGCGTCGCTGGTTTCGAACCTTACCTAATTATTACCTGATTCTATTTGTTAATTATGTTATAGTCAATGCAGGGATTATAAATGAAGATATTGAACAATTCAATTTTCATTTTTTGACTTTTACTCAGAATTTCAAAGCTCCTTTTTACGGTTTCTTTTGGGAGTCTTGGTCATTATCCATAGAAGAGTGGTTCTATTTGATTACACCTGTACTTATTTTGTTGTTGAGTTCACTTGTATCCCTTAATCGTGCTTACTTGATCGCGACTATATTAATGATATTCCTGCCATTGTTTTACCGGTTCTATCAATTTGATCCTGCCATTGACTCTTTTGCATGGGATATAGGTATTCGAAAGACTGTGCTTAGTCGGTTGGATAGTATAGGTTATGGCTTATTTGCAGCATGGATGTTTTTTCATTTTAAGGCCTTATGGAATAGGTGGTTTGTTTTGTTCAGTGTTTTTGGGCTTGGCTTAATAGCCTACATTCTTATATCAAACAAAGGTATTGGTTCTATATACATGCAGACCATTTATTTTTCACTGGTGCCATTATCCGTAATGTTTTTGTTGCCTTTGTTTACAAAAATTAAATCGGGTAAAGGAATGTTTGCACATGCAGTGGAGCATATCAGTAAGATTTCATATTCTATGTATTTGATCAATTTGGCTCTTGTTGCTGAAGTGATCAGGGATAATTTTGCTCCACAAGGTGGATGGGATGGGTTGCTTAAGTATTTGATTTACTGGATGGTAGTTGTGGGGGTTTCAACTTTGCTTTATAGATATTTTGAAAAGCCGCTTATGGATTTGAGGGATGTTTCTTTTAAGGAGTGGTTTGGGAAAAAGTCTTGATTTAAAAAGTAACATTTATTACAGGGAAAATTATTGTTAAATGTAAAGAGGTTCTGATTTATAAATCAGAACCTCTTTGCATTTTTTTAGAACATTTGATTAGTTGCCTTAGTCTACATTTGTAGTACACAAACAAATAAACAAACTACTAAGGAAAATATTTTAGATTTTATTTTCCTTGAATTTATTCAAACAACTTTATAAGTAAAGACTTAAGTAATTTTTAGCTTGGTTAATTGGGTTATGGCTCTCTTTTGAGAGCCATTTTTATGTCTATATTTGTCTTAACCTAAACGTAGAATATGAGAAATAGTATTTCATTTTATCTAGTATTATTGGTGCTAAAATTAAAAGGTAAGAAACAATTGTTTAGTCAGGTACCCCTGGATGTAAAAGGCTTGCGTAAAGACGATGTTAAAGTGCCAAGAGGAACATTTTACAAATCGAGAGCTGTCCGAAATTTTGAAGTTGATGGTTTTAAAGTGACTGCTTTAGAATCTGAAAGTATGGGCGGTCGCTTAATGATCTATTTACATGGAGGTGCCTTTGTTAGTGGGCCAGGTCTGCATCATTGGAATACTATAAAAAAGATACACAAAGATACAGGCATCAATATTTGGTTAGTTGATTATCCTAAGGCACCTGAGTATATCGTTGATAAGGCAAATAAAGTAATTGATGCACTTTACCAAAAGGCATTGGGAGTGTACACTGGTAAAGATATTATCTTGATGGGAGACTCCGCTGGAGGTAATTTATGTATTAGCTTAACCCAACGAATAATAAGCGCTAAAATCGATAAGCCAGCATTGTTAATTCTTGTTTCACCAGTCATCGATGCATCCTTTTCAAATCCGGCAATTAAAGTAATAGACCCTTTGGATCCTATATTATCGATCGATGGCGTCAGGAGTGCGAATGAGCTATTTGCAGGTAATAAAGCTTTGACTGACCCGTCACTTTCTCCAATTTTCGAATCGGTTGAAGGTTTTCCAAAAGTAATAATGTACGTAGGTGATCGAGATATATGTGCACCGGATGAAATTGAATTTGCAAAGGTGTTGAAAGCTCAGGGAGTTGATCTGGATTTGATAAGAGAAAAGGAGATGATTCATATTTGGCCCTTGCTACCAGTTATGAAAGAGGCAAGTGTAGCTTTAAATGACCTTATTGAAAAGCTTAAACTAAAAGCCTAAGTTGACTGAATAGAACGATTTGGGATGAAAATTAAGGGTTGCTAAACGCTCAAGGGGAGCTATATTTTCGCTGGTACATTTTTTATTTGATGTTGATTTTTTTAATTGAGCTTCACCTTACAGTTCAAAGATTACAGTAGAATCATGATTCTGCATTGAGTACTTGGTTTTGTAAATGGGAACTAAGCTATGGTTAAAAGTAAGTATTGGAAAAGGAATTTCAAATTTCATCATTCGCAGGGGCTTAAGAATATTCCCACTCTACTACTTTTTATTATTTATTTTTTGACTACGGTTTTACTGAGTTTACTCCTAAATAGGATTATTGAAAAACCAATTCGAAAGCTTGGACATAAGTTCAAAATAAGCTTTAAGTAAAATAGACCTGATCGATTCTATTATTAATTTTCCTTTGTTTCTTTTTGGCAATGGTAGATGTGATAAATTGGGAAGTTCAGAATTTTACGCCTTTTACAATTGTCAAAAACTGATTTGTATTTTCTGAAATGAAAAGCAGATAGCAGCACTTGACTCATACAGCCTTTGTTCTTCAATATGCCGTAGGCGCTCTTCAATATATTTGATTTCAACTCTTCAGAAAAGAAGGAAAAGGGTATAGAAGAAATTATGCTATCCACATCTTCTGAAAGATATTTATTGACATTCTCTGCTCCATCATTGATTATGGTGAGTCTTTTGTCAGCGATGTGTTTCTCAGCATGTTCACAAAAAGGTTTATGCACTTCAAAGGAATATACCTTGCTGTTAGGTCCTATTTTACTAAGTATTGCCTTGGTTATATTTCCGTGTCCCATCCCAAATTCAACAATCACCAAATTATCCTCATTGGGAATGCGACTGGTTATCTCATCTTCAACTTGCTTGTTTGTCTCAACAATTGCCCCTGTTACAAAAATATTACGCGTGTATTTAATTGCAGTTTTGATCTTTTGAAACATGTCTATGTTTTTCAGTTGTTCAGATCTTTAATTTAAGTTAATTCTATGGATGAAAAATACAGGGGGAGGGGAGAAATAAAGTTTTCGTCGGCTGTTTGATTTAAAAAGTGAAGCAGCATTCAGTACTCTAAAATTTAAAAAATAGACTTATTTTAAAGAAAATAGATTTTGAGTTTAAACATTTAAAGGACATGGACAGAAGGAATTTTGTATTCAATGGAAGCCTAATGACTGCAGCCTCAATAGGAGGTACTTCCTTTTTTAAAAAGCTAATCTTTAGTGCAGATAGCAGATTTGTGAGTATGCGTCCACCCTTAGGTAAAAGAACATTTACAAGTCCTGCAGTAGAATCAGTCATTGAAACGGTAAAGCGCAGTATTGCTGATAAGGAGCTTGCTTGGATGTTTGATAATTGTTACCCAAATACATTAGATACCACCGTTGATTACGAGTTGATAGCAGGTAAGCCGGATACTTTTATTAAAAAAGGAAGTACTGTAAAAAGGATTTTTTTTGAATGCATAAGACGACTGTTAGTCATCGAAAA
>JAQXAY010000048.1 GCA_029252685.1 Saprospiraceae bacterium | reverse complement strand
ATAAATAAGCATTAGTTTGATTCTGTTTGATGTCATTAGAATGAACATTCAAGATAAGTCGTAACTGACGATCTCGACTCAAACGTCTTGCAATTCTTACTAAATAGTCCTTGTTGGAATTAGAAAGCAACTCAGAATCTCCACCATAATATACTGGTCGCATCGAAATAGACTCTGTTGCCTCTGGGCCATCCGAATCAATAGATTCAAAGTTTTTACCAAAAACAAAAGCACTTAACTGCGTCAACTGCTCTTCCACTTGCTGTTGAAAAAGAACATTATATAGATCATATCCGCCTGCCCCTCCTGCTCGATCAGAGGAAAACAGTGCAGATACTCCGTTATTGGATAAACAAAAATCAAGATCGTTTCCACATGAATTCACAGGCTTACCCATATTTTCCACCTCTGACCAAGAGAAACTATGAACTTTAAAGACAGAATGAACAATATCATAGCCTCCAAATGAAATATTGGGATTATCAGTACTGAAATATAATGCACGCCCATTTTTAGCTAAAAATGGTGAGACCTCATTATTAACTGTATTGATTGCGGGACCTAAGTTTTCTGGCTTAGACCAACTCTCCCCAATCAGATAAGTAACAAAAAGATCGTAGCCCCCATAACCTGGTAGCTTATCAGAGGCAAATAATACAACCTTATCACTGTAAAAGTATGGTAAACCAAGTCTAGAAAAGACACTACTCAAACCAGAATAAGGATCTGACTTCAACTTTCTTTTGCTTATGTCTTGTTCAAATGTATCTGCATGGATAAGAAGCATATCCAAAGAATTGCCCTTTCCAAAATATAAGACCTGACCATCCTCTGAAAATCCAGCTAATATATCATTTGATGGGCTATTTAGTAAGTAGGAAAGGGGACTTACGCTAAATGTAGATTCGCCACTTCTTTGTGCCTTAATCATATCGATCTTAAACTGACCGAACTGTTCATCAACCTTACCTAAAGCATCTCGTCGCCCGCCAATACTTTTACTGTTTGCAGCTCCAAAATAAAAAACCCCATTTAGGTTCTTCGAAAAAATCGGTTTCACTTCATCCCCAGAGCTATTTATACCTGTTGCGAATGGCAAGATACCAACACCATCTTTCCAGCTATTATTCCTACGGGCGTAGGAGCAAGTTAACAAGCGATCTTTTGCACTATCTCGCAAAGGATCATCAGTATCTGCTAGCCTAATAAATTTCTTGTAATGTGTAATTGCCTCATCAAAATCAGTATTCTGATGATCAAGATCTCCCTTTATCAGATAGTATAGTACAGGAGGATTTCCCTTTGTTTTGTTTTCAATCAACTCAGTTAATTGATTTGCTTGATCCAAATCTCGCCTCTTTACAAGGCAATCTAGATAAACCACCAATTGGGAAATAGATAATTTTTCTAGTGAAGCTACAGACTCAAAGTATAACACCGCCTGATCATAAGCCCCTTCGTCTTCAGCTTGCAGTGCATATTTGACAATTTTCTTGTCGCTCTGCGCTTTTGAAGAAAAAGGTATTAGAATAAAAAAAAGGCAATAAAGGAAAACACCCTTATTGCCTGCATATTTTGAAAAAGGAAAAATCCTCATATTTATTCGAATGTTTCCTACAATCTATTATATTTTTCTTTTCCCGTCAAATTGTTCTAGGTAATCTCCTATTTTTCTTAGGAAAGATCCACCTAATGCACCATCTACTACACGATGATCATACGAAAGTGACAAAAACATCATGTGCCTTGGAACAATCATATCTCCGTATTCAGTTTCTACGACAGCTGGCTTTTTACGAATTGCACCAACAGCAAGTATAGCCACCTGAGGTTGGTTGATAATAGGAGTACCCATAACATTTCCAAATGTTCCTACATTTGTTAATGTAAATGTACCACCTTGTATTTCTTCAGGCTTCAGCTTGTTTGCACGTGCTCTGGTAGCAAGATCATTTACAGCTTTAGTCAAGCCTAGTAGTGATAAGTGATCTGCATTTTTGATAACAGGAACAATTAAGTTACCTGATGGTAATGCTGCTGCCATTCCAACGTTCACATTCTTCTTCCTAACGATGCTTGTTCCATCTACAGAAACATTGATAAGCGGAAAGTCATGGATCGCTTTAGCCACAGCCTCTACGAATATCGGGGTGAATGTAATCTTTTCCCCAAATTTCGCCTGAAAATCAGCTTTAATACTGTTTCTCCAGTTTACAACATTTGTAACATCGATCTCAACAAAAGACGTAACGTGTGGTGAAGTAGATTTGGACATAACCATGTGGTCTGCTATCATCCTACGCATACGGTCCATCTCAATAACCTCAACGTCACCAGAAACTGAAGTAGCTACCTTAGGTGCCTCCGTTACCGATGGACTAGAAATTTTAGCTTGAGCAGGGCTAGTCATTGGCTGACTGGTCCCTCTTGTAGAAATATATGAAAGAATATCTTTCTTAGTTACTCGTCCTTGATCACCTGAACCTGGAATAGTTTCAAGTTCTGAAAGACTGATATTTTCTTTTGCTGCAATATTTTTAACCAATGGTGAGTAGAATCTATCAGATCCACTTGTATTAACGGAAGTAGCTGCTACTGCAGGTACTGCTGGCTTCTGATCGGAAGTGGAAACAGCCGTCGAAGGAGCAGGTTTTGCTTCTTTTGCTGGAGCTTTTTCTGTAGACGGGCTACTTGCGGAAGTCGAGTCTGAACCTTCAGTTGCTATGATTGCAATGACCTTCCCAACTTCAACCACATCATCCTCTTGAAAAAGTATTTCTGCGATCGTACCGGCAACTGGAGAAGGAACCTCAGAATCTACCTTGTCAGTTGCAATCTCTAGGATTGTCTCATCGACATCAACAGTATCTCCAACTTGCTTAACCCATTTCAATATGGTTGCTTCTATGATACTTTCCCCCATTTTGGGCATAATCAACTCTACTTGTGCCATATGCTTATTAATTAAGTTATTATTGGTGTAAGGCTAAAACTGGTACAAATTTAAGGCTTTAATCAGGGTCAAACAAATAACTAAGCCAATTATTACATTTTAGTAATTTGTTCGTACAAACTGCCAAAGCATACCAAGTGCCCTTGTAGCACTATATTCAATGTTCTTTTGCCTGCTTTTAGAAATATTCAATAAGCGTACTTCTACCTTCTCCTTATTTCCTACTGCAACCCATACAGTACCAACTGGTTTATCTTTTGTCCCACCCGTAGGACCCGCTACTCCACTTATGGCAATTCCCACATCAATTGACAAAAAATTCAATAAACCTTTGAGCATTTCGCGCACAACATCTTCGCTCACCGCACCATATGAGATTAGCGTTTCTTCCTTGACATTGAGTACTTTTATTTTTACTTCGTTAGAATAAGAAACCACCGAACCTTCGAAATATGCCGAAGAACCAGAAATCCCAGTTATCAAATGACTTATAAAACCCCCAGTACATGATTCAGCTGTACCCATCTTCAAATCTTTCTCTTTCAAGTACTGACCCAGTGCCTCAGAAATAGATGTTTCACCTTCACCGAACACGTAAGGTTCTACAGATGTTCGCATTTTTGCAGTCCACTTATCTAAATCAAGATCCCCAGAACTCGCCTTTGTTTTACTTAAACGCAGACGAACCTTTCCTACATTTGGTAAATAGGCTAACTTCAATCCTACTGGCAAGGAATCCTCAAAATCTTCCAGCTTCTCAGACAATTGCCCCTCTCCTACACCTACAGTGTGCAATGTACGATGTTCAATGCGCTGAAGGTTGGGAAAGCGAGATTGAAGTTTCGGAAAACCTTGATGCTCCATAATATATTTCATTTCATACGGAACTCCAGGTAGAGAAATAATAATTGTATCAGCATGCTCCAACCACATGCCCATGGCAGTACCCATTTTATTTTCCAAGAGAAGTGCTGAAGAAGGCACTTTCGCTTGCTCCTTGTGCATTTCTAATGGTGTACGGCCAAAACTTTTAAACATAGCCTGAATATGCTCCCAAGAAACTTCGGAATGAACAAGATCGTCATCCATGAACTCAGCTATTGCCTTTTTACTTATATCATCCTTTGTGGGACCAAGGCCTCCAGTCAAAATCACAACATCTGAATCTTTTATTGCAAGGCCTAATGTATCTTGAATAGCACTGTAGGTATCTGATACGGTATAAATTTTTCCAAGATCAAAGCCCAGTTGATTGGCAGCCTTTCCAATCCAAGCGGAGTTTGTATCTATTACCTGCCCTATCAAGAGCTCATCCCCTATCGTAATTATATTGATTGTCATAATGACTTAGTAATTAAACTGTAACTCTTTATTTCTAAAATGTCTGATTTGATCTCCAACCTGCACCAATAACCTACCAGATTCATCAAGTCCTTTAATCATGCCATCTATGGTGCTACCATCCGCCAGTGTATAAGCTCTTTGCAGATTCATACCATACATGGAGTCTTCAAATTGCTTATGGATTCCTTTAGACTTTCCAGCTTTTAATAACAAATAGTATTGTTCTATGTTTTTGATTAATTGGAATAAAATTTCATTGACATCAAACCTTTTTCCTTGAATAGATGCTATAGAGCAAGTTTTAGATTTTATTTTTTCAGGAAACACAACTGTGTTTATATTTAATCCTACTCCAACGATAGACTCGGAAATAGTACTACCACTCAATCCATTTTCAATCAAAATCCCTGAAATCTTTTTATTATCAACATAAACATCATTCGGCCATTTGACCTTTACGTCTTCAATGCCTAAGTTTTCCAACAAACTAAGAATAGAGAGACTTACAATCTTGTTTAAATCAAATTGTTGCTCTGGGCGAAGGAACTTGGGAAATAGCAACAGAGACATTAATAAGTTATCTCCTTTAGGAGAAATCCACTCTGAATTGCGCTGACCGCGTCCTGCAGTTTGAAAATCAGCCTTCACAACAAGACCTTCTGAACACTTTTCTTCCCTTAGCAAAGTCTTCAACATCTTATTCGTTGACTCTAATTCCTTATAAAAACGTAGATCTTTACCTAAAAAGAGTGTTTCTATGCGTTCCAAATTGCTATTATTTGTAATTGAAGCAGAAAGATAGCAAAGTGTTTATTAAATTTGCACTTTAGAGTAAAGCTTAAACAAACTAAAATGGATTGAAATTGGTTTTAAAAAAGACGTGATTGTCGAAATAATTAAATTAATTACAAGCCGTTTATTTACAATCGTTTAAAATAAATATCGTTTGAATACATTAACAAAATCAGAGCAGTTGGATACAGAGAAGGAATTGAATGATTTGATCATTGATGCAATACAAGATATAAAGGGTAAAAATATTACCAAGCTGGACCTTTCTGAATTACACGATGCCCCTACAAATACTTTTGTGATTTGCGAGGGTGATTCTACTACCCAGGTAAAAGCTATCGCAGATAACATTAAATTGAGACTGAAAAATGAATTAGGGGAATTTCCTGTAAATTTTGAAGGTTACGAGAGTTCTACATGGATTTGCCTAGATTACTTCCATACAGTAATTCATATTTTTTATCCAGAAACAAGGAAATTTTACGAGCTTGAGGAATTATGGAGTGATGCGCGATTCACCGAATTCCAAGACCTTTAGATAGACATAATCCTGTCATTAATCTAATAAAGAAAACATCTAAATACTTTGCTTGTTACTTAGAGGTAACAAAATATTAATTAATAGTTAATGGAAAATAACAAACCTAAGAATACGGACAATAACAAGGCTCCTCAGAACGGACCCAAAATAAAGCCGTTTTGGATTTATGCCGGCCTTGCCTTTCTTATCATCATCCTGAATGTTCTTCTAATGGATAGTGGTCAGAAAGAGTTGACGGAAGTGGGTTTTCGAGATAAGGCTCAAGCCAATGAGATCTTGGAAGTAAAAATTATAAAGAATAAGGAATTTGCATATATCACGCTTACTGAAGAGGCTGCAAAAAAAGACTTTTCAGGTGAGGAAAGTCCTAAGGTTCAATACAAATCATCTAACTATCATTACAAATATACATTTGGATCTCTAGAAAATTTTGAGAAGAAGATTGATAACTACAATCAAGAACTTAAAAGAAGAGATAATAGTGAGATTATTATAACCTACGGGAATGAAGTAAATATCTTTGAAAACTTTGGTTGGTTATTACCAATACTTATCCTCGTGCTAATTTGGGTTTTCCTTTTCCGCCGTATGGGTGGAGGTGGAGCTGGTCCAGGCTCACAAATTTTCAACATAGGAAAATCTAAAGCGACTTTATTTGATCAAGGGGCAAAGGTAAATGTTACATTCTCAGATGTTGCCGGACTTGATGAAGCAAAGGAAGAGGTTATGGAGATTGTAGACTTCTTAAAGCATCCAAAAAAATATACCGCACTTGGAGGTAAGATCCCTAAGGGTGTTCTACTTGTAGGTGAACCTGGTACAGGTAAAACATTGATGGCAAAAGCTGTTGCAGGAGAAGCTGAAGTTCCTTTCTTCACTATTTCAGGGTCAGATTTTGTTGAAATGTTTGTAGGGGTTGGTGCCTCTAGAGTTAGAGATCTATTCAAGCAAGCAAGAGAAAAAGCACCTTGTATTATCTTTATAGATGAAATCGATGCAATTGGTCGAGCAAGGGGAAGAAATAATATGCAAGGAAGCAATGATGAGCGTGAGAACACCCTTAATCAATTACTTGTAGAGATGGATGGTTTTGCAACAGATAAAGCAGTTATTATAATGGCTGCAACAAATAGACCTGACGTATTGGATTCAGCATTGCTTAGACCTGGTCGCTTTGACAGACAAATAGGCATTGACAGGCCAGATCTAAAAGGTCGTACTGCTATCTTTAGTGTTCACCTTAAGAATATTAAGACAGCTGAAGGTATAAAAGCAGAGCAACTAGCAGAAATGACCTCAGGATTTGCAGGTGCTGACATAGCAAATATCTGTAATGAGGCTGCTCTTGTGGCGGCAAGAAGAAATAAAGGATCAGTTGATCTAGATGATTTCAATCACGCTTTAGATAGAGTGATTGGTGGACTCGAGAAGAAAAATAAATTTATCTCTAAAAACGAGAAAGAAATTATAGCATACCATGAAGCAGGTCATGCGATCTGTGGTTGGTTCCTCGAACATGCATCACCTTTAGTTAAGGTAACAATCGTACCAAGAGGAATTGGGACATTAGGTTATGCACAATACCTTCCAAAAGAAGAATACATTACACGCAAAGAACAACTTCTAGATAGAATGTGTATGACTTTTGGTGGGCGAGCTGCTGAACAAAATATGTTTGGAAAAATATCTACTGGTGCTCAAAATGACCTTGACCAAATCACGAAAATGGGATACAGTATGATCTCTTACTTCGGTATGAATAACGAAGTTGGTCAGGTATCATTCTATGGTTTGACAAACGGTCAATGGCAAAAGCCATATTCAGATCAAACAGCTGCAATGATAGATACAGAAGTTAGAAAGCTTGCTGCTCAACAATATCAAAGAGCTCAGGATTTATTGAAAGATAAATCTAAAGAGTTAGAGATCCTTGCTAAGGCATTGCTTGAACGTGAAGTTCTCTTGAAAGAAGATGTCGAAAGACTTATCGGACCAAGACCGTTCTCTGATATTCATCAGGAAGAAGAAGGATCGGAAGAAAAAGAGCAAAGTATTACTGAATAAAAAAAAAGCTGGTTTTAAACCAGCTTTTTTTTATCCTATATATTCTTCTTTCACGAGTAACTGAAAACCATTTCCATGAATATTGACAATTTCAATATTTCCATCTCGTTTAAGATATTTTCTCAACTTAGTTACAAACACATCCATTGACCGGGCTGTAAAGTAATTATCTTCACCCCAAATATTTGTAAGCGCTTCAGACCTAGGAAGTACGTCATTTATGCGTTGTGCAAACATCTTTAACAACTGAGCTTCCTTCGGGGATAACTTTTCAACATCCTCATTATCACCTCCTTTGTAAGTAAGGATTCTAAGCGGAAAATTAAAATGAAAATCTCCTATCATATATTCCTTAGCTTCATTATTGGTTTCAACGACTTGCTTAGACCTTTTCAGAATAGCTTGAACTCTAAACAAAAGCTCCTCCGATGAAAACGGTTTTGTTATATAATCATCAGCACCGAGTTTAAAGCCCTGAATAACATCTTCCTTCATTGCTCTAGCTGTTAGAAATATAATTGGAATCTCTTTATCAGACTCACGGATATCCTTAGCTAGGGAGAATCCATCCTTCTTAGGCATCATTACATCAAATATGCACAAGTCATATGATCCCTTTTTATAAGCGTCATATCCTTGCATACCATCTTTCATTAGAGTGACACTAAAATCATGCATCTCCAAATACGATCGTAATACATCCCCAAAGTTCTCATCGTCCTCGACTAATAATATTGAATAGTTCTTATCTGCCATCTTATAAAATTATTTATTCGGATTTCTATCTTTCACATTCTAACGAACAAAAACGTAATTTCTTATTTAAAATGTTAAAATTATCGACTAAAGTAAAGAATAAGCATATAGTTTAAATGTGTGTTTTTGGCAAAAACACTGAAAATTTTGACCCTTTACCTAAATCACTTTGCACATCTATATGCCCGTTATGTGCATCCACTATGGCCTCTACATAGCTTAATCCTAAACCAAAACCTTTAACATCATGAAGGTTTCCAGTAGGGACTCTATAGAATTTTTCAAATATATTCTTTAACACATCTTTTGACATTCCAATTCCATTATCAATAAATTCTATCACTATACCCTGTCCTTTATCGTAGGTATTCACCTCTATTACAGGGCTTTCCGGGCTATATTTATTTGCATTATCCATCAGATTATTTATCAGACTTGCGATATGTGTCTGATCTGCCTCGATAGTAAAATGCTCTGCTTTCAAATTTGATATTGTCTGTCCACCTCTATTTTCTATAATAAGTCCAGTAGACGTAAGAGCCATTTCGATTAAGTCATGAACATTGACTTTTGATATTCTAAGCTCAAAATTCTTCTTCTCAACAAGTGCAATCTGAAGAACCTTTTCAACTTGGTTATTCATTCGCTTATTCTCCTGTTTTATAATATCAGCAAATCGAGTAACTTTTGTAGCATCAGAAATAATACGACTATTTGTAATGGAGTCAGATGCTAATGATATTGTTGCGATTGGTGTTTTAAATTCATGCGTCATATTATTAATAAAGTCATTCTTCATCTCTGAAATCTTCTTCTGACGCAAAATCACCTGGATAGTATACACAAAACAGAATAATATAATTAAAGTAAAAAACAGGACGGATATCAATTGTCTCCAGATCGTAGAAAACAAGAATTGCCCTTTACCGGGAAAGAATACTGTTAATTTACCTGCTGAGCCTCTACCTCCAGGCAAAGTAAACAAGCTGACTTTATACTTCGAATGGAATAAATTATCAAATCCAATTTTCATAGAGCTATTCGGTGCATCATCTATTACTAAGAAATGGCCATCTTCGATAACGAACTTCTTCTTTGAATTGGAATATACCCCATAGTTGTAAGTCGTCTTTACCCCATTATTCTTCATAGCCTCTTTCAGATAGCTATCTAATAATTCAAGGTCTATTCTATCAGCTACAGGAGTGGAATTGATGGCTTCGACCTCCTCTTGCACCTCATTGAACATCTGCCCTTTCTTCAAAAGGCAACTCATACAATTACAGTCCTCCACAAAATCTTCAGGTAGGGTCTCAAACTCCATCTGAAGCGCTTCTCGCTCTGTTTTATAATCAACGCTTTTTGGCATCTGATTATTTACTGCCTCCCGATTAAGCTTGGAAGAAAAGCCATTATTCACGTAAATATTATAAACCTGAGTTTCGTCAGATTGTAATTGGTTGGCTACTTTATTCAGTGCCCCAAGGACATTCTTATCAAAACTCTCCTCATTGATCTCAATTGAATTCTTTAGATAACTCAATTGAAGTGCGCTGATTCCAATAATGGAACCACCCATCAAAACAAGAATGATATAGAAAGCAGTTTTATTCATAATAATCTATACGTGTATATTTCCTATTAAACC
>JAQXAY010000288.1 GCA_029252685.1 Saprospiraceae bacterium | reverse complement strand
ATAAATCAAAACACAAAAGAATTTTTACACCTAAAAATAAAAAAGGAAACCTAATCGGTTTCCTTTTTTATTTATCGAACAATGAAAGCATCCTTAAATCCTTTCTTTCGAACTTCTTTAAGAATCTTGTTGGCCTCCTCTTTAGTTTCATAAGCACCAAGCAACTTAGTAGTTAAACTACCCTTTTGACGCTCAGAAAGTTCACCAAAACTACTCAAAGCATTAAACTTAGGATCTTCTAAACCGGAGCCTTTCTTCACAGCACATAACTGAATATAATACGTACCTTCAGAAACTGATTTAATTTGCTCCTGCGGCGCCCACTCGAAAGTAACTGCGGTATCTGAATTTCCATAATCGACAAGTCCTCCTTTAGCGCTAAATACTTCTTCCTCTGCTATATCGATAGCAACTGCTTGCTGACCTGGTAAAACAAAAGCATCTTTATATCCAGCATTACTTACACTTGCAAGTTGAGCAGAAGCCTCTGCTTTTGAAGAAAAAGGTCCGATCCGAACCTTTTGCTTTCCAGACTCCTCCATAAGCAATACAGATCCAACAGAATTAAGCTTAGACTCGTAATTACTCAAATCAACATTTACATCACCTCTAAAAGAAGCTAGCTGAATGTAGTAAGCACTAGAATATGAATATACAGGAACACTTTTAGCTCTGCTCGAAGGGCTATCATACATCTTGAGATCTAAAGATTCTGCCTTAGGTTCTACAGCACTTAATGAAGGAAGTGAAGGATCTAAGAGAAACGTACCCTGTACATAATCAGAATTAACGCCAACTGGAACTAAAATTCTTTGTGATATTGACGTATAACCCTCTGCCCTTATGGTAACCATATAATTCTCTTCCGTAGCTATTGGTAGGACTATACGACCTTTGTCATCAGAATATGCTTCAAAAGACTTACCTGAAACAGCAGATGTTATATTAACCATAGCATTGTTCACTGGAGCCTTACTCCCATTTTCCAAAATGGCATATTCGAAGCTTTTCGCCAAAGAAACTAACTCGACAACTAACTTTTTCGATGGAGTAGAGCCAAAATTTGAAATACTAATTTCTTTAGATGTATAGTCGTTTTTAGAAACCACTGCAGAACAAGCTCCTTCTTTTAATAAAGAATAGGATAATCGACCTTGTGCATCTGTTGAAAACAAGCTTCCGCCGCATGAACCTAAATCCACAAGCGCATCGCTAATTGGCTTTTGAGTCAAAGCATCAACAACAACCAACATCAAATGATCTTGATTCTTTTTGACGGAGTATAAATCCTCATTTCCTTTTCCTCCCAATCGATTAGAAGCTAAAAATCCAAGGTTTCGAAATGGATCATATATGAAGCCATAATCATCTCTTGATGAATTAATTCCCTTACCCATATTTGTAGGCATAGAATAGTATCCATTATTATCCCGATTGGATACAAAAACATCCATCCCACCAAAACCTGGAAGATAATTAGAACTAAAATATAGCGCACCTTCTAAAAGGAATGGGCTGATTTCATCACCAGCAGTATTGACCTTTGCTCCGAGATTGACTGGCTTTGACCAGGATCCATTTTCGTAAAAACAGATAAACAAATCAAAACCACCAAAAGAATTGTCTTGACGATCAGATGCAAAAACTAAAGTATTTCCATCTTCGGAAAAAACACCGTAGCCTGATGAATACCCAGGTCCATTATGCTCAAAAGGAACCTCCTTAGACCAATTTCCTGATGCATCAACTTCAGCAAAATACATACTCAGTTCTAACTTTGCCTCAGGGATTTGCCTAGTTCCATCTACAAAATTGTTCTTTGTAAAGACAACCCAATTTTTTGCCTCACAATATGACAAAGGACCCTCTGAAAGAGATTTATCCCAGTCCGCATGAAGTGCTTTAGTATTTTCTAAATTCCCAAATGAATTGATAGAAGAACTAAAAAGTTTTGTCTTAGCATTATCAGAGAAAACACTAGTTCGTCTAGAAGATGAACGTTTCGAAGACCTTGAGGATGCAAAAACCAAATTATTAGCATAAAATGCAGGGCTAAACTCAGAACCAGCTGTATTAGCGAACTCCAAATCTACCTCGTATTCAGAATTTCTATTATCAGCATTCAAGGCAAAGTCACAAGCTGAAGGGAACGGATAATCTTTTACACCAACTAATAATTCGTAGCGTTTG
>JAQXAY010000286.1 GCA_029252685.1 Saprospiraceae bacterium | reverse complement strand
ATCTTTAATTTTATAAGTGTCTGACCTACTCTTAGAAACTATACTTCACTATTTGATAATCAGTCCTTCTAATTTTTAGAACCAAACCAAAAGAACTTTTTTAATTAAAAAAGTGGACTTTCGAACATACAGAGAGCATATCAGACACTTATAAAATTAAAGATTATATTTTCTGTGCTCATGCCCTACTTGCCCAGGTATTCAAGCAAGAACAAATAGTTGAATGGAGTAATAGAAAATCTGCCAAGAATAAAATTTGAGAAGACTTTTCTCATAAATAAAAAAGCCACTCATAATGAATGGCTTTTTTACAGCTCTATAGCTTAAAGATAATATCTTAACCCGAGTTGACCTCCAAACATATAGTAGCTTTGATTGACTCTATAATTTGAATTTGAAATAGACTTAGGAGTGTACCTAAAATAAGGCTCAAATTTCAACTGCATTCTATTCGTAAGCCTATAGCTCACGACAGCAGATGCATAGTAGCTAAGTCCTAGATTTTTATTAAAATAGTCTCCTGCATCTCCTGAACTAGAAAGGCTTACTACATCTTCTTGATTAACAGGTGATATGATAGTCCCTGACTTACTAAACACAAGGTTAAACAATAATCCTGTGTAGAAACCCATACCAAATTTTTCATTAGACTTTTCATAACCAAAAAGTAATGGTATATCTAAAGTTTCATATAGGTTATTATTTGAAACATTGGTGTAAATAGGATTTCGAGTTGTATCCGAAACAATTAAATTACCTTCCTGATCAACCTCCTGCACAATTACAATTTCTTCACCACTTACTAAGTCATGACTGAACCGCTCATTTAATCTTGAGTAAATTAGTCCTGAACGAATATTCAAGCCATTTCTCAAGCCAAGCCCAAGATTCATATTGATACTAAATGCGTTTAGTAAGGATTCCGTAGACTCTCTTAAGTAGACGTAATCTTGCAAATCATTTGTAGCTGTTTCAATTTTACGAATAGGAAAATCCTGTGCATAGGACATACTCCAGTAGAAATTATTTTTAGTTTCCCTAAAATCAGCACATTGTTGGTCCTTGTTAAAAAGATTAATTTTTGGCTCTAGAAGGCCAGATTTTGAAGGCAGGTGTTGAACGAGATAAAGCTCTTTTTCAAAAGCTAAACCGCTACTTGCAACATTATCTTCCGTATTAAAATCCACTTCTTCTTGAAAAACAGCAAGATTTGAGCTATTCTGATTAGCTCCCTCAGAAGTGAAGTTTTCTGCCTTATCAACTGGTGGCACTTCACTTATATCATTAATGACTTGGTCTAGATTTTCAATCTCATATAAAGACACTTCCTCTGCATTTACAATTTCCATATTGGAAGATTGATTTTGTACCAATTCAATACCGCTTGAAGTGCCATCCAAATCCTCGACTTTCTTATCAAAGATAAGACTATATCCTACCACACCTACTACAAGGCTAGCAGCGATTCCTGCAATCTTAGTCCTATGCAATAGCCAAAAGGCTGGTTTTACTTTTCCTCTTTGCTCAAGGCGACTAGCTACACCTTCCCAAAGATGTTCTGGGACTGTAGATTCATAAGAACTCAACTTATGCCTTAAGCTATCATCCAACTTCTCCTTTTTCATAAAATATTTCGTTATGCTGGATTAATAATTCCTTTAATAATTTTCTTGCCTTGACTAACTGAGACCTTGAAGTACTTTCTCCAAACCCAAGCATCTCTGCAATCTCCTTATGACTATAACCTTCAATAACATAAAGATTAAAGACCATTTTATACCCATCTGGAAGCGAAGCTATTAATCGCAACAACTCTTCCTCAGCGAGATGATCGATAGCAGAAGATTGAATTACATTTGATGAGGAGTACTCAACAAGTGCAATATCATCAAATGAGATTTTCTCTTTTTCAAGGTATCTAAGACAAGTGTTTACGACAAT
Organism: Saprospiraceae bacterium; assembly: GCA_029252685.1. Taxonomy (GTDB): domain Bacteria; phylum Bacteroidota; class Bacteroidia; order Chitinophagales; family Saprospiraceae; genus AM-2324. The sequence goes on along the minus strand of JAQXAY010000286.1, from coordinate 39,872 downwards.
CCGACGAATCCAACCTTCAAAGGAGCCTTTGAAACTGAACTTATCGAGACTATTGAAAACCTTCACGAAAGCCTCTTGTAACATATCCTCAGATTCTTGAGAAGTGCGCGCGTACCTTTTGCATAGCGTAAACATTTTACCAGCAAAAAGATCAAAAAGTTCTTTCTGACTTTTTGAGTCCCCCTTCAAACAAGATTCTATGAGTTTTTTCTCTGTCAACTTGAGGCATTCTTTAACAATGCTATATTGTTAGATTAAAAAATGGGCACAAACGCTGCCTGAGTGCTTTCTAAAGTAAGAAGAATTTAGATTAATACTCAATCCTTCATGCTAATTATCAATTCCTTGCAAGCTTGTTTTTACCAAATCGGTTGATGTTAGTGGAGATAGAAATTTGATTAGAGCTACCGGCTAAATGATATCTTCCTCTTGAGTAGCCAAAGCGAAATCGATTAAGTTTTAGCTCGAGGCCCAGTGAGAGTCCATTTAAGCTTGACCAACTTACTAATTGCATTTCTCTTTGCCTTAGATGATTATATCCAAACTGAAGGCGCAAACCTTCTTTTTCACCTATTAAAAGTTCTCCATTTATTGAAAAATGGCGCAGAAAATTGTCCAAACCCAAATTTGGCTCTGAAATCTCTTCCGAACCGCCTAGGATAAGGATCTCAGGTTCTAAATCGGCATCATAATAATTGATATCCCAGCGATTTAGATGATGATAAAGAATACTAAATCTAAACGGAAGGTATTCTAATCGTTTTGTGAAGGAAAGCTGAAGATCTGTTGGCAGATTTCCTTTTTGACCAGGCGTATAACTATTCAACTGCCATCCTGCATTCTTTAATAAAAGGGCAAAAGATAATCGTTTTTCATCTACGGAATAAATAAGACCTAGATCTGCTGCAATTGCATTTGAACTATAGGTTTCCATTGCAGAATTTATGTACATCAAATTAGCACCAACAGCTAATCGTTCATATAGTCTTTTACCAAGACCTATCATTAATGCAACCTCTGAGGCTTCGAAATTATTTGTCAAAGCTCCTGTTGCATCACGTCCTGTAAATTCGCCATAATTGATATAACGAACACCTCCATGAAGATTTAGATCCCACTTATCAATATGATGATTGTACAGAAAACTGCCATGAGATATATCTTCAAAAAGGTAGCTTTGAGTAAAGGATATCCCACCGCTCTTCAACTTATTACTTGATGCTGGATTGACCCAGCTGAGGGCTGGATCCATATCAACAACTCCATTTGCATGTCCCCCAAGTGCGGCTACCCTGGCATTAGCTGGCAATTCAAGAAAAGCATATAATCCCTGCCCACCAAGCTGGCTGAAAAGTACATTACTTGTTACTAACAAGCTAAAAGTAATAAGACCTCTGCTCAAATAATTCATCATGTTGTTCCTTATTCTAGTATTTCAAAAAGAGTCTCGTCTATTTGTTTTTCGCCGTCCTGCTTTGTCCATGTTGTTTGACAGATACCATTCTTGCAAAGCATCTTCTTAACAAGTTCACCTGAAGTATCAAACAACTCCAATAATCCATCCTCCTTTGGACCGTTTCTATATGTTCCTTTTGTTTTTATTATCCCATCCTCAGTATACTCTTCAAATGGCCCATTCTCCATTCCTTCAATCAAACTTACTTGTTCTTTCAAATTGCCATTTGCATAATAAGTAAGCCACAGACCTGAGGGCATATTGTTTTTAAACTGTCCTTCTTGAAGCTTAGAACCATCCTCAAAATAAGCCTTAAAGGCCCCTTCGTAAGCTCCTCGTCTAAAGTTTTCCTCGGTTTCAGTTTTACCATTTTCGAAGTACCATACTTTCTTCCCTTCCAAAGTATCATTCACATAGTTTGATACTGATGAAATGGTACCACTTGGATAAAAAGTAGTGTAAGTTCCCTGCTTCATTTTGGTCTCTAAATCCATAGAATACAATTCAAGAACCTTACCTGAATCATCTGTAATCTTAACCTCAGATAATTTTGGCTTTGAGCATGACAACAAACACAATACAACAGCGATCACAAGGATTATGACATTTTTCATAACGAATTGTTTAACTAATATTTCGGAGCACCTTTAAAATTAACAAAAAAGAAAGGGCAGTAAGAATTTCTCCCTACTGCCCTAATTATTTTTTCTAAATAAGTTACACTTTCTCTTTTTGTTCTACTTTGTTCCTACCTATTGACTCGTAGTAAAATCCAGACTTTTGAACATAGTCTAGGTCATATAGATTCCTGCCATCAAAGATATTCTTACCATTCATAAGTTTTGCCATTGCATCAAAACTTGGTGTTCTAAACAAGGCCCATTCAGTCATGATTGCTAAAGCATCAGCCTCGACAAGTGCGTCATATTGATCCGATGCATATTTGATCTTATTCCCAAAAACTCCCTTCACATTATCCATAGCCTCGGGATCAAACACCTTTACCTCAGCACCAGCTTCAATTAGTCGCTCTATCGTATATAAGGCTGGAGCCTCTCTGATATCGTCTGTTTCAGGCTTAAATGCAAGTCCCCAAATACCAATCTTTTTACCTTTAAGATCTCCAAAGAAAGCCTCGAGTTTTTCGAAAATTCTCAATCGCTGCTTACTGTTCACATCCAATACCGCATTGAGCAATTTGAAATCATAATCATATTGCTTAGCTGTGCGACCTAAAGCTTGAACATCCTTAGGAAAACAAGACCCTCCGAAGCCAACACCTGGGAAAAGGAAGCGTTTTCCAATACGTGTATCAGAGCCCATCCCCAAGCGAACATGATCTACATTTGCTTCTGTTTGCTCACAAAGATTTGCAATCTCATTCATAAAGGTGATACGAGTTGCTAAGTAAGAATTTGCAGCATACTTAGTCATTTCGGCAGAGCGCTCATCCATAATATAAATAGGATTCCCCTGACGAACAAAAGGTGTGTAAAGCGTTTGCATTACCTTCGCTGCTCGATCTGAAGATGTTCCCACCACAACTCTGTCAGGCTTCAAGAAATCGTCAACAGCAACTCCTTCCCTTAAAAATTCGGGATTTGAAACTACATCGAATAATTCTGGTGAAAGATTATCTGCAAGTATGGCGTGTACTTTCTCTGCGGTACCTACTGGCACGGTAGATTTGTCTACAATAACTTTATATGATTTTATGATCTTAGAAAGATCGGAGGCAACACCTAGAATATAGGAAAGATCAGCAGATCCATCTTCTCCCGGAGGTGTAGGAAGTGCAAGAAAGATAATCTCCGCATCTTCTATAGCAGCAGCAAGGTCAGTTGTAAATGTTAATCTACCCTGATTTGTATTTCGCTCAAACAACACATCAAGCCCAGGTTCGTAAATTGGAATTTCTCCATTACGCATTCGCTCCACCTTCTTAGCATCAATATCCACACAGATCACGTTATTTCCTGTCTCAGCAAAACATGTTCCTGATACTAATCCAACATAACCAGTTCCAACAACTGCAATATTCATTCTTTATGTATTTTAAGGTCAAATGATATTCATCCATTAAGTAACGAAGCTTATACTATTTTCGTCTAGGATCTATCATAAAAAGTGCACAAATTTAAGTAAGACCTTTGGTTTTCAAAGATTTTCAATGGATTATTCTTGTTAGCTAAGTCTTTTTAAGCATCCATTAATTATAAACTTTCATTGTATTAAACTTATTTTAGTACGGTAGAACATACCAAAATGGGATAATTACGTTAAATAGGAAAAAACTTACCCAGAGTAAATGAAACAACTTTTTGAAAAAAAATCTTGGTGGAAGCTATTTTTAGCTGCCTTTGGCACACTAATAATAATAGGATCTTTGATCTACACCAAAAACATTGTTGATGTCCTATCGCAAGATGAAAAGACAAGAGCTGAGAATATCCTTGTTGCTGTTAATGCAATAAATAGTCCAAGCGGGCAAGAGGACTATTCACTTCCTCTGCATATCCTTCAAAGCAATAAATCCATTCCTGTAATCCTCGTTTCCCATACTGGACAGATTACAGACGGCATCAATTTTGGAGAAAAAAATGATTCCGATACTACCTATTTAAGAAAAAGACTTAATGCTTTAATTGAATCAGGGGCAGAACCTATCGTAGATGATGGAGGTCAAATGCTTTATTATGAATCTTCCATCTTCATAGATTACCTGAGCTTTTTTCCTCTCATTCAAATTTTCCTTATTGCCACTTTTATCGCTATTGGATATGTAGCGTTTTCTTCTATCAGAAAGGCTGAACAGAATAGAGTTTGGGTTGGCATGGCAAAGGAGACTGCTCATCAATTAGGAACACCAATCTCAGGAATCTTAGGCTGGGTTGAACATTTAAAATTTATCCGAGGGCAAGACGAAGAAATTAAAGAAATAGCTGATGAAATAGCAAATGACTTAACAAAATTGGACTTGATTGCCGATCGATTCTCCAAAATAGGATCAGAGCCCGAATTAAGTATCCAAGAATTGAGTCCTGTCTTAGAGAAGAACTTCGCATACATAGAAAAGAGAGCTCCACGAAAAGTAAGATTCGAAATAAACAAGCAAGAATCAAAAGGGCTTTATGGAAAAGTCAACCTACATCTACTCGATTGGGTTATGGAGAATTTACTACGAAATGCGCTGGATTCAATTGGCAAAGAAGGTCTTATCTCAGGTTCAATACATGCAGATCAAAATTGGGTTCATATCGATATATCGGACGATGGAAAAGGCATTCCTTCCAATAAATTCAAGACTGTCTTCAAGCCAGGATATTCCACTAAAAAACGAGGTTGGGGCCTTGGACTATCCCTTGCAAAACGGATCGTATCTAATTATCATAATGGGAAAATATTTGTCAAAGAATCAAGCGAAAATGTAAAAACAACCTTTAGAATAAGTATACCTTTGGTAAAAAAAGTACATGCATCTTAGCCTTAAAGCAATTTGTTTATTCCCTACCATTATATTAACTGCAATCCTATTTGGGAATACATTGCATGCACAATCACTTCAGATAATAGACGACTTTGATCAACCTATCATAGGGGCCACAGCATACACAAGTGATCTTGAGTATTCCGTACTCTCAGATGAAGGAGGCCTGATAGATCTTTCTGTGTTTCCTGATACAAGCACTATTACAATCCGTTTTTACGGATACCAAGTAAGAGAACTTGAACTAAAATCTCTTCAAGTCGACAAAATAAAACTCAAGCCAATCAACTTCTTTTTTGATGAGTTTGTGCTTGTAGGAGATGATAAAAGACCTCTAAGTCAACAAATCAAATCCATAGAAATTCTAAAACCGGAAAGTCTTGGTTCTTTCCAAGCACAAACCCCTGCTGACTTATTAGCTAACAGCGGGCAAGTTTTTGTTCAAAAATCACAAATGGGCGGCGGGAGTCCAGTACTAAGAGGCTTCGAAGCAAGCAGAATACTGCTCGTAGTAGATGGGGTAAAAATGAATAATGCAATATACCGATCTGGGCATCTGCAAAATTCTATAACGCTAAGCAATCAAGCACTTCAACAAGCCGAAATCATTCAAGGTCCTGCATCTCTGCTTTACGGATCAGATGCATTGGGCGGCGTTATTCATTATAGAACACGCAAACCTAAGTTGAAGGATAAGGAAACAATAAGAACATATAAAGGTTCTTTAAGCACCTCCTACAACAGTGCTAATAACGGAACAGTTTTTTCAAGTGTTAACGAGATTAGTGGAAAGAAATTCGCGAGCTTATCTATCATAAGCCTCTCCGATTTCAACACGCTAAAAGCAGGTAAAAGAAACATTGAAAATGTGCCTGATACTTGGAGAAGATTTAATTATCAAGGTATCGTGAATAATATGGATACTATGGTATCAAACCAGAATCCTGAAGATTCTACTGCTGACCAATCGCATGTATTAGAAGGAACTGCTTATGAGCAATTAGATATACTCCAAAAATTCACTTACAAACCCAATCCTGTTTTTCAATTGGATCTCAATGTTCAATTTTCGAGTTCCTCGGATATCCCTAGGTATGACCAATTATCTGAAAAGAATGGGGATACATTCACGTTTGCTGAATGGTATTACGGTCCTCAGAATAGAACTTTAGCCTCTGCTCAAATGAATTATACCAATCCTACAAAGCTATTTGATGAAAGTAGGCTTACGTTGGCTTATCAAAACATCGAAGAAAGTAGGATCAATAGAAGATTTAATGCTGGAGACAGATTCCATAACATGGAACAATTAGATGTATGGAGTGGTACTTGGGTTTTTCAGAAAAAGATAAAGAAAGTGACTGGCCAGCGCATATTTTATGGCCTAGATGCTCAATTAAATCAATTGAACTCCACTGGCTTCACCGAAAACATCTATGGAGACCAGCCTGCAAGCTTCTTTAGTAGATACCCTTCTGGCCTTGCCAATTCTAATAACTTAGGATTATTCACCAACTATATGATCCGTGGTAAATCTGGCAAAAACCAGCTCAATATAGGTCTAAGAGGATCAGGCCATTACACAAAATTAATCTTTGAGGACACAGAAGATTTTAGCTGGCCAGCAAATTATAAGGACGGTTCGTTAACTATAAACAATAAGGCCTTAGTAGGTTCCATTGCCTATAAGCATAAGATCTCCAAAAAATCAGAATTAAATGCCTCACTTAGCAATGCGTTTCGAGCGCCAAACATAGATGACCTTGGAAAAATTAGGATTAAAGGAGATTTTGTCAATGTCCCCAACCCTAACATCACACCTGAAAAGACATATACTGCTGAATTATCGTTTAAAAGATCTAGGTCTAAGTTAAATTATAGCGGCAACCTATATTACACCTTAGTAAACGATTTACTCGTTAGAAAACCTACAGAAGAAGTGCTAATACCGGGCTTTACCAGCCTTGCAAATATCAATGCCTCTAATGGATTCATCTATGGCTTCACAGGAAATCTGAGCATCCCAATTAGCTCGACAATAGAAGTAAACTATACTCTTGGATATACCCAAGGGCGGTATAATTATTTAGATGCCACGAACAATATTGATACACTTGTAGCCATGGGCCATATCCCTCCACTTTATGGAAACGGTCGAATAGAATGGAAACTTAATCGTTTCGAATGTGCTCTAGTACATCGTTTTAACAATAAAAAAAGAATAAAGGACTATGAAGTTTTAACTATTTCCAGCGATACCGGAGGAAATTATTTAATAGATCGCGAAGGTTCCTCCGATAATTTAGAGTACGGTTTTGTTGACTTTGAGGACGGTGAACCAGTTTATAAAGATCTTCCTGCTTGGCAAACCTTAAATCTATATGTAAGCTGGAGTACAGATAAACAAAGGGTTTTCTTATCCGTTGAGAATGTATTTGATCGCCATTATAGAACATTCTCCTCTGGACTGAGTGCAGCGGGCAGAAATATAGGCTTAGGGGTGATTTTCAACTATTAATGTCTTTATTTGGTTAAATATTGGCTAATGTTAGTTGGATTTAGAAAAGAAACTTCTAATTTTGTTCAAACAAATTGAAAGAACGTCGAGTTAGCTTTATTTACTTTTGGAATACAGAGGTTTACAAATCTTACTCGACGTTTTATTTTTAGTTCTACCAAATATAAAATACCAATTTTTATGAAAGAATTCGGATACAAAACACCCGATGCAAATCTTTCTGATTCAGGCCTTAACTCATTTGATACGGCCTATTGGAACTTATCGCCAGAAGAACTTGTGCAACATGCCCAGGATAAAAACATGGGAACCTTGTCAGACAAGGGAGCATTGGTGATCAAAACTGGAAAATTCACAGGTCGCTCCCCTAAAGATCGATTCATTGTAAAGGATGATCTTACAAGCGGCATGGTTGATTGGAATTCAATTAATATTCCTTTCGATTCAGAAAAATACTTTTCGCTCAAAAATAAGATTGCAGATTACCTTTCTGACAAAGAAATTTATGTCAGAGATGCCTATGCTTGTGCTGATGAAAACTATCAGCTAAACATCAGAGTAATCAATGAATACCCTTGGAGTAATCAGTTTGCTAGTAACATGTTCCTTAGACCATCTAAAGAACAATTAGAAAACTTCACACCAGAATGGACTATTCTTAACGCTCCTGGATTCCTAGCTAATCCTGATGTAGATGGAACAAGGCAATCTAATTTTGCGATTGTTAATTTTAGTGACAAGACAATTATTATAGGTGGTACAGGATATACAGGAGAGATCAAAAAAGGAATCTTCTCTGTACTAAACTGTGTCCTACCCTACGAGCGTGATATTCTTTCTATGCATTGCTCAGCAAATCAGGGTAAAGACGGAGATACAGCAATCTTCTTTGGACTTTCAGGAACAGGAAAAACAACATTATCGGCAGATCCTAACAGAGGTTTGATAGGTGATGATGAACATGGCTGGTCTAAAGAAGGTGTGTTCAACTTTGAAGGAGGTTGTTATGCAAAAACGATAGATCTGACTCCAGAAAAAGAGCCAGATATCTTTGCGGCAATCAAGCCAGGAGCAATTCTAGAAAACATTGGTTTCGAAGCCGATGGTAAGACACCTAATTTTGAAGATTGTACAATCACTCAGAATACAAGAGTTTCTTACCCAATCGAGCATATTAGCAATGCGCTTAGTCCATCAAAGGGTGGTCATCCAAAGAATATTTTCTTTTTGACCTGTGATGCATTTGGCGTATTACCTCCAATATCAAAACTTACAAAAGGTCAAGCAATGTATCACTTCATTTCAGGTTACACTGCTAAAGTTGCCGGTACTGAGGAAGGTGTTACTGAGCCACAAACGACATTCTCTGCTTGTTTTGGTGCTCCATTCCTACCACTACATCCTACTAAATACGCAGAAATGCTTGGTGAAAAGATGAATGACCATAATGTAAACATCTGGTTGGTGAATACAGGATGGACTGGTGGTTCATATGGCGTTGGAAACCGAATGAAGCTTAAATTGACTAGAGCAATGATAACAGCTGCATTAGAGGGCTCTTTAGCAGAACAGAATTTTGAAACTCAAGAAATTTTTGGTTTAGAGATACCTGTTGCTTGTCCTAATGTACCTGATGATTTGTTGAATCCAAGGAACACTTGGATTGACAAAGATGCCTACGACAACAAAGCAAATGAATTAGCTCAAGCCTTTATCGAGAATTTTGAACAATTCAGTGATAAAGCGAATAAAGAGATAATGGAAGCTGCTCCAAAAATTGGAATAAGCTAAAAATTAAGAAGGCCCTACTTAAGGGCCTTTTTTTTTTACCAACATTTTTATAATTTGTGATTAATAAAAATAATCTCAGTCAATAAAAACCTTCGTCTACAAATGAAATACAGTCTACCCCTGTTCGTATTTCTAATTTTGGCATTTTTTTGCAATGCTCAAAAAGAAATAGAAAACTTTAGAATTTTAAAAGCTGAGGGTCCAATCCCAAATATTCTGCTTGAACCCCTCGAATCCAGATACGAAAAAAACCTCAAAAAGCTTGAAGCCGAGGTAACTAACAAGTCTGATCTAAAAGACTTCGCCTTATCAACTGCCTACACTGTAGATTTCTTTGTCAATCAGGGTCAAATCGTTTTTAATGATACGATTTCCAAATACTTAGAAGATATTGCCGCTTACCTTTTAAAAGACAAGCCAAAGTTAGCTAAGGAGCTACAAATATTTACCTTAAAGTCTGATATACCAAATGCATTCACCACACCACAAGGCCTAATTTTTTTCACCTCTGGACTTATCGCTCAGATGGAAAGCGAAGCCGAACTTGCATTTATTATGGCCCATGAAATCAGTCATTATACTGAAAAACATGCCCTAAAATTTCAATTAGACCTTGACGAAGGAATAGATGATGGTGAGAATGATTTAAACTCAAAAAATTCACGCAGAAATAAAAACCTCATAAAGAATGTCCATAAGTACAAAAAAACTCAAGAATTAGAAGCAGATAAAAGAGGCATCGAACTCTATGCGGATAGTGATTATGACTTTGAAGCAATAGAAAATGCCTTTTACATTTTGATGTACTCTTATCTTCCAATTGAAGACAGAAAATTTGACAAATCCCATCTTCAATGTGGACATCTTCATATCCCTGATTCAATTCTTTATAAGGAATATAATGAAATCACGGCAGTTGAAGATTATGATGATTCCGATCATACCCACCCTAATATCAAGACTAGAATTGAAGAATCTTATAATGTTATAGATTTATACGACAAGGCTAACAGAGCAAAATTTATTATCAGCGAAGACAGATTCTTTAAAGCGAGAAACCTTGCCCGTTTATCTCTAATCAACAATTATTTAGTTGATAAAAATTATATCCGCGCCATATATCATATCAACATGGTAAAAAAGGATATGCCATCAAATAGATTCATTTTGCTATCCGAATTGAAAGCCTTGTATGGTTTAGCTACCCTCTTTAATGCTGAAGAGACTGAACTATGTTTTGAGATCAACGGCAACGATGAAGGTGAAATATCTTATTTGTATAATTACTTTAATTCCATTTCTAAGGAAGGAGTCAATGTAATTGCTGCATCCAAGGCAATTGATGCTCTTAAAAAATTCCCTGAAGACAAGGAGGTGAAAACCTATTTTGACCTTATCGCATCGAATTGTAAAATCTATACAAATATCAAAACAGACCATTTTAACAGACCCAAAACCGAAACGAGCACAGACAATTCAAGCTCTTATGACACGCCTACGGAAGAAGAGTACAACTACTTGGAAGAATACTTTAACACTGCCTTCTCAGAAAAAGACATTAAGGAGTATGGAGCAAATTTCTTCGACGGTGGAGGAGATGATTACCAAGACGATGGTTACAATTTCCTACGAGCAGATTATTCGAAGCTTCCGAATAAAATCTATGGCAAATTCCCACAAACAAACTATAAAAACATTTTATACATCTCACCAAATTATGCTGGATTCAAAGGTTATAAATTCAACAGCAACCTTTTAAAAAATGAGCGTAAAAAAGGTTTTATGATAAATCATCTTACGGATACAGATTATTATAAAGGTATTCAAATCCTTGACAGAAGTCTTATGAGACAAGAGGACATAGAAGCGTATAATGATTTAGCCACAATTATGCTTTGGATGAATGATGTTGGACCAGTAAGCTCAGATTTTAATTTTCATTCAAATTTCCACGACCAAATAACAGTACTCCAAAATAAATACAAGACGAATTATTTTTCAACACTTAATTGTTTCTCTTTTACTGTTGGAAATACAAGAGCTCTTAACCCTTTAGGTTATTGGATTCTATTTCTGCCAAAGCTTGGACATGTTAGATTATACGATATAATATTCAATAAGAAAGCCCTCTTTACCGCTGCTGCGATTTTCAATGCAAACGAAGACAGGCTTGAATATTTTTATTTCAAGAAAAACCAAAACACCCCTTATAAAATCTTAATAGGGCAGGAACTTATCGAATTAAACGAAACCCTAAGCATTAAATAATAACCATGAAACAGTTTATATACCTGCTATTATTCTTCGTATCTATCGGTTTTTGCCAAGCTCAAAATGGGTTTTATGGGAAACGCCTAAGTGTTGCTGGTGCAGTACTGTTAAACAGACCAAACTTTTTGCCGGCTATCAAAACAGCCAAGCCAACATTAAATCTAGGATTAAGATATGCAATGGGAGGCAGAGGGCAGTTTGCTATTGATTACTCAGCGGGTAAAGTTGATTACCTAAGAAGGATCAATTTTAAGACCGAGGGAATGAATTATTATGAAGATTTATTTACTGAAGTTAGTTTTCCCATTCAACAAGTACAATCAATATTCTTAGAACAAAGACTTTTTAGAAAAAATAGCTATGCTCCTATTGGAACATACCTTGGTATTGGAATAGGGATCAATAAATACAGTATGAATAGAGGCACTATTGAAGCTCAAAGGGAAAATGGGACTAACTATCAGATTCCTCTGGAACAAACTATTCAAACTGATTTCTTCATAAACGACTATTACATTACAATGGGTAAAGTAATTCCATTAGGTAAACGATTATTACTAGATATACACCTAAGATTTAATGGAATTTATTTACTAGATAATACCACTTTTCTGTCTTTTCGTTTAACTCAAGAAAAAGTAGAGCTGGAGCAGAATGAATTATCCGGTAATTTTACAATCCCTGAATCTCAGTATGGTAATATTGAAAACGCACTACAATTTGACGCAGTGCGATTCCAAAGAAATTTACCAAGACTGTTATTTTCTATTCAATACCTTCTATATTAAAGAAAACCTCAAAAAATCATAATGAGATATTTATCTATATTCCTTTGCTGCTTATGGCCCTACATAAGCACGCACGGACAACAAAACATTTCTGAATTCAGAAGCTTAAAAGCTCAAGCCCCTGTGCCAACATACCTAAAAAATCTCAGTAGCACAGAAGGAATATCTGATAATAAAAACAAGGCCGTGGCTTATAATGAATACATGTTAAAGGTCCTTTTAAAAGAGGGAAGTTACGTATTCAATGACCCCATTTCTAATCATTTAAATCAGCTCAAAACTAAGTTTCTTAATGACTTTGATGGCATACAATTTCTACTTGTAAAATCAAATGTCCCTGCTGTTTTTCACAACCATGAAAAACTTGTATTTCTAACAACTGGATTGATTGCAAGCTTAGAAAACGAGGCGGAGTTGATCTTTTTTATGGGAAAGGGAAAAGCTATGCTGGGTCGAACTTCAAACGAAGCTAAAGGATATAGTTTCGATATTAATCCGAACCTAAATGAATCTTATAAATCCATATTTCATACGGATGAAATAATTGCGGAGGAACTTATTATTCAAGATCTAAGCATCAATAATAACTCAAATAAACAAGCGCTACAATTATTGATAAAACTCGGCTTGAACCCAAATGCAAGTATAACAGCTCTTCAGAAATTAGAGACCAGTAAATTTGTTATAGAATCTAGTCCTATCAGTGCTGAAGATCTTGCAATTTCTGGTATCAAATTTGAAGCTAAAGATTTAGAAGATAACTATCAACCAGCTACCATAAAAGAATCCAATCAAACATATAGAAGTTATCACGAAGGCCTTCAAAATCAAATCAAAAAACTTGAAACTGCCTATGATGAAGCATCTGTATCTAATAAGGTCTTCCTCACCAACAATAAAGACTTTGACGAAATAAAAACGCTTGCCAGATTTCAACTGATCAATCATGAACTTAACCGTGGTAATATTAAAAAAGCTATCTATTACAGTCTTATCTGTAAGCGAAAACATCCAGATAATTACTTTGTTAATTATGCTTTAGTTCGAGGATTCTATGCATTATCTGCATTTTCAAACTCAAAGAAATGGTCAAAAATTAAAAACAAGGATAGGAGGATAAAAGGCGATTATTCCACGTTCAATAATTTCATAAACAAGCTCACCAAAGAAGAGCTTAACCTTATAACACTGACCTTGATTGATTCTATACAAGCAAATTTTCCTGAGGATCATGTTATCAAACAATACCAAAAAGAAATACAAAAAGACATTGCAAGATTCACCCGAATAACAAGTGCATCTTTAATATCTAAACCTGATACCATAGACATCACAAATGAATTGGCAGAAATAGATACGATTAATCTTTCTCGAACTGAACGGATAAGAGCAAAACGAAGACTAAGAGTAAAAGAGCAAGAAGTCAATTCAAAAAAAGCTAGTGGATCCCAGTCCAGTGAATATATAAGGCCCGCATTTATTGCATCTCTAGATAGCACTAAACTCTCAAAAATGGACCAATTCTTAAATGGTGGGAGTGATAGTTATTACGATGGAGAAGATGAAATCATTTATGCGGATTTAGAAGACGGTACATATATCAATCCAAGTAAAAACTATAACAACACGCTACTAATTAATTCTGATTTTATTAAATATAAAAGTAAATCAAAAAGTATCGATGTTGCTGCATCTATTTCTAAATCTAAGTACATAGAGCAGTCTATAGGCAAAAAAAATCAACTGTTTAACGCCAAATTCTGCAATCCCCTACAAAGTGAATCAGTAGCCTTATATAACCAAAAAAGCGAATTAGTTCGATTTGTAGCTGAAATGGATTTAATTGGGAACAAAATAAAATATAAATTTTCAAATCAAGATATCGTAGAAGACATTCTAAAAGCGTACGATTTCGAACACATAACTACATTAACCATAATACATGCAATTGGCAAAGATTTTGGAATTACATCTCTCGATCACCTATCAGAATTATTAGTTCCTTCCTATATGATTAAGATTTTGGAAAAAAAATTATTTCAAAAATCCTCAACTTATGTCAATTGCACTATTTATGATTTAGAGAAAGGATTACTTATTCAAAATTATTTTACTAGAAAAAATATAAAAGCCAGTAAGATCTTTTTAGAATCTGAATTATATAACCTTCAATCCACCTTAAGCAATAATTAAAAATGAAAAGATCAATACACAAATTTGGATTAGCGTCTATATTGTTCATTCTTCTTGTGACCCCAAGCCTAGCTCAACAAGGTTATTTTGGAAAAAAATTTGGAATCCAGGTTAATGGAATTTACCACAGATATTCCAATTATTATCTGGCAAGTAATAGTCTTAAAGATGGCCTGATTGGTGAAAACCTCGAAGTATTAAATAATCTAAGATTTGCATCTATTCGGATTATAAGTCCTGAGATTTCGTTAAATTATGCTTATAAACACAAAAAATCTTTAAGAGCAGGTATAAGAACAAAACGGATTCCTGTGTTACAAACACTTACCGGAGGCATATTCAATTTACCATATAGAATCAATATGAACTTAGTGCCTACTGCTGAATCAGTCAAGACCACAGGGGTGTATCTTAGATCTATTTTTCTTGAATTCAAAAAATCCGACAGACTTTCTATGGCGCCAATTGGTTCCTACAAATCATTTGGCTTAGAATACAATATTTTAAATATTCAAAAAGAAGTAGGGAATGCTCTTTTAGCAGGTGTAAAATATCCCATAATACTCACCGAGCCAACAACAAAATCCTTTTTAAGTGTTTCTCTTAATGCGGGTAGAAATATTCCATTAACACAAAATTTGTTACTGAATATCGATTGTCGATTTTCAATACCAATTATCCTAAGAACAAATACATCTGGGGAAAGAAATTTAGATCTAAATTTCAATAGTTTTGAAGAACATTTTTACCTAAGTCTTGATAACTATTCAGTCAATGATATTTTAATAGAAAGAATGAGATTGATTACATATCTCAAGTTAAACTTCTCCATGGGTATTCAATATATGCTACTCTAAGACAAAAGAGCGATACTGTTTAAAGCATCGCTCTTTTTTATTTTTCTAAACGAATTCAAATGAAGTCCTTATCTTTGTTCCATGGTACAAGAAATCGTAAGGACGGATATTAGAAAGTTGAGTAAGGAAGACCTTATTACAGCTTTAGAGGAGATGGGCGAAAAGAAGTTTCGTGCCAAGCAGATTTACCAATGGCTGTGGGAAAAAGGAGCGCATAGTTTTGAAGAGATGACCAATCTATCTAAGCCACTTAGAGATAAACTGCAGCAGTATTTTATAATCAATGCCATTACACTAGATAAAATGCAAAAGAGTTCAGACGGGACAATCAAATCTCGTTTTAAACTGCATGATGGTCACCTTATAGAATCAGTTCTAATTCCTGTACCTGGAGACAACAGATTCACAGTCTGTGTATCTTCTCAGGTTGGTTGTTCACTAACCTGCAAATTCTGTGCTACTGGACGTATGAAGCGATTAAGAAATCTTGATGCCTCCGAGATCTATGACCAAGTGCATCTGGTCAACAAACAAGCTGAAGAACACTTTGGACATCAACTAACCAATATTGTTTACATGGGTATGGGAGAGCCCCTACTTGCCTATAAAAACGTACTTGAATCCATTGATAAGATAAGCTCCCCAGAAGGTATGGGCATGTCCCCAAGAAGGATTACAGTCAGTACAGCAGGCATTGCAAAGATGATCAAAAAGCTAGCAGATGATCAGGTTCGTTTTAATCTTGCACTGTCTTTACACGCTGCGGATGACACTAAGCGCGATGAGATCATGCCGATTAATGAGCAGAACAATCTAGAAATTTTAATGGATAGCCTTCAGTATTTCCATACCAACACGGGCAATAAGATCAGTTACGAATACATTTCTTTTCAGAATTATAATGATAGTATCGATGATGCGAGAAGACTGGCTAAATTATGTACAGACTTCCCTGTCAAAATCAACATAATTGAGTATAATCCAATTGATGGTTCTGAGTTCTCAAGATCTGATGCAAAAAAGGTAGATGCCTTTGCCTCTTACTTGAGAAAAAAAGGAATTATGGTTACCGTCCGAAAGTCAAGAGGACGTGATATTGATGCCGCCTGTGGACAACTTGCAAACAAAGAATAAAAAAAGCCCCGAAAAATCGGGGCTTTTTTTATTTATACAGTGAAACTTGCCAACTTAACAAATTGGTCAACTCGCTCTTGTACTTCATCCTTTGTCAATTCAGCTAGACGCTCTATGCCAAACTTCTCAACTGTGAAGGACGCCATAGCAGATCCATAAATGATAGCAGATTTCATTTTTTCAAAATCAACCTCTTGGCACTTTGCAAGATATCCTGTGAAACCTCCTGCAAAAGTATCTCCAGCACCTGTAGGATCGTATACCGTCTCTAGAGGTAAAGCCGGTGCAGAAAAAATCTCATCTTTGTGAAATAGTAATGCTCCATGCTCCCCTTTTTTGATCACAAGATACTCTGGCCCCATAGTAAGAATCTTCTTTGCTGCAGATACAAGAGAATACTCTTTAGAAAGCTGTCGTGCCTCTTCATCATTGATCATAAGAACATCTACCTTCTTGATTACCTCCAACAATTCATCCCAGGCAATATCCATCCAAAAGTTCATCGTATCCATTACTGTCAACTTAGGCTTAGACTCTAATTGCTCTAAGACACGCATCTGAACAGCTGGAGTTAGATTTCCTAACATCAAAAAAGAAGGTGATTTATAAGCATCTGGTAATACCGGATCAAAATTCTCTAGTACATTCAATTGTGTATCCAATGTATCCCTTGAATTCATATTGTTGTGGTACTTACCTTCCCAAAAGAATGACTTTTCACCTTCTTTCACCTGAAGTCCTTCCAAGTTGATCCCTCGCTTCTCCATATCCTGAAGTACCTCTTTAGGAAAGTCATCTCCTATCACAGATACAACATTCACCTGATCAACAAAATACGAAGCAGATAGTCCAATAAAGGTTGCTGCCCCACCCACAATGCGTTCCGCCTTACCAAAAGGAGTCTCAATAGAATCGAAAGCTACTGTTCCAACAGTTAATAAGCTCATATTTATTTTTTATTATATTAAAAACCAACTTAGTGATTTACAAAGATTTGCAAAAATAACAAATTGATACTTTTATCTTTTTTTATTTTAGGTAATTTTTTTTTTGCAAAGTATAAACCTTTAGTATAAATTTGCATCGCTTTAATGGAAAAGTAAAGGCCTCAGTAGCTCAGCTGGTTAGAGCGGCGGACTGTTAATCCGTAGGTCGTAGGTTCGAGCCCTACCTGAGGCGCAAGAAAGGCTTTCCAATTTGGAAAGCCTTTTTCAGTATAACGAACAATTGTAAATCCTACCTTCTAGTTTTGAATCATCAATCGTTGATAAATCACGGTATTATCCAAAGATTCCAACTGCAAAAAATAAAGTCCTGCATCCAAGGCTTCTAAATTCACCTCTTTTTCATTGAGAAGTGCACACTGTAAGACAAGCTTGCCTTCAGGGGTTCGGATCCTAAGATTTCCACTTTTACGATTATAAAACTGCAGCTTCCCTGAATTTGGATTTGGATAAAATGCATGTCGAATCCTTTCTTGCTCTGCCATCAGTCGCTCCATTCTTGAATATTTTAAATCCCCATTAGCACCCACTATTCTTAATCTATAGTACATGGATGAGGATCCAGCATCATCATCCACATAAGAATCACTGCAAGTACCTGTACATTGAACTGAAATACTCGATAGCGAAGACCAAGAGACTCCATCCAAACTCTTCTCTGGATATATCGTATATGGATCACCGTTACTCTCCAGATTCCATTCTAGAACATTCGCCTTAGACCTAAGGTCATAAAAGGCATCAAAATTGAGCAGCGAAATAAACAAAGGCATATTGACAGAGCCAATTATGGCATACGAAATAGAATTGGGATCAAAATCAATATCCGAAGAATAGGATCCTTCACTCAAAGCCATATCGTATTCTGTGTCAGAATCTGTAAATAAGGTATCTGAAGAGACGATCATTTTTATAGTACCCTCAAGTGAATTATCAATTATTGAGGAGTCAATGGAAAAGGAGACTGATCCAATATGGCCGTTTTCATGAAAAGCAAAAGTTGGCTTGAGTCGTAGCGAGAGATTACTTGGAATATTCGCTACACTATTATCTAAACCTAAATTAGATTGACCCACAAAAAACATTTCTCCATTTTCAACACCTGAATTCAGAACGATAGACAATCCATTCTCTCCTTTTACTTGTAGATAAGGATCTTCATTATATTTACCCGCACCGATCACATTTAGACCATACTCAGATGAAAGCCCTTCGTCAAAGTAATCTTGATAAGCAAGTGGAATATCATATTTGGCGGAGAAGGAATTAAATAATCGGATGCGCTCAAAATCATTGAGGATTCGCCCAAAAGCTACGACATCTCCAAGATTTGTTTCTGCATAGATATTGGACTCTCTATTCTCTCCAAGCTTAACAGTATATAGCTTTTGCATTTCATCGACAAGGCTGCTTTCATTATCAATATAAGCACCATCTAGATAAACGGACATATTGTAATCATCAATTTCAACGTAGTAAATATGCCAATCTTCATCTGGCGTAGATTCTATTTTAATATTAGTAGATATTCCACCAAAGCCATTATACACTCGAATACTACCGCCTTTATAAGCAAGCTGCCAACTATAATCGCTAGAAGTAGGATGGCCCGCAAAGATTGCAGAGTGGCTAGTATCTAACTCCGTATATCGAAAAACCATCAATACTGACATCTTGGTGTTGATAAGGTCATCAAATTCTTCTGCCTCTAAAAAGTCATCTATACCATCAAATTCAACATAAGATGAACGACCTTTGGTGTCAAGAGCGTAGAAAGGGCTTCGGGCCGCATTAGCCTGCTCCAACAATATACCTGGTAAACCATCAGATGAATCTAATAAATGACTCGCTCTACTTCTCCAAGAAGTAATGTATCCGCTAGAATCAGACAAACCATATTCTGGACTGAACCAGAAAAGTAAATCTTCATCGTCGAGATCACAAATGCCTGCAGGACCTACCTGGGCATCTAGCATAATAGAAATGCATAGGAAAAAAAAGGGGTAAATAAGTTTCATGGACTAGGGATTATACGTTCAGTGTTATGATCAGTATTAGCCCAAGGTTAGATCGCTAATTTAAACCCTTTGATAGGATACAGAATGTTAGTTTACTGACAAAGCCTAAAATGACTCTGACATAGTTTTTTAACATATAAAAAAGCCTCAGTCTTATAAGACTGAGGCTTTTTAGTTAAATGTCCTCTAGAAGCAGGTCTACTGCCTTCTTCAATTGTTCATCCAGTCCTTTGGACTTTGAGTCTGGAGTATTATGCAGGATTACATCAGGAACCGCTGGTCCATGTTCCATATTCTCACCCGTTGATTTTACATACCAAGCTCTAAATGGCATACGAACATAAGAGCCATCAATCAAACCTTTACCACCAGTTGAGATCACAGCTCCAAAGGTAGGTACTCCAACTAGTTTGCCATGTCCTAGTGCCTTGAAGGCGTGGGAGAAAATCTCAGCGTTGGAATAAGAGTTCTGATTACACAAAGCAATAGAAGGACGAGTCCAACTCGAAAGTGGCAGTCGTTCTCCATAAGGATAGTTGTCAGCAAATCGCTTGTTGTCTTTTTCCAAATTATCTGTAGCACCACGTGGAACCGTATAAGAGTGCTGACGCACATTTAATACAGCCATCATCATATCTGTAGTCCATCCTCCTCCATTGAATCGAACATCTATTACTATACCATCTTTACCGTAACCGGAAGCCATTAGTTCACGTTCAAAGTTTTCAAAACTTGGCCAGTTCATTCCACGAATATGTATATATCCTAACTTACCATCCGAATATTCCTCTGTCAACTTTCTTCTTTCACTCACCCATGCATCATAAAGCACCGTTCTCAACGAAGACACCGGAGTAATGAGCACTTCGCGGGCTGCTCCATTCTTATCAACAAGCTCAAGAAGAACTTTCGTGTTAGCAAGATCTTGTAAATGCATATAAAAATTCGAGGAAGCCGAAACGCGCTTACCATTAACAGAGAGAATCAAATCACCATTTTCCAATTTAGATTCTTCACGATCTGCTGGGCTACCTGGTACAACATTAACAACCCTATACCCTGTTTCTTCAGCTTCCAGATCAGCACCGATCAAACCTGTTCGCTCACGTTGTGTTTCCTCTGGATTGGATCCATTCATACCCATATGCGATGCATCAAGCTGACCAATCATTTCATTAAACTGAAGCCTAAATTCCTGTTGAGTAGATGCAGCTAATGCTCTTGGTCTATATTTTTTTCTTAATGCATCAAAGTCTTGACCATGAAATTGCGGATCATAAAATCCATCATTTAATGCTCTCCAAGCTTCATCAAAAATCTGACCACGTTCTTCATATTTCAGAACATCCATTTTCGCTGTAAAAGCAATTTTATCGCCTTTAGATCCTTTATCAGATTTATAAATATTCCCTCTGTTTAGGTAATAATATTTGTTCGAAGAATGATCATAAGTCAAACCATAAATATTACCCGATTTATTCAGTTCTTTGAGATCACTTCCATCCCATTTAATAGACATAAGTACCGATTTACCTCCTGCGCCTGCGCGGCCTCTACCATTAGTAGTGAACAAGAAGGTCTCTCCATCTTTTGAGATGGTAAGATTGCGTTCATTCCCAGCAAGACTAGTTACTTGCACCAATCTTCGATAGATATTATCCAAATCAATGTCTACAACTATACTATCTGACTTCTTTTGTTCGGAATCCTTCATATCCCATTCAGCATCTGTTCGCTCCCAATCTTCCTTTTTCAACCAGGCAAACCATAAATCTGAGTCACCATTGTTTCGGATAGATTCAAAACCAAGTTTTGTTCCGTCTAGACTCCATACTGGATTTGAATCAGTACGTGGATGCATAGAAATATTTATAGGTGATCCTGAGCCATCGGCCTTATGAATGTAAATCTCACTATTGAAGTCAAGATCAGCTTTTGAATATGCTAGCCATTTGCTATCTGGGCTCCAATTTATCCCAGATGGCGTTGCCCAAGAATCTAATAATACAAGTTCATTTTGTATTCCTGTAGAGTCTGAAATATCAGCTACACTCATCTTTCCTCTTCCATCCCTAAGTACAACTTTTGTTCGGTCAGGAGAAAGGATAAAAGAGGCCATATCATCATCGGTATCTCTTATCTTTTTTATTTCAACCTTGTAGCTCTTTAGCAAATTGGTTCTACTTGTATCGGAAGAAAATGCCATATATAAATCGCGTTCGCCAGTTCTGTCTGAAAGAAAAAGCAAGGTCGAGTCATTTAACCATTCTGCATTTTGATCTCTGAAAGGGCTGTTCGAAATATTTTTAGTGACCTTATTCTCTTTGTCATTTTCAAAAATAAAAACCTCCCCCCTAATCGTAGCTGCCATCTTTTTTCCATCAGGAGAAATAGAATACTCTCCTAAACCATTTCTAAACGTCTTATGCTCATAGCTATCATACCTGCTATCTTTAGGAAGATTTAAGTCTACAAGTGTACCTTTACCCCCTTTCTTCAAATCCATCAATCTCAATTCGTCCGCAAGCTCGATGATAGCATACTTCCCATTATCAGAAACATTAAAATAGCGAATTCCATCTTCCTTGAAAGAACTCACCTTTTGTAGCTCAATGCTTTGGCTGGAAGCCCAGTTTTGTCTGTAAATATTATACTTTCCATTTCGGGCACTCAAGAAATAAAGCATACCATCAGATGTCCAATTAGGCATGATATCCTGACCTTCATCCTTTGTCAACTGCTCATAAGAATCTTCCTTCGTATCATAAATCCAAATATCCCGTTGAGCAGGACCGCGATAAGCTTCACGCTGTATCCTACAAGAACCTCGCTCGATAGCAACATAACGACCATCTGAAGATGCACTTGGATTATACCCCAAACCTGCCATAAAGCGCTCTGGAGTCGCAGAATTTTTTCTTAAAATCTGAACCTCAGGTTCACGCTCAACATGAACATTTAATCTTCTAGAATTAAATAGAATATTCCCGTTTTGATCATAGCGACCATTGATGTCGTAAGTACTATGGAAGGTTAGCCGAACTACGTCGCCTGAGGCAGAAAGCTCATATAAATCATTATTTCCAAATCTATTTCCGACAAAAAGAATCTTCTGCCCATCTGGACTAAATTGGGGATTGGATTCATAAGCTTCATGCACAGTCATACGCCTAGCGTCACTTCCATCAGCTTTTGCAACCCATATATCTCCTTGATAAGAAAAGGCAATTCTGCTTCCGTCTGGAGAAACAGCAGGTGTTCTTACCCAATTTTTTTGTGCCGATACTAATTGACCTACAAAAAGGCAAAGCATCAAGCTCGATATTAACTTTAAAGTAGAATTCATATAAAATGGTTAAATTATTTCATTTCTTTTCGAAACACAGCATCGTGATTTACACGTCCTGGATCCGGCCTTAAAAGATATTCTTCCCTTTTATCCATGGCTTCCTGTCCTATTGGGTAACGCTTACCAAAAATAACTTTATAAGACTCCTTAGACATAGAATCATTGTGGATAATTGATTTGCAGTACTGATGTAAATGTAATTCCTGTAGCCAAAAAAACGGGATTAATAAACCTACAAAAACAAATTTTGACCAATATCTTAATCGACTCCACTCTATAAGAGCTGCCAAAGGAAATATTAATAGAGCAAGGCTCTCTACAAATGGCCGCATGCTAAAGCCACCGCCATACCACCAACAGCCCCAAGAACTTACTAGGTATAATTGAATGATAACGTATGTAGTTACCGCTAAAAAACCTGCCTTGAAAAAGCGCTTCAAAAAGAATAATCCTAAAAAAGCAAAGCCAACTAGAGGTGTGTAAATCAAAAGCCCTTTACGAAATGAAAAAAAGAGTTTTCCAATCAAAGGATCTCCAAAGAAAAAGCGTTCATTGCCATATGAATCTATCCAAAATGACCCCAATACCGCTTTGTAATAAAGTAGCTGCGGCAGAAATACTAGGAAGGTAAGACCTATTGCACCAAAAACAGATAGGCGGTTGGACCAAAAGGATAAAAATCGCGCTTTTAAATTCGCTCTACTTTCTATGCCCCATAGGACTGGAACTAAGAATACAATCGCATTTGGAATCCTTGTCAACAGTACAAATCCTGCGCAGACTCCCATCAACAATAAATAACGCCCTCTTTGTGTTCGGTAATACTGGTCCGAAAGCATTACTAGACAAGAAAAAATAAAGAAAGAATAGGCATGGGACATCAGAGGTTCATGGGTGGTATAAAAGATTAAATTAGTCCCTAATGCAATAACCCCCAAACTAAAAAAGACTGTCCAGTTGGAAAAATACCTAGACAAAACATTCCTCAAAATTAAAAGCCCTAAAGTGACGTAGAATAATACACTTAAAAAAACTGCCCTACGATAAGGCTTTGTGAATCCATTCTGAGCATCGCCATTCAAACCAGCCACAAGATGTCCTCCCAAAAAAAATGGAGCCTGTAAAACACTTACCCCTACTGGATATTTATTAAAACGAACTCCATTAACATCTTTCAAAAACTGAGCTGAACTCATTCCGTTGGTATCAAAAAAACTAAAGGTCCAATCCTGATTATAAATAAAGACAGCAGGTAGATAACTGTAGTAACCCGCCTGATCATATTGGAAATAATGGACCTTTCTATCAACAGCCTTTTGATTGTCTACCATCTTGAAACAAAAGACTATAAAAAGAACTGGAACAAGAAAAGTTATTAAGCGGTTTGGCATGTATTTATTTTTAAACCCTTCAAAAATAACAAACCCGGACAAATTCATTGACTTAGTTTCCATAAATTTATAGGCTCAATTTAATCCCAGTTAAGCTTACACTAAATAAAATCAAACAAGAATCCGATATTTTAAATAAAATCTAACAAAAAGGTGTTATTTTTAGATATTGACAAAAAAAACAACAAAACAATTAAATATTTTTCAAGTCTTAGCCAAGATGCTTAATTTTACAATCTGAAAATAAACTACTAAAGCATGTTAGTAAGTAAAAAGCCAGTTAGTATTCACGGAAGGCACGCATCTATTCTAGACACTGTTGGAAACACTCCATTGGTTCGCCTGAACAGAATTTGCAAAGATCTTCCTTGTACAGTATACGCAAAGATAGAATCATTCAATCCTGGCTTAAGTGCGAAGGATAGAATAGCTATTCATACAATAGAAGCTGCAGAGGAAAGAGGGGTTATCAAACCAGGAGGCACTATCATAGAATCTACATCAGGCAATACAGGCTTCAGCGTTGCTATGACCTGTGCTGTAAAAGGGTATAAATGTATACTTACTGCTCCAGAAAAAATATCAACAGAAAAAAGACAGGCCCTAAAGGCAATTGGCGCTGAACTTATCATTTGTCCAACAAATGTTAAATCGGATGATCCAAAGTCTTACTATTCTGTGGCGAAACGCTTAGAAAATGAGATAGAAAATTCTTTCTATATCAACCAATATTACAATACAGATAATTACAAGGCACATTACGCAAGTACTGGACCTGAGGTTTGGAATCAAACTCAAGGACAGGTTACTCATTATATTGCAGCATGTGGAACTGGAGGAACACTATGTGGAACTGGTTCTTACTTGAAAGACCAAAACCCATTGATCAAGGTCATTGGTGTTGATGCATATGGATCTGTTTTGAAAAAATACCACGAAACTGGAGAATTTGATCCGGAAGAAATTTATCCTTACAAACTCGAAGCTGTAGGAAAAAACATCATTCCAGACAACGTATTATTTGATCGAGTAGATGAATTTGTGAAAGTAAAAGACGATGAAGCTGCAATGATGGCAAGGAAATTGGCATCAGAAGAAGGTATCCTGGTTGGATATTCTGCAGGTGCTGCGCTAAAAGGCCTCATGCAATGTGCAGATCAACTCTCCGAAGATGATGTGGTAGTCGTATTATTCTCAGACCACGGAAGTAAATACTTTGGAAAAATATTTAATGACTCCTGGATGGAAGAACAGGGATTCATGTAATAAAAAAGCTCCTTTTAAAAAGGGGCTTTTTTATTTTGAAGCCTATCGATACTGAAGTATTATAATATTTGTGTAAAGTCTCATACTATCTAAAAGCACTCTTTCATAAAATTATAAGCAGTAGTAGTTTAGTTTGTAGAATAATTACCTATTTTTACATTGATTTTTTTCAGTAGACTGGAGTCTACAGAACTGAGAATTACCGAACTAAGTTTATGTGCCTTTTATTCAAACCGTTCAAGGTCAGGACTTAATAATTTTATTGCTATGGATTTGTTTGAAAAGATTAGAAAAAATAGAGGACCGCTAGGGAAATTTGCGGACGTCGCTGAGGGATATTACATTTTCCCAAAACTAGAAGGGGAATTGTCTAATCGTATGCACTTCAACGGGAAAGAAGTTGTTTGTTGGAGTATCAACAATTACTTAGGTTTAGGAAACCACCCTGAGATTAGAAAGGTAGACGGCGAAGCTGCTGCTGAATTTGGTATTGCCTACCCTATGGGTGCAAGGATGATGTCTGGTAATACAGACCTGCATGGTGTACTTGAAACGCAATTAGCTGACTTCGTTAAAAAAGAAACAGCTGTACTTGTAAACTTCGGTTACCAAGGTATTATGTCTGCTATCGACGCACTACTTGATCGTCAAGATGTAGTTGTATACGATTCAGAAAGTCATGCTTGTATTGTAGATGGTGTTCGTATGCATCACGGTAAGCGATTCGCTTTTGAGCACAACAACATGGAAAGCCTTGAGAAAAATCTTGAGCGTGCAACTGCTATGATCGAAAAGACTGGTGGTTCTATCTTAGTGATCTCTGAAGGTGTATTCGGAATGCGTGGTGATCAAGGAAAATTAAGAGAGATAGTTGACCTTAAAGATAAATTTGAATTCAGACTTCTTGTAGATGATGCGCATGGATTCGGAACACTTGGTGAGACTGGTGCTGGTGCTGGTGAAGAGCAAGGTGTTCAGGATGACATAGACATCTACTTCTCAACATTTGCAAAATCAATGGCGAGCTTCGGTGCTTTCCTTGCAGGTGATAAGAATGTAATTGAATTCCTGAAGTATAATATGAGATCGCAAATGTTTGCCAAATCATTGGCTATGCCAGTAGTAAAAGGTAACATTAAGCGTCTTGAAATGTTGAGAACTCAACCTGAGTTCAAAGCAAACCTTTGGAAAAATGTTGATGCACTTCAATCTGCCCTTAAAGCAGAAGGCTTTGATATTGGTAACACAAACTCATGTGTGACTCCAGTATATCTTGAAGGTGATGAAATGCATGCAATGGTATTAGTTAAGGATCTTAGAGAGAATCACGGTATCTTCTGTTCGATCGTAACATACCCAGTAATTCCTAAAGGCATGATCCTTCTTCGTCTAATTCCAACTGCTGTACATAACCAGGAGGATATCGACAGAACGCTTGTAGCCTTCAAAGACATTAAGCAAAAGCTAGAGTCTGGAGCGTATGACAACGTAATGCACCAGAGCTAGGCTTTACTATTTAATAAAATACTAAAAGCGATACCCTCCACAGTATCGCTTTTTTAATTATTGACCAATGAGTTTACCATTAATTTCTGGTATCCAGCAAATGGGGATAGGTATCCCAAATGTTCAAGAAGCATTTGATTGGTATAGGAAAACCCTAAAAGTAGATATCAAAATGTTCGAGGAGGCAGCGGAAGCAAAACTAATGCTTCCCTATACCGCTAACCAACCACAATCAAGACATGCTATTCTTGCCTTAAGCGGACAAGGAGGCGGTGGCCTTGAAATCTGGCAATATGTTGGAAGAACGCCCCAGCCAGCAGCATTTGAAATTCAGCTTGGAGACCTAGGACTTAATATCAACAAATTTAAATGCACAGATGTAGATAAAGCATATGCAGATCTTGATGCTAAAGGCGTTGACCTATTAGGATCAGTTTCCATGAATACAAATGGCAAAAAGCACTTTTTCGCGAAAGACCCCTATGGCAACATTTTTGAGGCTGTAGAATCTAATAACTGGTTTAGAAGAAATGGCGACTACTTCGGTGGTTCTTACGGTTGCATAATCGGTGTAAGCGACATGGAAAAATCCTTAAAATTTTATAAGGAGATACTCGGTTATGACACGATACTTAGTGACGATACCGATCATTTTGAAGATCTTAAGCCACTAGCATCTGGAGATAAAAAATATCGTCGTGTATTGCTTGCGCATAGTCAGGAAAGACAAGGCCCATTCTCAAATATGCTTGGCCAATCCCAAATTGAATTGGTACAAGCTCTAGATCGAACACCACAGTTAATCTTCAAAGATAGGTTGTGGGGAGATCTGGGATATATCCATTTATGCTTTGACATAAAGGGCATGCCTGAACTACGTGACAAATGTGCCAAACTAGGCCATCCTTTTACGGTGGATAGTTCAGCAGCAATGGATTCGTTTGATATGGGAGAAGCTGCTGGAAACTTTGCATATATCGAAGACCCAGACGGAGCACTCATAGAGTTTGTGGAGACCCATAAAATTCCAATTGCAAAAAAAATTGGTTGGTTTCTCGATCTAAGAAAAAGAAAACCTTCAAAAGCATTACCAAATTGGATGCTTAAATTACTAGCAATGAATCGAGTAAAAGATTAAAAAGTTGGCTGCATAGCCAACTTTTTTTATTTTATTCCAACCCTTTAATTGCATTCAACGTCATTAGGGTGAATAGGAATTTATGAAATTCAACGATCAAAGCACACTAGAGGAACTTGTAGAAGGTTGCATCCGAAAGGATCGACTGGCTCAAAAGTATCTATACAAGCAAATGTATAGCTCTATGTTTGCCGTTGCATTACGCTATTCAAAAGATGAGGATATGGCAACATTTATCCTTAATAATAGCTTTCTAAAAGTCTTTACTAAAATTGAAAGCCACAATAAGGAGCATAGCTTCTACGGATGGGTTAAAAGAATAGTGATCAACTCCGCGCTTGATGAAATAAGAAAGAATAAGAAACATAGTAATCAACTTCAAATAGAAGAAATACAAGAACCAGCACTTACGGAAAATGTATTAGATAAGCTAAAAGCAGAGGACCTCTTAAAGGCTATACAAACACTACCTGGATTGACTAATGTAGTTTTCAATCTTTATACAATAGAAGGTTACAAACACCATGAGATAGCAAAAAAACTATCTATTCCTGAAGGCACTTCAAAATGGCATGTTTCACAGGGAAGAAAATTGTTGAAGAAAAAACTAGCATATTATTTGACTGAAACTAATAGGGGATGAAAAAAGGAGGGAATTCAAACATAGAACGAAAATTAGCAGATCTCAACTATCCTTTTTCTGAAGATAGCTGGAATAAGATGGAAATGCTCCTGAATGAAGACGAGGATAAAGCCACAGGTGGCCTAGCACCTTCTCGAAATGGAATATCAGGACAGGGTATTTTTAGATCCCTTGGGATCATTGCTGTACTTGTAGTAGCTACTTTAGGTACTTCAAATACAATAAAACTTGACAGCCTAAGCTTAAACACAAAACCTGGTTTCGGGATTGAAAAACAAATAAGTAATAGAATCACAAATACAACACTAGAAAACAACAAAACTAAATTTTCAAACGATATCTATGAGTTATCTAATCCGCTAATCACAAAAAAAGACTATCGTAAAATATCCGTAAGTCCCCAAATACCCAATCGTAAACATTTTATTCAGCAGAAACAAACTACCCGATTAGTAAGACCTAGTTTAATAAATACGATAGCAAATAAAATACCCGAGCTCACTATTGAGCCCATGATTCCTGCCTTAGAAATTAAGAATACTGGTACTAAGCTATGGCACTTAGATTTACAAGCTGGATATGAGAGATTACCGAACTCATTACTACTGTTTACGAATTTCAACAATCGTCTATATTCGGGTATTAACGTATGTAAAGTTCTAAATAAAAAGATATCCTTGAATTTCAATTATACCCTTTCCGCTTACAATAGCAGATCTAACAATAAGCTGTTGGCCTTGGAAGATAGTTCTAATATAATATCAATAAACGAAGACACTAGTTCTTATATATCTATTTCCTCCGAGGCTGACCTCAGAAACAGCTACAGCAACTTTACAAGAAACTTCATCTTCAGCAATAACCTTGGAGTCTCGGCTATAGTAAAAGTTAAAAAGTGGAATTTCGAAAGTGGCTTATTCTATGAGCAAATAATTCCTCAACAAGGTGTAAGAGGTAATAATTGGGGGATCTATACAGCTATCAACAGAGAGCTATCCAAAAGAATCAGCTTAAATATTACTGGTCGATACGGCTCTTCAACACCAGCATTAGACCCCAAATTATTCAATAACTATTCCTTCGGATTAGGCCTTAAATACAAATTGAAATAGAAAAGCAAGTATTTGGTCAATATATAGGTCCAAAGCCCATAAGCTTTAAAGTTTTGACTATTTTTGAGTCTGTAAAACTTAAATTATTTGATTTATGCAGACTGTCAGTCAATTTCAAGATTCTATTCTAGAAGGAATACCAGAACATCTACCAGCGGCTCAAACACTTGATGCACAGGTAAGTCATGCTCCAAGAAGAGTCATCAAAGATGTACTCACGCTCAAAGAGAGAAAACTTGCCTTGGCAAATGCCCTTCGGTATTTCCCTGAAGAACACCATGAAATCCTTGCACCAGAATTCATGCAAGAACTTGATAAATATGGTCGTATATACATGTATAGACTGCGTCCTGAATATACCATGGAGGCTCGACCAATCGAAGATTATCCAGCTAAATCTAAGCAGGCAGCATCTATAATGCTAATGATCCAAAACAACCTGGATTACACCATTGCAAAACACCCACATGAACTAATCACCTATGGCGGGAATGGTGCTGTATTCCAAAATTGGGCTCAGTATAGACTTTGCATGAAATATCTTGCAGAGATGAATGATGAGCAAACATTGGTATTGTACTCAGGCCATCCTATGGGCCTTTTCCCATCACATAAAGATGCACCGAGGGTAGTTGTCACTAACGGTATGATGATCCCTAATTATTCAAAAAAAGAAGACTGGAATAAATACAATGCCTTAGGAGTAACTTCCTATGGACAGATGACTGCTGGTTCATTCATGTATATTGGCCCACAGGGTATCGTCCACGGAACAACCATCACACTTCTTAATGCAGGAAGAAAGATGGGATTAGGAGAAGATAATCTTGCAGGAGCTTGCTACATCACATCCGGCCTAGGCGGAATGTCCGGTGCTCAAGCACTTGCCGCTATAATAACTGGAGCTGTTGGAGTGATTGCAGAAACTGATGATGATGCCGTTAAACAACGTATCACAGACGGCTACATCCTTGAAGAAAATGTCTATAAAGATGCAGATGCCCTCACGGATCGCATGTTAGCATGTAAAGCCAGCAAAGAGGCTATTGCGCTTATCTACCATGGTAATATTGTTGAACTTTGGGAAAAATTCGTTGAGCGAGATGTCAAAATAGAACTGGGCTCAGATCAAACCTCATTACACAATATCAATGACCTTGGATATACGCCGATCGGATACTCATTTGAAGAGGCAGAAGAACTGATGAATGAGAATCCAATCCGTTTCATGGCAGAGGTTAGAGACACTTTGAAAAGACATGTTGACGCTATCAATAAACTCGTTGATAAAGGCATGTACTTTTGGGACTATGGAAATGCATTTTTGAAAGAAGCGGGTGAGGCCGGAGCTGATATCTGGAAAAATAAAGAAGAAGGAATATTCAAATACCCATCCTATGTAGAAGACATCATGGGTCCTATGTGTTTTGACTATGGATTTGGACCCTTTAGATGGGTCTGCGCATCTGGTCTAAAAGAAGATCTTGATATGACAGACAAGATTGCAGGAGATGTGCTAAAAGAGATCTTAAAAGATGCTCCAAAAGAAATACAAGGCCAATTACAAGATAATATAACATGGATTGATGCTGCAGATGTAAACATACCTGTAGTTGGATCCAAATCTAGAATTCTTTATGCTGATGCAGAAGGACGAATCAAGATCGCAAAGGCATTCAATGATGCAATTGCAGATGGACGCTTGAAAGGTCCTGTCGTTCTTGGAAGAGATCACCATGATGTGTCTGGTACAGATTCTCCATTTAGAGAAACGTCTAACATCTATGACGGATCGAGATTCACTGCGGATATGGCTATCCAAAATGTGATTGGAGATAGCTTCCGAGGAGCAACATGGGTGTCTATTCACAATGGCGGTGGTGTTGGCTGGGGTGAAGTAATCAACGGAGGATTTGGGATGCTTATTGACGGCTCCTCAGATAGTGAGAGACGCTTAAGTTCAATGCTGCATTGGGACGTTAATAATGGCATTGCTCGGAGAAGTTGGGCAAGAAATGAGGAAGCAATTTTTGCTATCAAACGGGCCATGGATCAAAATCCAAATCTGAAGGTTACTATACCAAATCTTACAGACGAAAATCTTTTAGATAAGGTTGTTAAATAAAAAAAATGGCTTGAATTTGATTCAAGCCATTTTTTTATTCGATAACATGACCTACAAACTCAGCATCTTCATCTATAATCAATCCGTCAATCCTTCGGAAGGATAAACCATTGGTTGTTGAAGCATGAAATACGCCTGCCTGATAGATATTTTCATTGGAGTCCTTGTTTAGCGGAACGTATTCTTGGTAGACCATTGGATTATGACCAAAGTCTCCTGTATTTGACTCTAATTCCTCATTATCTCGATCAAAAATCCTAATATTTTCGCCCTCTAAACCAAAATAAGGTTTCTCAACAAATGCCCGACCTCTTAATCGCACTGGATTAGAATATGTTGGCAAAAGGTAAGGCGAATCTGGATACAAATCATACAGCAACTTCAGAAGCCCTTTACTTTGATAAATCATGGAGTAAGGTGGATTCACTACGATTGCAAGATCATTCATAATGATTTGCTCTAAAAGATCGTACAACTCAGGTTCTTGATTGACTGTATACTCCCAAGGAAGCATTTTATACCAAAAGTCATACTTTACATAGCCACTATCCTTCTCTAAGAAAATTCCTTCATCGGGAGAAAAAACAACCTGCTCAATGGCAGAGATGTCCACAACTTCGAAACCAGCATCGTGGGCTGCAGCATAAAGAAAGTCAATATTCAAACGATCTTCAGGGTGCCCCATATGACTAAGCAATAAACTAGGATGCTTGTCGGGATTCGAATCTAAAAGCTCTGTAAATCGCTTTACAATATCCTGATAGATATGATTAAACTGTCCATTACCAGAAAAACCACTTGCCATTTTCTGCTCAAACTGTAAAGCAGAAGATTCAGGCATCATACTACAGGTATCTCCATTGTATTCCAACAATTTAATACCTTGACCTTCAAGCCCTCCAGCAAAATCTAGTCTTCCCAAAAAATGAAGATGCCCTTTGTGATTCCATGAATATTCGACAAGCTTAGCTACTCTAGAATTAAATCCCAATTCGGCATATTTGGATTGCTCAATAACATGCTTAGTTGCTCTGGAAATCAAATCCAAACACTCCTCCGATGCTTCTTGATATGCAGCTACTTGATCCTCCGAAAGGACTAAGAGATCATCCGAAAGATAATCCCATTCCGATGTACCATAAAACCATTCCAAGCCCATATCTCGAAGTCTATCCTGAGATATCTTTGGCGCTCTTACTAATTGTTTATCCACCATAAGACCTTGATGAACCACTGTTTCGACCGTACCCACTGCGACCAGATGATGGTCGTGTAGTTTTAGTTCTGGATGTACCTGATGATCCAACGCCTCTTGAGGAACTGGCAGGTTTTCTGCGCATGGTATTTGTGATATTAGAACCTGTTGTATTTCGCACTCTATTGTAGGTACTCTGATTCCTGTAGTATCTTGAATTTGGTGTATAATTGTAAGGCCTACCAAAATGATACCCCATATATCCTCCAGTAATTGCACGGAAGAAAAGATAATTCATTAGGAAGGAAGAACCACCTCCATGATAATGATTGTGCTGTTCTTGAATTTCTTTTACATACACTGTATCTACACGACCATCAAGATATTCAGCTACCACTCTTGATGAATCCGGATTAGTCATTATTACCTCGTCAGTAATCAAGAAAGAATCTGGCAGTACCTCTGCTACTGAGGTTTGAATACCTTGACTGAGCACAACCTCTTCGGAAAGTTGCTCGGGTTGTTCAAAATTACATGCTGTAAGTGCCATAAAGAGACCAAAGCTCAAAGCGGCAGCATAGCGATTTCCATTTTTTCTGAGAAACATAGAATTTTAATTAATTCCTAGTAATAAAAAATTGAATTTACTTGATAATCGGCAGATCCCAAAAAAATAAATATCTAAGAATGAAATTTATGGACTAAATCCATAATAAGTGATCAAAAGCTTAACTTTCGGATTCAAACTAAACAATTATGGATCGAAAGGATCAGTCCGAAGAACTACTCAAAAAAAGAATCCTAGTATTCTCAATATTTGTTGCTGGACTTTGCTCAATCATATATGAATTGCTGATCAGTACTACTTCTACTTATCTTTTAGGAGATTCAATCAAGCAATTCTCAATTACAATAGGAGTATACATGGCAGCAATGGGCCTTGGCTCCTATCTTTCTAGGCTTTTTAAAGAGCAGTTGATTCAAAAATTCATTATCACAGAGATCCTTTTAGCGCTTGTTGGAGGTATATCTGTTCCGCTATTATACCTCACTTTTGTATATGTAGATAATTGGGGTTTTAGTTTTATGATGATCTTTATGATTATCCTTATCGGTGTATTGACGGGTTTGGAAATCCCTTTGATCACTCGGATCATGAAAAAATATTATCCACTCAAGATCAACTTATCCAATGTACTATCCTTAGACTATGCAGGAGCATTGATAGCAACACTAATATTCCCATTCATACTACTACCCTGGCTTGGCACCTTTAAATCTTCTTTGATCTTTGGAATGGTAAACCTAGGGATTGGGTTTCTAAACTTTTGGATCTTCTCAGAAGAAACTAAATGGAAGCGGAAGCAAATCTTAATAATAGCAATGATAACTGTATTTGGATTCTTCACCTTCCTACTACTCACTGCTCAAGTTTTTCTCGCTGACTGGAATGATAGAATTTATAAGAATCCGGTAATTTATAGTGAGCAAAGCCCATACCAAAACATCATACTAACCAAAGGTGGTGATAATATTAACATGTATATAGACAGAGTGATACAATGGTCCAGCGCAGATGAATATAGATACCATGAATCACTAGTTCACGTGCCCATGGGACTAAGAGATGATATACAATCAGTGCTTATCCTTGGAGGTGGTGAAGGCCTAGCCCTTAGAGAAGTTTTAAAATACACAAAGGTAGATACGATTGTAATTGTCGATCTTGATCCCGCTGTTTTCAATCTTGCACAAACCAATCCTTTTCTAAAAGAGATAAATAATAACAGCCTGGCACATCCTAAAGTAAAAATGGTTAGTGAAGATGCTTTCACCTTTCTAAAAAAAAATACATCTCAATTTGACTTCATAATTTCTGACCTTCCTGATCCAGTCAATGAATCTATAGCACGACTATATTCTGACCTGTTCTATAAGCTTTGCTACCGAAACCTATCCCCCACAGGAAGTCTAGTTACGCAAGCAACAAGCCCTTTTTATACACCTAGATCATTTTGGTGCATTTCCGAAACTATTAAAAGTATTGGCTTCCAAAAAGTAAGCCCATATCATGCGCTCGTGCCCTCGTTTGGTGACTGGGGATTTGTCCTTGCGGAGAAATCACCATCCAATATCCAATCTTTTACATTTCCTACAGAATTAAAATTCATAGATTCAGAGACTGTTGAATCACTATTTTATTTCCCTAAAGACCAAAAACCAAAAAAACTAAAAATCAACACACTGGACAACCCCATCCTCTTCCAATACCACCACCAAGACTGGTCAGAATGGAATTATTCCGAGAATACTTTATAAAATTCCACTATACGAAGTCGTCTAAATGACAAAATTTTATATATTTGTATCGATCAAATTTGATACTAAAGACATATATCTTTTGTATACAGTCTAAATCCACCCTTCAAAGTCTTCTGGCTACGTACAACACCAGAAAGATCTGCCAAAAGAAATAGATCTATAATCTACTTGCCAAATTTCGTTTTGCAAAACTTACATCGGTATAGCGATACAGCTATTTAAACTTATTAACGTGATAATGCTCACCACTCTCCTTTAGGTAGTGGAACGGACTTCTAATTTTTATTCAAAAATAGATTATTAAGAAAATGAAAATTCAACATCTGTGGAATTTGACACTGTTTCTGACGGTATCCCTATTCCAAACATCAACCGCACAGTCCAATTATTATTGGTCTAACAACGAAAAAATCGAACTTACAGAAGATTACACATCCGTAATTGTACATTTAAATTCAACTGCATCGGTAAGTACTCAGGCAAGTAGAATAAGTACAGATAACGATCTGAAATCTATTGAGATACACGAGGCAAAAAACAGTATGATCCTTTTTCTAAAGGACGGTATACAACGATCAGCAGAACAATGGAAAACTGCTATTGGTATTGATCCAAAGGATATCAAAAGTATCTCCCCAGCACTAAAACTTGAAGATGGTTTTCCACTCTGGAACACACACAAGGTTGTTCTACGTCTAAAGCGAGGCATTAGTCTCAATTTGCTTGAAGAATACCTATCAAAACATCAAGCATGGGTGAGAGAAGAGCAATTCGGGAACGTCTTGATCGAAACAGATCAAATCACCAATATTCTACCTTTGGCAAACGAGATCAAAGAGAGTGGATTGGTTGAATATGCACATCCTGATTTTTATGCTGTGGTCACAAAATTCAGTGATCCACTATATCCGTATCAATTTCAAATGCACAATACAGGCCAGACTATTGATGGACATACTGGACAAGTTGACTGCGATGTTGATGCCCCCGAGGCGTGGGCAATTACAACAGGGTCACCTAATATAAAGATTGCAGTAATTGACGATGGACTTGAAGGACACGAAGACTTCAATGATGCAAATGGAAACAGTCGATTGTTAACTGGCTATACGCCAGCAAATAATGGAAATGGGACTCCGAAAAGCTCTGGAAAGCATGGCGTACCTTGCGCAGGTATCATTACAGCATCACACAACAATCTAGGTGTAAAAGGATTGGCACCAGATTCTAAATTTTTCTCCGTAAATATTTTCTATGGTGGGGAATCTACTTCTGACCTTGCAGCTGCCTTTAATTGGTCAGTAAATAATGGGGCAGATGTGATTTCAAATTCATGGGGATATTCTAGTTGCTCACTAAACTTTTCAGTACTAACAAATGCAATTAACAATGCCGCTAATAATGGCAGAAATGGTTTAGGTTGTGCGATTGTTTTTGCATCGGGAAATAATAATTTTAGTTGCGTAACTTACCCAGGTAACCTTGATTCAGTAATAGCCGTTGGAGCCGTTACAAATAAAGGTGTCCGCTCTTATTATTCAAACTACGGGGCTGACTTGGACGTTGTAGCTCCTTCTAATGGTGCTGCAGGTGTAAGAAGTACAGACAGAATGGGCTCAGCAGGTTATACATCAAGCAATTACACAAATAGCTTTGGTGGTACATCTGCAGCATGTCCAGCTGTAGCTGGTGTTGCTGCACTTACACTTGCTGCAAATCCCAACCTGACATCAAGTACTGTAAGATCTATTATCTCTACAACAGCAGACGATATGGGACCAACTGGACCTGACAGTCAATATGGCAACGGTAGAGCAAATGCCCATCAAGCTGTGCTTTGTGCGCAAGCTGGAGGAAACTGCACCGGCGGCGGCGGCGGCGGCGGTGGCGGCGGCGGTGGCGGTGGCACGTCCCAATATTGCAACTCCCAAGGAAATAGTGTTTTTTATGAATGGATCAATAGTTTTTCACTAGGTAACTTTACGAATACATCAGGAACTGCAACGAGTGGATACAGTGATCATACCGATCAAATCATAAGTCTTTCAAATGGAAATACTTATCCTGTATCTATAAGTCCTGGGTTTTCAGGTACAGTTTATAACGAATATTACAGGATTTGGATAGACTTCAATAATGATATGGATTTTGACGATCCAGGAGAGCAGATTTTCTCCGGAGGACCAACGTCAGGAACTGCATCAGGCACCATAAGTATTCCGAATACAACTTATCAGGGAAATACCCGTATGCGAGTTAGTCAAAAATACAGTGCATTCCCTTCGCCCTGTGAAGTTTTTGCTTACGGTGAAGTAGAAGATTATACTGTGGACCTTGGAGGAAATTCAATTCAATGTGATGCACCGTCCACAGTCTCTGCGAGTAACATAGGAATAAACACAGCTACTATAAACTGGAGTACAGTGGCAGAGGCTAATTCTTATGATATTAGATATAGGCTACTTGGAACTTCAAGTTGGACTATAATTCCAAATTACAATAATACAAGTGTAAACCTGAATGCCTTACAAGCTGGCAGCACATATACAGTACAAGTATCCTCCAATTGCGCAGAGTCAACAGACTCTCCATGGTCAGGAAGCACAATTTTCACCTGTCTAGAAGAAGAGCCATGTCCAGCACCTGAGGGTCTTCAAGCAGGAGATATCGAACAATATTCGGCGCGCTTAACTTGGACAGAAGTGTCTGAAGCTGAAGTATATGATTTGAGATATAGAAAATCATCTTTAGGGTCTTGGACCTTTGTAAGTGATATCAACACTACAGAATACCTGCTCACAGATCTGGAAGAAACGACTAGCTATATTGCTGAAATTCGTTCTGACTGTTCACTTTCAGATTCCGAATGGTCCGAACAAATAAGTTTCACCACAAGTAATGGCTGTAATAGTCCTACAGGCTTGGAGTCTATTATTATCAATCCAACTGAGGTAGAGCTATTTTGGAATGAAGACACACTCCACCTTTATTATCAATTGCGACTAAGAACTGTAGATTCTTCTGAATGGGATACTATTAGCCCAATAGACGAGGCGAATTACTACCTGACAGATCTTGATGAAAACACGGCTTACGAATGGCAGGTTTCTGGAGTTTGTCAAGTTGGAAACTCACCATGGTCATTTAAAAACAACTTCCTAACACCAGTTGATTCGACCTGTTATCTTCCAGATGCTTTTGAAGTGAGTTCACTTAGTTTCAATAGTGCTACACTAAGTTGGTCTTCTACAAACTTAGCACAAACTTACACGCTTAGATATAGAACATCTGGTAATACAATATGGACTACGATAACCGATATTGATCAGCTATCCTATACCATTGATGATCTTTTGCCAGAAACCAATTATGAGGCGCAGCTTCAGGTAGATTGCTCTACCGGAGAAAATTCTGGCTGGTCTGATTTACTAGAATTCACAACAACTTCTTATGCACTTCCAGGAGAATATTGCGATTCTTATGGCTTAGATTCCTCCAATGAGTGGATTGATTACTTCGCAATGTCAAATGTGGAAAACACTACAGGAAATGATGGTGGATACCTTAACTATACCAATGAGGTAATCAACCTTGAAGACGATTCCAAGTACTACATATATTTCTCTAAAGATGCTCCAGAAAATGGGATATGTTACTTCTCATTCTTCTTGGATTACAACATGAATGGAGTATTTGAGTCTAATGAAATGATCCGTAAGACTATGACTTACTTCAACAGTGTCAAATCTTCAAAAATCACTATACCTGCAGGTTTACCAGAGGGCTACAGAAAACTTAGAGTGGTACTTAAATACTACAATAGTGCAGATGCCTGTGAAGTATATGATAGAGGAGAAACAGAGGACTACATCGTCTATATTGGATCGGGAGACAACCTTCAGGATGATTCAGCAAGTATTACAAATGAAGAATCTACTGAAGATATCCCAACGCGCGACTTATCGGTAACACTTAGTCCTAATCCTAGCTCGGATTA
The DNA here is from genome assembly GCA_029252685.1 of Saprospiraceae bacterium. Classification (GTDB taxonomy): domain Bacteria; phylum Bacteroidota; class Bacteroidia; order Chitinophagales; family Saprospiraceae; genus AM-2324. Next base: position 311 of record JAQXAY010000286.1, on the reverse strand, counting down.
TGTTCGAATAGATTATCCAGAAGATCTTGAAATTATCTCTGGAGAAATCATTAACATGGGGGGTAAATCTATTCAGGTGATAACACCTGAAGCGATCGAAAATGTTATGGATGTTTCTAGCCTTAAGCCAGGCATGTATTTCATACAGCTCAACACCTCAGAAGGTATTATGAGTCGAAAACTCGTAATACAATAGACAAAAAAAGGTGAAGCATTTAGCTTCACCTTTTTTTGTCTATTGTATTATGAGTTTTCGACTCATAATACCTTCTGAGGTGTTGAGCTGTATGAAATACATGCCTGGCTTAAGG